>CAJTWQ010000015.1 GCA_910579835.1 uncultured Ruminococcus sp.
TATAACAAAGTATGGGGATTTTTCTGCAATGTATGGCTGGATTATACGGGATGTACAATTGATTTTGATATTCCTCAGGAATCAAGAGACGGAAACGCCTATGCTTACTGGTATCATCGGGGGCAATTGCCGTAGGCAAGAACAAGTTAGGACTGAAAAATCTCGACACCATGAGAAAAAAGCAAGCTGCCGCCGCTGTCGGACAATGCAGCATTATGTATCTGTACGACAAATTTTTCGGAGATTACGACAAAACAGCGGCGCAGATTTTGCTGAACGCCGAGGATATTGAGCAGGAGGAGAAAAAGGAGAACCTTACAAACACATTTGATCTCCGCTTGTTTTCAAGGAAAAACTGACAAAGGAAAAGATTATAGGTTTTATAATTGTGCTTGCAGGAATTTTTCTTGTAAACGGCAGGCTGTCGGGAAGTCTGAATAAATGGGGTGTCTTCTGCGGACTGATGTCTGCGGTTACGTACTCATTTATGATTATGTTCAATAAAAAGGCTGAAACGGTTACGGGACTTGAAAATACAATGATACAATTGGCTGCCGCATTTTTTACCGTGGCTGTTTTTGTGGAAATTAAAACAGGCTATCACATTTCCGTCGGAAGTGAAAACCTTGTTTGGATAATCGTCCTCGGACTTCTCAACACAGGTATAGGTTGTTACCTTTATTTTTCGGGAGTAAGCAGTCTGCCCGTTCAGACCGTTGCGATATGTGGGTATCTGGAGCCGCTTTCCGCTATTCTGTTTGCCGCCCTTATTCTCGGAGAGAGAATGTCAGCCGTGCAGCTTGTCGGCGGAGTACTGATTGTCGGCGGGGCGATATTTGGAGAAATGAAGAAAAGGCAGACTATTGACAAATAAATTGTATTACACACAGATTACACATTACTTTACATATCTTAAATAACGTAAGCCATTTATTTTTTACTAATCCTCGCCTGCTTCTTTGTATTGCAATTGCCTGGCTGATAACTAACGGATGGTCATATATTGCTTTCGGGATAGGCTCGTTTTATAATATAAAATGGCTGACGACTGTTTCCGGAGCATATATTGCTTTTTTATGGCTGCCTATATCACCGGAAAAAATAGTCACATTTGCCATTTTCATTTTTTTGCTAAAGCGTTTTTTTCCAAACGATAAAAAAACTCTTGCCATACTAAAGGATATACATGAAAAAGCAAAGAAAGCCATATCCAACCGGAAATCAAATAGGAAAAAATAGTACGGAAATGCTGAGTATACGGGACTGAAACTATATTTTATTATATAAAAAAGCCGCATAAGCGGCTTTAGGATAATCTCAGTTTAGAACAAATACTCCTATATTAAGATATGACGCGAAAATTGTCCACAGCAGATAAGGAATATTTAAATATGCTGCTGCAATACTTACCCGTCTGAACCGGATAATCATTGCAGTTATCAGCACCAGCAAAAGGAGTATTACGCCAACGGAAAGTCCGATGGATCTCAGCCTGAAAAAAGCTATAGTCCAGAAAAAATTTACAGCAAGCTGAGCTCCGTAGATAATAAATGAATTACGCTTTTTGTCGTTGTCGGCATCTGATGCATGAATAATATAGGCAGAAATTCCCATAAGGGCGTAGAGGATTGTCCATATTACCGGAAATATCCAGCCTGGAGGCGAAAGAGGCGGTTTTGCAAGTCCCTTATAAAAGTCAAAGGAATTTCCTGCAAGAATTCCTGCAAGCGCCCCTACAAGTTCGGCGGACACAACAAAGATAATAAGATCTATCCATTTGATTTTTTTCATATATGCTCACCTCATTTGTTATATTATATGCTGCTTATACGAAAATATAACAATGGATTAAGAATTTGTTCTCATAGGATTCATATAGATAAAAGATTAACGCTTTTGGCTTAAAATAATGCCATAAGCGTTAATCTTAATTTTTTTATTCAGTTCGTAAAGCTTCAACAGGATCCTTTTTAGCCGCCACACTTGCCGGTATAAGTCCTGAAATCAAAGTCAGCAGCACGCTGATCACAACAAGTACAACAGCGCCGACAACAGGAACGTGTGCCCGCAGAGTGTCAAGCTCTGTTACATGATGAATAATCATATTTATTGGTATTGTGATTAATACGGATATCAAAATACCCATGATTCCGGCCGTGAGACCCACAAGCATGGTTTCCGCATTGAATACGGCTTTTACATCGTGCTTAGAAGCTCCTATAGCACGGAGAATACCAATTTCACGGGTACGCTCCAGAACGGAAATATAAGTAATGATTCCGATCATAATAGACGAAACTACCAGAGAAATGCCGACAAAAGCAATGAGAAGATATGAAATTCCGCTGATAATACCGGTAATAGAGGACATCAGGAGCGCCACAAGATCAGTATAGTTAATCTGATCTTCTTCGGGCATTTCTTTATTGTATTTTTCAATTTCTCCGGAAATTTGTTCCTTTTCTTCAAATGACCTTGCATAAATTCTGATAATCGAGGGATCGTTTACATTTGCGTAACCTAGAATAAAAAGATTATCTTCATAGGTGTAATCTGAGGTCTGCTGAGATGTATAGCCGTCAAAGAGAGAAACATAAGCATCGTCTGAAAATTCTGTCTTATTATATATTGACATTATCTCACTGTCTGAAATGCCGGCATAATACTTGCTTTTTTCAATGTTTACATAAGTGGGAATAAATTTTTCAAGAATAAGCGGAGCAGCCCCGGCAAATTCTTCATCGCTGAGAGGTGCCAGCATATCTATAGCAGAAGTGACTTCACCAGTTTCATCAGACTGAGCGTATTCGCCAAGCGTATTCATTAATTCATTACGGTTTTGAGGATCAAGATATTTTTTCTTTGTCTGTGTAACTTCCTCATTTGTCGGAACAGCAAGCAGGAAACGGGCTGCTTCAATTTTCTGCCTTTCGTCAGCTTTTTTTAGAGATTCTTTTGCCATTAGTGCTTTAGCAGAATTTGATGGTTCTTCATAATCACTGCTTTTGAACTGCTTGCCTGTAAGAAGGTCCGTTTTCGTATCAGCCACCTGAGCCTGCACTAATTCGCTGGAATTTGTTTTTTCAATAACATAATCCGTAAGACCTTTTGTATAACCGAGGTAACCGTTTATCATTGTTACAGTAGCATCCGGATTAGGTTTAATAAAACCTACTACCTTAAGTGAAGTGCCTCGTGTTTCATCATCAAAGAGCGTATTAAGTCCTACAGAGCTTTTCGTGAGATCGTTATATCCCTCGCCGTCGCTTTTTTTCTGATAATATTCACAGGGAAGGATCATTTTGAATTCCTGTGACATAATATCGTCAAACGACCATTGAGTTTCTCCGTAATTGGAAATTTCTTTTCCCTGCATAGCGGACAGAATAATATTTTTCATGTATTCCGCAGGCTTTAGACCGAGAGCATAGGTAACAACATCAGGTATCTGGTTATTTTTGTTGAGAACAACCACTACTTCGTCATAGCTTTCGGGCCAGCGTCCGGAAACAACATCATACTGTTCCTCAAGAAGAGGGTTGATATATCCTCCGTCATCATCAGGAAGAAGCTCCTCCCATACAGGTATAGACATCATCATACTGTTCGAGTTGCTTGCGCCCATCATGGACATCTGCTGTTCCTGAGTTTCTTCAGTACCCATTTGAGAATTGAAAAGCTTTGTAAGATCAGACTGAACTACCTGCCCGTTTTCATCCCTGGTAAATATCGGCATTTGTATATCGTAACCGTAAGCAATGGCGTTGGAACGATCCTTGATATATTGGCTGTCTTCAAGAAACTCTTTAAATTTAGCCATATTGTTTACCTGACGTGCAGTGGTATTCATGGAGTTAAAAAGCTCATAAATATCCGTATTTGCATAAACTGTTTCCGGATCATCCTGTCCTTCCTTTGCCTCAGGTTCTTTCATCATAATTGACATAAGCTCTTCGGTATTGACGGTTTCTCTGTATATTTGTATCGGATAAGACGACAGCGTTTCCTCCTGCACCTGTGCAATATAGTCGTTAATTCCCGTAGAAAGGGACAGAATGAGCGCAATTCCTATTATTCCTATGGAACCTGCAAAAGCTGTTAGGATAGTTCGGCCTTTTTTTGTCATAAGGTTATTAAGCGAAAGAGAAAAGGCAGTTAACAGGGACATAGAAACACGACGCTTCTTTCCCTCTTCCGGTTCCTTAACTTCCTGAGGCTCAAAAGGATCACTGTCATCCGTAAGCCGTCCGTCCTTGATTTTAACGATTCTTGTTGCATATTTCTCGGCAAGCTCAGGATTATGAGTTACCATTATAACCAGTTTGTCTTTTGCAATTTCCTTCAGCAGTTCCATTACCTGAATGCTGGTATCGCTGTCAAGAGCACCGGTAGGTTCGTCTGCAAGCAGAATATCCGGGTTGTTGATAAGAGCACGGGCAATAGCAACACGCTGCATCTGACCGCCGGACATCTGATTAGGTTTTTTATGAAGCTGATTGCCAAGACCGACTTTTTCAAGAGCCTCTTTAGCCCGTTTTCTTCTCTCGGATTTGGAAACGCCTGAAATTGTCAGCGCAAGCTCAACGTTAGACAGAACAGTCTGATGGGGGATAAGATTATAGCTCTGGAAGATAAATCCGATCGAATGATTTCTGTATGCATCCCAGTCTCTGTCTCTGTATTTTTTTGTTGAAATTCCGTTGATAATCAAATCGCCGGAAGTATAGTGATCCAGACCGCCGATAATGTTTAACATTGTGGTTTTTCCGCATCCGGAATGACCGAGGATCGCAACAAATTCGTTCTCACGGAAACTTATGTTAACGCCTCCAAGAGCCGTGACTTTATTTTCTCCGGCGCCGTATTCCTTGACAATATCTTTAAGCTGAAGCATTGATTCGTTCCTTTCATTAAAAAATATTTCAATGTAAATTATAGCACTTTGACGAATATTTGTCAATGGATTTATTGATATTTCACAAATTAGTCACATAAAAAAATATCGGCAGAAAAGCATGTACTATTGTGCATTTCTGTCGATTATTGATAAGATCTATTTTGTACCACCCCCTGCAACAAACTCCAAAATCTTTCAGTCTAATTTTATCCTGCAAACTAAAAATCTTTTTAGGGTTTTGCTATAGCGTTTAATATATTTTCTCGGCGTAATTCATAAGTTCATCGGCAAGACCGCGGATATATTCCTTATTAAGAACATCGCTGAATCCGGCTTTCTTTGTTGCCGACCTGAAAGCGTAATTATTGTCATTATAGGATATTTCCGCTATCTTCTGATATTTTTCAAGAGCCTTGTCAGGATTGCTGATACAATCCTCCCAAATATCAAATGCCGCCAGAGCTGAAACTGCATAGCTTATATAATATCCAGGAGATTCAAAAACATGATTAATCATGTAAAGTTCGATTCCAGGCATAGAATCAGCGGTAATTTCATCCCAGCAGTCTACAACGTCTTCGGGAGTAAAAGTATCAGCGTTAAGAAGCACTGTATATTCAAATTCACCTACGGCAAAACCCGAAAGCACAGCATAGACCAGATCGTAGCTTTTGGCAGCCAGCATGGCATCAGCCTGATCTTCAAAAATATCATCATAAAAACGGGTAAAAATGCATTCAAAGCCTTGAGATTGTATCTCTGCAATATCAAGATTTGAGGCAGCAAGATAGGTTGGAATATGGTCGTATGTCTGTGCGTAATAATGACCAAATTCATGGACAGGAGTCAGCAGGCTGTAGTAATCATGATTGTCAGTGATGTATATAACGCCTTTTTTGCTGACCGGCAGATATGTTGTAAATGACCCATTATAGCTACCGTCTCCGTCTGTAATTGAATATTCCTTATCTTCAAGAAGCTTTTCGGCAGCAGCGCCTATCTCCGGAGAAAGCTTCGGAGCATATTCTGCAATCGTTTCAAAGGGATTGTCAAATTCTTTTGGATTTGTGACTATATCCAAACCGTTGTCCATTTTTCTGATACCCTTGAGTATCTCTTCAGAAACCGGCGTCATTTCGTCTTTTACAATATCTGCAAGTTCCATTATATCTTCAGGCGTGTAGTCACGGTAATACTGTTTGTAGAATGTTTCCGTGTCGTATTCATTAAGTATTTCCAAAAGAATTTCAGCACATTTCAAATTTTTTTCATCGTCATCCATATCATCGTCATAAGCAGCGTCATAGAAACGGTCGAGACGTTCGTCACGAATCCAACTTTCAACTCTCATATAACCTTCCAGCCTTGCAGGGGTAAGGGTTGGATCAGAATAATCCTCAATAACTTTATTATCTGCAAAAAGCCCAGTGAATAAATGAGAATAGCTTTCGCTTTCGCACCCTCTTACAAATGCCAGTGTAATAAGTTCTGCTGCAATAGTCAGATCCTCATATGCGTCATCGGCCTCAGCTTCAAGTTCCTCGTTTTCAAAATCGAGATAATGAGGAATAGTGAGACTTGTATACTCTTCGTATAATTCATCAAAATCACTGAGCAGAGCGTCAATGTCTTTTTCAAGCTTATTCTCATTGGAACCGTCTTTGAGATGCGTCATCAGATCGGAGGTATGCTCTCTGACAGGATTCAGTCTATTGGATTCTTTAACAGGACAAAAACCGCTTGATGCACCGGTTTGAGAATTTGTTTCATCCCAGCTGTCGGAGTCACTGTTTTTTTCACTATCCTTTTCAGAAGAATCGGATTTTATCGAATTTTCCGAATTGCTTTTTGTGCCCCTGAGAGTGCAGGAACAGGCTGAACAGGTTAATGTAAGCGCTGTCAGCAATACAAGTATTTTTTTGATTTTCATATTTATCCCTTTCCTAATCGCCTGTTTTCCCTGTTGAGGATATTTACCGCAGACACTATCTCTATAGGACTGCTGACAATTATATCGGCTGCTGAAAGTTCTTCCGGAGAACCGTATCCATAGCCGCAGCCAACTGACGGCAGATTATTCTTTACGGCTGTTTCAATATCGTGAAATCTATCGCCGATAACTATATATCCGCCTGAGTATTTATGTGCAATTTTTCTGAATATTTCATACTTTGGAATGAACCCGAATTCTTCACAGCAGTAAAAACTGTCAAAAAATCTGTCCAGTGCAAAAACCCTTCGATGCCGTTCCAGATAACTTTTGCGGCAGTTACTGAGGAAGATGAGAAAATATCCTTTTCCTTTAAGGTCAGAAAGCATTTTTTCTGCTCCGTCAAATAAGGCTCCTTCACCGTTTTCTACACGATGCGCCATATCATTGCCCAGCCTGATTCTGGCTTCCTCACGGATCTTCGGATCAAGGTCAGGCATAAAACTCTGCCACATATCGTTTGAATTAAATCCGAGCCAATAGCTGATTTCACTGTCGGTATAGATTTTGGGCTCTGCAAAGCCATTTTGTACAAGCCAATCCATAGTTGACCTGAAAGCCGGAGCATAAGTTTTCATTGAGTTGTGGATCGTTCCGTCATAGTCAAATATCAGATTCATATTACTTTATCCGCTTACATAGATTGATCATTTCAATGGCTCCCTCCGCACACTCAGAGCCTTTGTTTCCTGCCTTTGAACCAGCACGCTCGATTGCCTGTTCAATATTTTCAGTGGTTATTATACCGAACATTACAGGTACCCCCGTTTCAAGGGAAACCTGAGCAACGCCCTTTGCAGCTTCATTACATACAAGTTCATAATGAGATGTGCTTCCGCGGATTACCGCACCGAGGCAGATTACGGCGTCATATTTACCTGTTTCAGCCATTTTTTTGGAGATAAGAGGGATTTCAAATGCTCCCGGAACCCACGCTACGCTTATATTTTCATCCGTGACGCCGTGACGAAGCAGAGTATCAACCGCTCCGGAGAGAAGCTTGCCAGTGATAAATTCGTTGAATCTGGATACGACTATACCTATTTTAGCGTCCTTGTTAATGAGATTTCCTTCTAAAATATTCATGATATAAACTCCTTTTATTTTTTGTATTCTGCGTAATATTTTGAAAGCAGACAGACCGCTTCATTTACATCTCCCGGAATGTGGTAACTTTTCTGTTTTCCATTGAACTTATCACGGAGTTTTAGCGTACTTTTCCTTACGCTCCATGTGTAGTATTCAGGAGAATACATAACCGCATCGCAATCTTCCGTAAGAATGACACCTTTTTCCGTTATCCATGTATACCTGAAAACAACTGCTATTGCAATACAGATAATAAGCCAGATAAGTGAAACCGACCCCCACACAATTCCCAAAAAAGGTAAGTAAAGCTGTTCCGTGCAATACCAGTGTAAATGCCCCAACGGATACTTGCTGCAAGGCATTAAGCATACCGACGCTACCCACAATCATGCCGAAATTAAAGGTTTTAAGCTGAACACCTATTTTTCTTTGGTTGAGTCCATAAGCTTTCTTTTTTCATTTGCTGCTGTACATAATTTTATCAGTACAAAAGGCGTAGTGCATAGCAGGGAAAAGCCGCTGAGAATATTGATAATAATTGTTTCATTCATAATTGTCAGTAATCAAGAATATGACCCATTTTATCACGTTTTGTTTTAAGATAGAACAGATCAAAAGCCGTTGCATCCATTTGAATAGGCACACGTTCCTTAATTTCCAGTCCGAAACCGCTGAGTCCGTATATCTTGTCGGGATTATTGGTCAGCAGTCTGATAGTTTTACAGCCGAGATCACGCAGGATCTGCGCACCAATGTAGTATTCCCTCATATCGCCGGGAAATCCCAGTGCAAGATTGGCTTCAAGGGTATCCATGCCTTTATCCTGAAGCTCGTAAGCGCGGAGCTTGTTGATAAGTCCGATTCCTCGTCCTTCCTGCCTCATATACAGGAGAATTCCCCGTCCTTCTTTTTCTATGCTGGTCATTGCTGCCGCAAACTGCTGTCCGCAGTCACATTTAAGAGAGCCGAAAGCATCTCCTGTCAGGCATTCAGAGTGTACACGGCAGAGAATACTCTCTCCGTTTCCTACATCGCCTTTGATAAGCGCTACATGATGCTCACCGTTTAGCTTGTTAACAAAACCGACGGCCCTGAATTCACCATATTTGGTGGGCAGCTTTGTATCGGCAACGCGCTCAACCAGCCTGTCATGACACTTGCGGTAATCTTTCAATGCCTGTATAGTTATGAACTTCATTCCCCACTCTGACGCTTTATTGCGAAGTTCTTCGGCACGCATCATAGTACCGTCGTCGCGCATGATCTCGCAGCAGAGACCGCATTCTTCAAGACCTGCCAGACGCATAAGATCTACAGTCGCCTCTGTATGTCCCTCGCGCTCCAGAACTCCGTTTGTCTTTGAAGTCAGCGGAAACATATGACCAGGACGTCGGAAATCCTCCGGCTTTGCATCGGGAGAAACGGTCATCCTTGCAGTATATCCCCGTTCTTCTGCAGAAATTCCAGTGGTAGTATTTACATGGTCAATAGAAACAGTGAAAGCCGTTGAATGATTGTCGGTATTGCAATCAACCATCTGCGGCAGATTCAGACGGCGGCAAAGTCCGGCGCTCATAGGCATACAAATCAGTCCCTTGGCATGAGCGGCCATAAAATTGACATTTTCTGTGGTAGCAAACTGAGCGGCGCAGATCATATCTCCTTCGTTTTCTCTATTCTCGTCGTCAGTGACGAGAATTATCTCACCGTTCCGGAGCGCATCAAGCGCTTCTTCAATAGTGCTGTACTGAAACATATAATTCCTCCTGATATACTATGGGTGCTTTTCAAATCCTCTTCCGAGAAAAATTGCTAAGCATAACATATGCATTGTCAAGACGCCTCGGAGACTGGAAGCCCGCCTTCAGCGCTTTTCCGAACAACTGTCAGACTTATATAATTTTTCTTACCCAAACAGGTTCTTAAAAGCCGTTTTCGGTCAGAAAATCCATGGTTATCCTGCTTCCAGGCATTTTTCTGCTGTCGCAGCCCATAAACCGTTCAATATATTTTCCTATTATGTCATTTTCAAGATTGACTTTATCTCCCGCTTTTTTTGATCCCAGAATTGTCTGTTCAGCGGTATGAGGGATAACCGATACCTTAAAATCCATATCTGAAACAGCGGCAACCGTAAGGCTTATACCATCTATTGCTACCGAACCTTTTTCTACAATATACCGTAATACCCCAGAATCGGCGGCTATTGTATACCATATGGCAATTCCGTCTTTTTTTATATCAGTTATAATACCGATACCGTCAATATGGCCCGAAACAATGTGACCTCCAAAACGTCCATTCGCTGACATTGCACGCTCAAGGTTTACCTGACTCCCCTGGGTTAGATCTCCTAAAGCCGATCGGTTTAATGTCTCGTTCATAATATCCGCACGAAAATAGCCGGATGTAAGATCCGTTACTGTGAGACAGACGCCGTTTACTGCGATGCTG
The DNA here is from genome assembly GCA_910579835.1 of uncultured Ruminococcus sp. Taxonomy (GTDB): domain Bacteria; phylum Bacillota; class Clostridia; order Oscillospirales; family Ruminococcaceae; genus Ruminococcus. The sequence goes on from CAJTWQ010000015.1 coordinate 10,431, forward strand.
TCACCAATATGCGAATTGGTAAGAACAGTTTCTGCGTTTATTTCAATATATGACGATACTGCTCCGCGCTGAATCGCTTTTACAGCGCCTCTTTCTTCAATTATTCCCGTAAACATTTTTTACCCTGCTTTCTATGCGGAAATCATCTCCGATTTGAATAATATTGCTGTCATAAAGCTTGAACGCCAATTCAGGATGTTCAATTCCTGTTCCTCCAACAGGAGAAGCGGCGGACGAACCTCCGAAAAGTTTCGGTGAGATATAGGTTATCACACTGCTTACAATACCTGATTTCAAAGCGGACCAATTCATTTCCGCGCCGCCTTCAAGGAGAATGCTGTCAATTTTTTCTCTGCCGAGAATGGTCATCAGCTCACGAAGATTAACTTTGCCGCAGTCGGAGGATATTGGCATAACACGGCATCCGAATGATTCATAAATCTTCATCCGCTCCGTATCTTGTGAAACAGACGCAATAATCGTGGGTATATCTCTGGCAGTTTGTACTATATTGCTGTCCAGAGGCGTTCTCAGCTTTGAATCGCATATTATGCGGATCGGATTGCGTCCGTTTGTCAGGCGGCAGGTCAGTAAAGGATCATCAGCAAGAACGGTTCCGACGCCAACCATGATACCGGTATGACGCAGCCTCTGAAGCTGTACGTCCCGACGTGCCTGCTCACCTGTTATCCATTTTGATTCACCGGTATGACAGGCGATCTTTCCGTCCATTGTCATAGCGTATTTCATAGTTACATATGGCATGCCGGTAGTGATATATCGGAAAAAGATACTGTTCAGCCTGTCGCATTCTTCTTTGAGAACTCTTTCTATAACCTCTATTCCATGCTTCCGAAGTATTTCCACACCCTTTCCGGCAACAAGGGGATTAGGGTCTGCGGAACCTATAAATACACGTTTTATGCCGTGTTTAATTATTGATTCAGTGCACGGAGGAGTTTTGCCATAGTGGCAGCACGGCTCTAAGGTAACGTATAAATCAGCACCGGAGCAGTCTATGTTTTGTGAATCACAATCGGCAAAGGCGTTTCTTTCCGCATGAAGTCCGCCGTATTTTCTATGCCAGCCCGAGCCAATGATTTTACCATTCCTGACAATGACAGCTCCGACCATAGGATTGGGTGAAACAAATCCCATTCCCTTTTCAGCAAGACAAAGAGCCTGCCGCATAAATTCAATATCTGTCATAATGCCTCCAAAATAAAAGCCCCGAAAATTCGGGGCATCAATCTATACATCAGCAACGCTGAAAGATGATCTTCTTTCATCCGGACTATAACCGTCGGCTTCGGAATTTCACCGAATCAGCCTATATAAGGCTCGCAGGCTTTTACTGCCGGTAGGGAATTTCACCCTGCCCTCGAAGATATTTTTATTATATCATAAAGGCAGATGTTTGTCAATAGTGAAAATGAAACGGTATTAGCTAAAGTGTGTAGGCTTACAATAGAAAAGAGACAGTTCACAAAAAAGGCAGCGAAACAGCATAGACCTGTATTACAGTTAAGTTGTGAGAAAAAGGAGTAACAACTGCTTCAAGACAATATAACGTAAGCAGAGCAATGATATGTCGTTGACTGAAACGATACAACGGTACATTAAACTCGCTTAAAGACCGTTCACACAGACCACACCGTTACCCAAATCAGCACACTGAAGCAGAAATAGATCTGATAAAGCGTATGCATAAGAAGAATAAATATATTGGACTTATAGAACAAAACACTTATTCCTCGGCAGATTTTGCAGAACGAACTGTGAAATGATTCAAAAGACGCAGTATTACTATCGAATGTATTCAGACCGATAACGTTTTTGAGTTCACAAATCGCTTTTCTCCAAGTAAAAAAACAAGAAAACTATATTTGAATGAAACTATTCCAACTCGAAATTAAGCACAAGCTGATCAATCCATACACTCCCAGACATAATGGCAAAGTTGAACGTTCTAACCGCAAAGATAACGAATATTTTTACACTACTCATAAATTCTTCTTTCGATGATTTCAAAAAGCAATTAGCTGTCCACAGCAAAAAATACAACAATTTTCCTATGCGTCCTCTCAATTGGAAATCTTCTTCCGATTATCTCAATGCTTTCCTACCAGACGGTCAAGTTTTTGATTTAATTTATCTCACATCATTGACAAACCAACGCTACATGGCTTTATGAGCATGCTCGCAGCAATTCACAAGCATGTTCCAGGTTTTGCAGTCCACAATTCCGCTTTGCGGCAGTCCAACTTTCTGCTGAAGCACCTTTACCGCCTTGATAGTATCAGCATTATAATTTCCGCAAACCGTCGTCTGCGGAAAATTATCATAGCACTTGCGCAGACTGTCAAGCATTGCCTGAATTATATACACCAATTCACCGTCATCACCTGACTTAACGGTATATTTTACAGTGGGGAAGCAGTTGAAAGGACACGGAGCTGATCTCTGATAATTCCTATAAACACCAACTATCTTATTCCAAGTGGCAGAATCCACACTTCCGGTATCAGGCAGACCGTATTCACGCTGAAACGCCCTGACTGCTGTGGCAGTTTCGCTTCCATATATCCCGTCCGGAATTATCTGGGGTATCCTGCTGTCAAATAATGAAATGGCATACAGGTACGTCTGAACTTCTTTTATGTGCTGCTTTTTCTGTGCATTAGTGTATGGCATTAAAATCGTCTCCTTTCACGCCTGTGTGATAATGTAACCTGGATTCTGGTACGGCCGCTTGTCAAAACCGAATTTCAGATCGGAATACACCTCGGCAATTTTGTCCCAGGTAACTCCGCCTACCATACCGGAAGGATTAATTCCAAACTGCTTTTGAAAAGCAATGACTGACTGCTTTGTAAGGGGACCAAAATATCCCGTATTGCTTACTGCCGGGATATTCTGATAAGTACCGTTGATAAACGAAAGATATTCCTGAAGAATCTTAACATACTCCCCCGATATGCCCTCACGAAGCACTGTGCCCGGATATAATGCAACATCCACATATTGCGGCGGCACCGACTGCACTATGCCTTCATATGCCCGATATATATCATTACGGGTAGCACGATCTATCTCTCCTGTCTGCGGCAGCCCGAACACACGCTGAAACGACTTAACAGAACGCTCGGTATTTTCTCCGAAATATCCTGTGATCGCCACCGGTTCAACCGCAGCATAGTAAGCTCCGATAACAGCAAGATAATACTGAAATGTGCTGACTTCCTGACTTTGCATGCCGACATGGAGATCCTCAGTGTATATATTCATAACGTCCTCAAGCCTTACTCCCTCCGAATTAAGCTCTGCCAGCCGCTTTACGCTTGTATAAATATATGTTATCCTGTACCAGGTAGCAGCGTCGACAACGCCGGTGGGCTCAAGATCAAAGACCTCCTGAAAAACCCGTACGGCGGCTTCTGTCGGTTCGTCAAAAATGCCGTCTGTAGCCGGAATTTTCGGAATCGCCGGATAGTTCGATGATATCCTGTTAAGAAAAATCTGAAGGGAACGCACATCGTTTCCACCGGAACCAAGCTTCAGTTCGATACCCGGATAAGACGGCGCAGCGCTCTTTACCGGAGCGTCTTTCACCAGCTCAATATCATTTCCGTAATAATACTGAAGAATTTCAAAAGGAGTCTTACCCCTGTTTGCCAGATCTACCGTCCCCCACTGTGAAAGTCCTTCGCATGTAGTAGTTGTACCGTTGCAGAATGCCGTAAACAGCGGCTCGACATAACCGGAGCGGATGACATAATCATTAAAAAGCTCATCCACAAGATAACTGATATTTTCAAATATTTCACGTCCGTTTATAAACTTCTGGTCATACTGAGTAGTAGATGTTATATCAAAATCATATCCCCTTGATCTGTACCACTCGGTATAGATTCTGTTTAAGGCATATGTCACAATAACGTTGATATTAGCTCTCAGCGAATTTTCCGGCCATGTAGGATATATTTCACTGGACGCAACATTTTTAATGTATGACGGAAAACTTACTGTTACATTAGGAGCATTTGAATCCGGCGTTCCAAGGTGAACCGTTATAGTTTCGGGTATAAAGGGAATCCCTGTCAGCATACTATTCCCCCTGTTCTTTTGAGGTTCCGAAAAATGGTTCCTCATTATAGATAGTCAGTGTTTCATCCGATTCATTCATCAGCAGCGGGACAGGGATCATACTGAAGTTCTGAATTGATGTGATCCCGGAAAATACCGGCACATCCACGCTCCTTGCATTAAAAAAGCCATTTGCCGTCACACTGATGTCATAAAGACTATATGGACGTATATTAGAATAAGGCTGCTGCGACAAACTCAAATCAGGTACAGGAACTTCAAAAAGCTGTGTTGTTCCGCTGCTGTTAGCAATTCCTGAAGCTATCATAAGCCGGCTGCCGTTAATTATAGCAGATATAACCACAAGTGCGCCTTCTATAGCCCATGATTCATCTCCTGTACGCACATTCACAAGAATAAAACCGGTAGAATTACCGAGATCCTTTTCCGAAGCTATATTTTCCGCCGCTTCGGCCTCTTCAATTTCCGACAGATCAGGTGGAGGAAACCGTGCATCCAGATCATTCGGCTCTTCCTCCAGAAATCCCGATTCCACAGTATTATCAGGTTCCTTTTCCAAAAATTCCGACCAGGCAGTATCGTCTGCCGCATTTGGATTTACATCTTCTATTTCAGGAGAAACCGTATCCCGAAAGCCTTCCTCTGGAACAGTCATATTATCGGGAAGTTTTTCTTCCTTCGGAGCCTCGGCTTTATCTGCCGGCACCGGATCTTCATCCCTGGACCGGCTTTGACCGTAAAGTTTCATCATCTCACGCTTATATTCATCAAGCTGATTTTTGTCCATAAAATCGCCTCCTCGGTACTATACTATTCCCAAGGCAGACAGCATATGACAAGAAACGTCTTATTTTTTTATGCTATAGCAATCCAAGATAATAAAGTCTTCTTGTATTAATATTACTCCACCCATAACTCAAAAGCCTGCCCCAAAAAGGGACAGGCTCAAACTAATCATACAATTAAACGCCGAACTTAGCAGTTGCAACTGGAACTCCGGGACCCATTGTTGAAGTAACCGTGCAGCTCTTGAGGTAAGTTCCCTTAGCAGCAGCAGGCTTAGCTTTAACAATAGCCTCCATAAGAGTTGTAAAATTCTCATCAAGCTTAGCAGCTCCGAAAGATGCCTTGCCGATGGGACAGTGGATGATATTTGTCTTATCGAGACGATACTCGATCTTACCGGCCTTAGCTTCTGTAACAGCCTTTGCAACATCAGGTGTTACCGTACCTGCCTTCGGGTTAGGCATAAGACCACGTGGACCGAGAACCTTACCGAGACGGCCAACAAGACCCATCATGTCGGGAGAAGCAACAACAACGTCGAAATCCATCCAGTTTTCTTTCATGATCTTGTCAACATAATCCATGCCGCCGACATACTCTGCGCCGGCTGCCTGTGCAGCCTCATATTTGTCTTCCTTGCAGAATACGAGAACTCTTACGCTCTTACCCGTTCCGTTAGGAAGAACAACAGCGCCTCTTACCTGCTGGTCAGCGTGTCTTGAGTCAACACCGAGACGGATATGAGCTTCTACAGTCTCGTCAAACTTAGCCTTTGCATTCTTGCAAACGAGGTCAAGAGCCTCTGCAGATTCATACTGCTTTGCATAATCAACAGCCTTTGCGCTGTCAACATATTTTTTGCCGTGTTTCATTATATTTCCTCCTGTTTAAGTGGTAATACCGGCTGCCTATAGCTAACCGGCTAGCGGAATTTTCCTCCCACCAATATAGCCTGTCATAACGACAGCTCAGAGAAGTCAGAACGGAATTCCGGGATTGCCGCCGTTTACGCAAACTCTGCGCAGCCCCCTCCGTCTTCATTCAAAAATCAGTCAACAACTACAACGCCCATCGAGCGAGCTGTTCCTGCGATCATGCTCATAGCTGCCTCAAGCGAACCAGCGTTAAGATCGGGCATTTTCTGCTCTGCGATCTTCTGAACCTGCTCCTTAGTGATGTTTGCAACCTTTGTCTTGTTTGGTACTCCTGAACCGCTGTTAATGTTGCAGGCCTTCTTGATAAGAACTGCTGCGGGAGGAGTCTTTGTGATAAACGAGAATGAACGGTCTGCATAAACAGTAATAACAACAGGAATTATCATTCCGATGTCATTCTTCGTTCTCTCATTGAATTCCTTTGTAAATGCCATGATATTTACGCCGTGCTGACCGAGCGCCGGACCAACAGGCGGTGCAGGAGTGGCCTTTCCTGCTGCAATCTGAAGCTTAATATAGCCAACTACTTTCTGTGCCATAAAATTGCACCTCCATAAATGTGGTAAATGGCGAGGCAAGACTTATTTTACCTCTCCCACTGAAGCCTTTCCGGCTTCCTTTTGACCTTATTAATCATCCACCCTTACTACCTGACTGAGAGGCAGAGTGGTGGGTGTTTCACGACCGAACATTGATACGAGAAGATCAACGGAGCGATCGTCAAGATTGATGTTCTGAACAACGCCGATAAATCCGTCCATTGCAGTACCCGATATCCGAACACTGTCGCCGACGCTGAAATTAACTTCAACGGACGAAACATCTATACCGAAGAGCGATTTTACTTCTTCATCGGAAAGAGGCGTAGGTTCGGAGGCAGGACCGACAAAACCGGTACAGCCTCTGGTATTTCTTACAACATACCATGAGTCGTCAGTAACGATCATTCTGACCAGAACGTAACCCGGATAGGTCTTGCGTTCGATCTCTTTTGTTTTTCCGTCGGTGATTTCCGTCACCTTTTCAGTTGGAACTCTGACCTCTTGGATAAGATCATGAAGCTTACGGTTTTCAACCACCTTTTCAATATTCTGAGCGACCTTGTTTTCATAGCCCGAATATGTGTGGATAACATACCACTTTGCTGCTTCTGACATAATAATCCTCCTCAGATTTCCTAAGGCTTAGCGATAGATCAGCCGCATGAGCTCTAAGAAGCCCGTGTCAAGCAGACCTACAAGAACGGCTGAAAGAGCAATTACTCCCACTACAACGGAAGTATTGTCTGCGACAGTCTTCTTTGAAGGCCAAACCACTTTTTTGAATTCAATTTTCAGATCCTTAAACCATTTGCGGATTTTACCCTGCTTTTTCTTCTCGGTTTTTCCGGACTTTTTTTCTGAAGTTGTATCCTTATTTTCTTTAGCCATAAAAATACTCCTTCCGATTACTTGGTTTCCTTGTGAAGAGTATGCTTTCTGCAGAACTTGCAGTGCTTCATCATTTCAAGTCTGTCAGGGTCATTCTTCTTGTTCTTCTTGGAAACATAGTTGCGCTGCTTGCATTCTGTACAAGCCAAAGTAACCTTTACTCTCATATCGGCACCTCCTGAATTAATACTTCCTCCGGCAGGCGGAGGTAGGTTGTTTGCCTCCCTCATAACAGAGCGCAAAAAAATAAGCCCCAATGAGGTGATATTATTATACCACACAGATCAGGGCTTGTCAAGGGTTTTTCATAATTTTTCCGCAGCGGCAGCATTAATAAACGATTATTTCATTTCTTTCGCAAGCTCTATTATAAGTTTCTGCTGATCTCTGTTCAGCCGTTTTACCGCCTCTACCGTCTTATCCAGCGTTTTCGGCGATTTATTATCCTCGTCAAAGAAATCTTTCGGCGAAATATCCAGGTATTCGCAGATATAGAGAAAAAGCTGCATTGACGGATCACTTTTATGATTCTCAATTGTGTTTATATAGTTCTGACTTTGTCCCAGCGCTAAACTCATTTCTCTGGCTGATACGTTTTTAGCCATTCTAAGCATTGCAATCCTGTCTCCAACATAATTTTCATCTATCATATTTCCACCACCGCATTTACTATGTACAGTCATTATAGCATTTCAACAATGGAAATATGCAAAATCAAATCTACTATTATATTGACATACACATTATAATCGTGTATAATAAATATAATATGCATATTAATGGAGGTCAAAAAAATGAAAAAAGTATGCTTTACCGGACACCGTAAAGTTGCAGAGCCTGAAAAAATATACCGCCGGCTTACCGAGCTTCTTGAGCAGCTTATATCCGAGGGAGCCGAGGATTTTTATGCGGGAGGAGCAGTCGGTTTTGATACGCCGGGTGAGTTGGCAGTACTGGAGCTTCGGAAAAAATATCCCGGAATACGGCTGCATCTTGTACTCCCCTGCCCCAATAACGATCAGACGGCAGGCTGGAGCTATGAGCAGAGAGCGGATTTCCACCGCATTCTTGCTCAGGCGGACACAGTGGAATATACTTCCGACCGCTACAGACGAGGATGCATGAAGCTGCGGAACGCCCGTCTGACAGAACTTGCAGACATCTGCGTCTGCTACTATCGCAAAATTTTTAAGAGCGGCACGGGGCAGACGCTGCGCATGGCTGAAAGCAAGGGCATTAAAATATATAATCTTGCCGACAATACAAAAAAGGGAGGCCGCGCAGACCTCCCCGTCTCTATATGAAAGCAGCCGTCCGATAAAGCGGCAGAGTGCCCCTTCCGCCGATTGCTTTGGCGATGCGCCTATGTCCCAAAGCTATTCAAGGGCACTGCCACTCCGGAACGGCGTATATCTTTTTGCTGCTTATAATATTCTATGCAGATTTTCAGGAAATGCAACAAAGAAATTTCTTACAATATTAAAGGCACGGAAAGTAAATTTTTCCGTGCCTTTTGCTCTTAGAACCTGCGTTCTTAATTAATTTTTGAAATCAGATCTTCAAACCGTTTCATAGCCTCAACAGTACGCTGTCTGTCGCCAAACGCCGTTAATCTGAACCAACCCTCGCCATTTTTTCCAAATCCTGCGCCCGGAGTTCCCACCACAGCGATCTTTTCAAGCATGAGGTCAAAAAACTCCCAGCTGCCCATATTTCCGGGACATTTGAACCAGATATACGGTGAATTAACGCCGCCGGTAAACTTTACGCCAAGCTTTTCCATTGTACCAGAAATAATGCGTGCATTTTCCTGATAATAGGCAATGTTTTCACGCACCTGCTTCATACCCTCCTCCGTGAAAACAGCGGCTGCCGCGCACTGAACAGGATAAGAAACGCCATTGAACTTGCTGCCCTGACGTCTGCCCCAGAGTTGTGAAAGAGAAACCTCGGTTCCGTCCGAAGCTCTGACCATAAGAGTGTCCGGAATAACCGTATATCCGCATCTCATGCCGGTAAAGCCTGCGGTTTTGGACAAAGAGCACATCTCGATAGCGCACTCCTTTGCGCCCTCGACGCAGAAAATACTCCTTGGAACAGCAGGATCGGTTATAAACGCTTCGTAGGCTGAATCATAGATAATTACCGCATGGTTCTTCTTCGCATAATCTATCCACACCCTGAGCTGATCGGCAGTATATACCGAACCTGTAGGATTGTTGGGCGAACAGAGATAGATAATATCCGCATGAACGCTGTCGTCAGGCATAGCGGCAAAGCCGTTTTCCTCGTTAGAATCAGCATATATGATCTTTCTGCCGCTCATAAGGTTTGAATCGACATAAACCGGATAAGCCGGATCAGTAACAAGGATCACATTATCATCGCCAAAAATATCCACAATATTTCCGCAGTCGCTTTTGGCTCCGTCGTTAATGCGTACCTCACCGGGAGCAACGTCCGCACCGAAGCTCTTGTAATAGTGTGATACAGCCTCTTTCAGAAAATCATAACCTGCTCCGCTGTCCTCATAGCCCTTGAATGTCTCCTTAACTCCCATTTCATCGCAGCCCTTTTTCATAGCCTCAATAACAACTGGAGCGATAGGCAGCGTTACGTCCCCTATACCCATGCGGATTATATCGGCATCGGGATTCGCCTCTTTAAATGCGGCAATTTTCTTTGCAATATTTATAAAAAGATAGTTTTTTTCAAGCTTTAAAAAGTTTTCATTCAGCTGCGGCATATTACATTCTCCTTTTTGCTGTTTATAAATTCATTAGATACAGTTCCCTCGCAGATAAACTCCGCGGGACCGTCCATAAGCACCGTACCGTCATTTTTCCAGATTATACGCAGATCCCCGCCTCTGAGATGCACAAGTATTTCCTCGTTTTTCGGGCAGATTTCATTAAGAACTGCGGCAACTACGGCGGCACAGGTACCTGTTCCGCAGGCAAAAGTTTCGCCGCTTCCGCGCTCCCAGACACGCATTTTCAGTGTGTGACCGTCGATCACCTCAATAAATTCCGTGTTTACTCTGTTGGGAAAAAGCTTATGATTCTCAAAGGACGGTCCTATTTTTTCCAGATCAAGACCGTCAATATTTTCTGTGAAAATCACAGCATGAGGATTGCCCATAGAAACGCAGGTAATATTGCAAATCTTTCCGTCAACATCAACAGGTTGATTGATAAACGTCTCTAAATCGCTGTTTACTGGAATTTCCGCCGGATTCAGGATAGCCATTCCCATATCCACAGAAACAGAATCCACCTTGCCGTCCCTAACGGTAAGAGTAAGATATTTTATGCCTGAATTGGTTTCAAGAGACAGCTCTGTTTTTTCAGTCATACCTCTGTCATAGACGTATTTACCGATACAGCGCGTAGCGTTTCCGCACATCATAGCTTCCGAGCCGTCGGCGTTAAAAATCCTCATACGAAAATCAGCCTTATCAGACGGCATTATCAGCACAAGACCGTCCGAACCGATACCTTTATGCCTGTCGCTGACAATAACGGAAATTTTCTCCGGTTCGTCAAGTTTTTCTTCAAAACAATTTACATAAATATAATCGTTTCCGATACCGTGCATTTTCGAAAATTTCATAGCACATTCCTCCATCAAAGAAGCGTAATGCCGTTTTCAGCGCAGGTCTTAACCATATCCTCCGGCCATACCGACGACTGAACCTCGCCTATATGCGCCTTTTCCAGAAGCAGCATACATAATCTTGACTGACCGATTCCTCCGCCGATAGTAAGGGGAAGCGTTCCATCAGCGATCATCTGATGATATTTATACTGCATTCTGTCCTCTGCGCCGCATTCAGCCAGTTGAGCCGCAAGAGACTTTTCGTCAACGCGAATGCCCATTGAAGAAATTTCCAGGGCATTGTCCAGAACTTCATCCCAGAAGAAGATATCACCGTTAAGCGACCAGTCGTCGTAGTCCGGCGCTCTGCCGTCGTGCTTTTCCCCGGAAGCAAGCTTTCCTCCTATCTGCATGATGAAAACAGTTCCGTGCTCTTTTGTGATAAGACGCTCACGCTCACGGGGGGTCTTATCGGGATACATATCCTCCAGTTCCTGAGTAGTGATAAAAAACACCTCATCGGTAATCTTATCCGCCAAAACCGGGTAGCGGTGGCTGACCTTTCTCTTTGTATACACTACAGCCTTGACAACATTTTTCACTGTTTCTTTAAGATAATCAATAGTGCGCTTTTCACGGGTAATAACCTTTTCCCAGTCCCACTGATCCACAAAAATTGAGTGGGTGTTGTCAGTGTCGTCGTCGCGGCGAATAGCGTTCATATCGGTATAGATTCCCTCCCCCGGCTCATAGCCGTAGCGGTACAGAGCGGTTCTTTTCCACTTTGCAAGAGACTGAACTACCTCCGCCTCGCTGCCGATTTCCTTAATATCAAAATCGACCTTGCGCTCGACTCCGTTAAGATCGTCATTTATTCCGCTGCCCTTTTTAACAATGAGAGGAGCGGAAACACGGTCAAGAGTGAGGACGATAGAAAGGGCCTGCTGAAAAATATCTTTGATATATTTTATTGCATGCTGTGTTTCTCTTATGGTGAGAGACGTTTTGTAACCTTCTGGGATATACAGTGATCTGGACATAAATATCATTCCTTTACTCGGTAATTTATACGACAGCCGGCGCCATTGACGGCTGTCGTTTCAGTGCATTTATCAATCTGCACGGGTGTACGTTTCAGACTTGCCGGCTTCATCGGTAACAGTCAGCGTATCGCCGTCAATTTCTATTGCGGATTCTTCTTCCTCGCCGTCAGCGTTCGTAGTAGTTATCTTGCCGGCTTTTTCATCGTAAGTGTATTCCTCTTTCATAGAAATAATCATATATGAAACTCCGCTCTCGACGAAATCAAGAACCATTTCGCCGCCTTCCACACTGCCAAGCGATTCATTTTTGTACTTGCCGTATACGTTATTTTCATCTGGAGCGTCCACACGGTCAAATTCTGAAACCTCCTGACCATCCGCAGTAATTGTAATCACCTCTCCGTCATACTCCATGTCAAAAGACTGACCGTTAATATCAAAACCATCATCAGTAACGCAGAACAGAGCTGACGCATTTATAGATGCATTCATTGATATCTCTGTTTCAGTAATAACAAGTTCCGCATTTTCCACTGCCATACCGCTGCCAAGATCTTCTTTCATTTCTTCAAGAGTTTCTTCGCTCGGCATCCACGTACCGACGATCCCCAACGATTCTTCGGTAACTTCTTCCGAGGATTTCTTTCCGGATGCCTCGCCGCTTTCTTTACCTCCGCATGAAGTGAATGCTCCTGTAATTAATACAAGAACCGATATAAATGATAATGTTTTCTTCATGATATGATTCCTTTCATAAATAGTATTTTACGATCATCTTATATAACCAACCGTTCTGGGATAAAGAATTACATCTCGGATATTGGCCATACCGGTGGTATACATAATAAGTCTTTCAAATCCCAGACCAAATCCGCCGTGAGGAACGGAACCGAATTTTCTCAGATCAAGATAGTCCTTATAAGGGGCAAGCTCCATTCCTCTTTCCTCCATCGCAGCAACAAGCTTATCGTAATCGGCTTCTCTTTCACTGCCGCCGATAATTTCACCTACACCGGGCACAAGCAGGTCAACAGCCGCAACAGTCTTGCCGTCGGGATTCTGCTTCATGTAGAAGGACTTTATTTCCTTTGGATAATCGGTAACGAAAACTGCCTTTTTGAATACCTTTTCCGAAATATAGCGTTCATGCTCCGTCTGAAGATCGCAGCCCCATTCTACGGGATATACAAAATCCTCGCCGGACTCCTGAAGAATCTTTATAGCCTCCGTATAGGTCACACGACCGAATTCATGCGAAATCAATTCCTCTAAACGTGCTTTTAAACCTTTTTCAAAATGAGCATCAAAAAATGCGATTTCGTCTGGACAAACAGCTAAAAGTTTTTTGATAACATATTTTATCATATCCTCAGCAATCTCGATAACATCATCAAGCTCCGCAAAAGCCACCTCCGGCTCAATATGCCAAAATTCCGCAAGATGTTTCGGCGTATTGCTGTTCTCGGCACGGAAACTCGGTCCGAAAGTGTAGATCTTTCCCATTGCCATAGCGGCAACCTCTCCTTCAAGCTGACCGGAAACCGAAAGTCCTGCACGTCTGCCGAAAAAGTCGTTGGCATAATATTCTTCTTCGCTCTTAAATTCCGTAGTATAGCCGTTTGTAGTCACCTGAAACATTTCTCCTGCGCCTTCGCAGTCGCTGCCTGTAATGAGCGGAGTATTAATATATACATAATTATTTCTCTGAAAATACTCGTGAAGCGCCGCTGCAAGAACCGATCTTACACGCCATACGGCATTAAAGGTATTGGTTCTTCCTCTCAAATGAGGAATAGAGCGGAGAAATTCAAGCGTATGCCCCTTTTTCTGAAGCGGATAATCCGTGGGGCAATCTCCGAGAATATGAATATCGGCAGGAACAGCGTTGATTTCAACGGTATTATTTCGTCCCTCAACGGCTGTGCCTGTAACTTTCACTGCCATGCCGACACGAGGCTCTTTAAAATCTGAATTGCCATCCCTTTCAATAACGATCTGAATATTTTTCAGAGAGGTGCCGTCGTTCAGTTCGGCAAATGCCACACTCTTTGAATTTCTGGACGTGCGCACCCACCCGCAGACCGTGACGGCTTTGCCAATAAAATCCTCTTTTGAAGTAATAATTGCTTTAATGTCGGTATGCTTCATAATAATCGTTCCTTTCAGTTAATCAAAAAATATAAAACGCTCCCATCCTGCTTTTACAGGACGGGAGCGCCATTGCTTCCGTGGTACCACCTGAATTACCGCTTTGCGGTCACTCTTGTCTGCTGTAACGTGCAGAAAACGTCACCCCTACGTCAGATGCATGATAATAAAAGCACACAAATCACTGCTTATTTAAAACCGCCGATCGTATATATCCTCCTGCCTGTATCTATAACTTATACAAGACTCCTATATCCGTACCGCCGATTATATCATCACCCTTTGGGTTTGATGCTCAGGAGTGTTATTCATGCCGACTCTGATATACGGCTCTCACCTTATCCGTACTCTCTGAAAACGAATTTCTGCACTACTTCTCTCCGTCATGGCATTTATTAATGTTATTGTATCACTTTTGAGAAAAAATGTCAATAGGAAATTAAAAAAATTCACATAGATCAAATAAAAAGCGTACTTATGCCGTACTCTCTCGCATAACTCTCCGCACGCTTGCGGTTAACTTGCTTCAGGATTTTAATAGCCTGCTTTCTTCCTCTTTTTACCTCGTCCATTGACACATCATCACTGTCAAACTCGGCGATATGTACATTAAAAAGATTTTCACATCCGCAGAAAGCGTCCTCCTTAATGTCCTTAGTATGATAGCTGACTTTCAGATCAGTAAGATTCTGACATCCATAAAAAGCCCAGTTGCATACAGTTTTTACCGTTGAAGGAATAGTAATCTCTTCCAGTGAACGGCACCATGAAAAAGCGCTTTCTCCAATAACTGCAACAGAATTTGATATAATAACCTTTTTCAGATTATAGCACTCAGAAAAAGCGGAAAATCCGATAGCTTCCACAGATCCCGAAATTACCACCTTTCTTAGACGGCGGCATGAGAAAAAACAGAGATCGCTGATTTTTTGAAGATAAGCTGGAAGAAGCAATTTTTCAACGGAGCTGCATCTTCCGAAAGCACCTTTGCCGATCATTTTCAGGGATGAGGGGAAATTCAGTTCTTTAAGATTCTGACATTTCAAAAAAGCGTTTTCTCCGATAGACTCAAGATTATTTGAAAAAATAATTTCCTCCAAAGCAAAGCAATGACAAAAAGCAAATTTTTCAATTTTTTTAACACTGTCAGGGAGAATCACTTTTCTCAGCGTTTCGTTTCCACGAAAAGCATATCGTCCAATAGTAGTAATGAAATCGGGAATTATTATAGCACTGGTAGTGCCGATATACTTTACAAGAGTGCCGTTTTTTCTGTTTATAAACATATTGTTAACATCATCAATAACAACATCCTCGTCCTTTAACAGCTCGTCAAGCTCTTCCTTTCCCACAGAATCAAAATTAGATTTTCCTGAATGAACTTTACTGTTTTCCTTAGATATGTCAGATTTTACAGAGGGTTCATTTCCTAATGCCGCCCCCTTTTGCATAGAAGTTACGATTTCCTCTAATGCAGTCTCCTGCTTCTTTTCGGAGACTTTCTTCTCCTCGACTTTTGGTGGTTCCTGCTTCTTTTCGGAGACTTTCTTCTCCTCGACTTTCGATGGTTCCGGTTTCTTTTCGGGGACTTTCTTCTTCTCGGCTTTCGATAATGCCGCGTTATTATCCGCTGGCTTAACCACCCGAACCTTTACGACTCTAATTTTTTTTGTTTTCTCTTTGTCTGCGTGTCTATCTGTAGGCTTCAAGTAAAAATCACTCCAGTCTCACTAATCATACTCAATTAATTATATCACTTTTGCCGCTAAAAATCAATAATCAAATGTTTATATTTACTATTTTTGTTAAAATCAACCACACAAAAGTCTTTAAGCTTCGTTTTAATAAGACTTTTTTTAAACTCATTTGGATATATTGCACAAATGCTTACAATGCAAATTATCTCTCTTAAAAATGCAAAATAACTGCAAAATCCATTGACTTAACTACTAATAGGAATTATACTGATTTTAACAAGCAATAATTAAATCTATCGCATCAGCAATAGATTTTAATATAACTCCAAAGAAAGGATAATATTATGAAGAAAACATATTGGAATATAACTGCTATTGCTGCGGCTGTCAGTATGGCTCTCTGCTCATGCAGCGCAGAAAAAACATCTGAAAACGGAGCCTCTGCCGAAAACTCGTCTCCAAAAATTTCAGGGGATCCTGTTACCGACGCTCATCCTATTCAGACTGCCGACGAAATTCTCAGTGATTCCTACAAATCGACACCAATATCCGTACCGGAAGACTTAGATTATGTCAGCACTGTTGATTACATCCCCGACAAAAAATATTTCATGGTGATGGGAAGCTCAACAGATTCAGAAAATATGATGGTATACAGGTTCAGCGAAGACCTTTCCTCTTACGAAAAAATCACTCCCGAAATGCCTCCGGAGACCCAGACTGCCGATAATTTTTACTATTGGTATAACTTTACTCCAAATGGCGATATGTCGTCATTTGTAACCCTTAATGACAACGGTGGAATAGTCCCTCCCGAAAAATATGACGAAAATTTTGACTACGAGGCTTTCATGGCAAATCAGAAAACTTCTTTTATGTATTGTAAACACGACGAATCAGGGAAAATCACCTATAAAACACCCGTTACCGGACTTGAGCTATATAAAGATGAATACGGAAACATTAACGTATATTCTGTTACGGAATACAGCGGAAAGGTTCTTTTTTGTCTCAGCGATTCAACTGTTCTTGTCTTGAACCAGGACGGCAGCGTTTCAGAGCTTTACCTGCCGCAACTTGAAGACGATCAGCGGATCTATCGCTCAAATTTCATTTATGACCGGGATGGAAAGCTTATACTCACAGCAGAAGGCGACTTCGGGCAGGATGAATACAGCGTAAATGTTTTTTACGAATTCGATGCAGAAAAAGGTGTTGTCGGTGAACCGCTCCTGAAAATCGGCGGAAACGGAACAGTCGATATGGCGGGTGCAGTAACTTCCGGAACAGGAGCATTCCGCCTGCTGATACCTGAATATGATGGGCTTTTCGGACTTAAAGACGATGGAACTACCGAAAAAATCCTTGACTGGTTGGACTCTGATATTACCGCATCTACCATAATCTGCGCCGGTGAGGACAGATATATAACCTTTGGCTGTAATCAGTCAGGAAACGACAGCAAGCCATATTTCGATCTGCTCACACGCCGTCCTATGAGCGAAGTGGAAAATACTCAGATCATCACAATGGCGTCCCTGTACGACAACAGCGGCGGAGATTTACACGTCAGTGAATTCAATAAAAGCCAAAGCAAATACAGGGTGAAATTTGTAGACTACAATCAATACAATGACGATTATTCAACAGACGGCGCAATGAAGCAGCTTCACCTTGATATAATTGCCGGAAAAGCCCCTGACATTATTGTCACCAGTGATCTGAGCACAATCAGAAGCCTAAGCGGCAAGGGAGCTTTTGTTGATCTCTATGAGTTAATGGAGAACGACAGCGAAGTCAACCGCAAAACACTTATGCCCAATATGCTTAGCGCTCTGGAATCCCCGGACGGAAGCCTTTACACTCTCGCGCCAAGCTTTAGCACAGTGACTTTGGCGGCGAAAACATCTCTCTACAATAAAAAGGGCTGGACATTTGACGATATGTTTGAATTCTACAATAACGCTCCCGATACTGCCGATCACCTTTACGACTACGAAACAAAAGAGGAAAAACTTTCAGAACTCCTTGCAGCCTCCGGTGATTTCGTTGACTACGAAAAAGGAACATGCTCCTTTGACAGAAAGGACTTTATAAATCTTCTGGAATTCTGCGACAGATTTGCTGATAAGATCGAGACTCCCGACAAGGAAACAGAATACGAGGCGCTTGGTCAGTATTACTATGAAAAGTTCATGGCATGGAGCCAAAACAGAACCATCGTTGAAAAAATGAGTCCCGGCAGCTACAGCTACACCCGATATATATTAGCAAAAGATGAGATCACCTTTGTGGGATACCCTTCTAAAAACGGCAAGGGAGGCCGAATCTCCTTTGAAACGCTTTATGCTGTCTCAAACACCTGCCCCGACAAACAGGGAGCATGGGAGTTTCTTAGAACTTACTTTCTGCCGGATTATCAGAATTCAGAAAGCTCATACGGCACGCCTGCTCTTAAATCGTCCTATGAAAAAATTCTTGATGACGGTATGCATTTTACCGATCCGTTTACAGGCGAAAGCGTCGAATACATCGAAGACGACGGCGACAAATATTATCCCACAACACAAGAAGAGCGTGATATGCTGGATGATTACATGGCGGAATGCGATACTATTCTCTATATAGATCCAGATATATCGGATATCTGTATGGAAGAAGCAGGAGCATATTTCTCCGGTGAATGCTCCGCACAGCAGGCAGCTGAAATGATACAAAACAGAGTTTCTATTCTTCTCAGCGAATCGGCATAACCTGCATTCCTCCGGCTACCATGTGTTTTCCTTTATTCTGGATATAGCCCCCTTTTCAAGCCGTGAGACTTGAGCCTGAGAGATCCCGATTTCATTAGCAACCTCAACCTGAGTTTTCCCCTTAAAAAAACGCAAATAAAGAATATTTCGCTCACGCTCACCCAGATTTTTTATTGCATCACGAATGGAGATCTCATCCATTTTGCTTTCCACATCATTGCGGTCGCCTATCTGATCCATGATATAAACCGTATCCTCCGAGTCCGAATAGACCGGTTCATATAAAGAAACAGGATCGCTTATACTTTCAAGTGCGATAACTATATCCGCGCGCTTCTCTCCTGTTTCAGCCGCGATCTCATCCATATTAGGCTCTCTCTGAAGCTTGAAAGTAAGCCGTTCCTTCGCCTGTATCGCCTTGTACGCAAGGTCACGGAGGGAACGGCTTACTTTCACATGGCTGTAATCCCGAAGATGCCTCCGCAGCTCACCGCTTATCATTGGCACACAGTAGGTCGAAAAGCGGACTTCCTTGGTAAGATCAAAATTGTTTATAGCCTTGATAAGACCGACTACTCCTATCTGAAACAGATCGTCAATATCCTCTCCCCTGCCTGCAAAACGCTGTATAACACTGAGTACCAAACGGAGGTTGCCTTTAATCAGCTTGTCCTTTGCTTCCTTGCTGCCGGTAGCCTTTATTTCTTTCAGCAGTTCAATTTTCTCCTGCTCTTTGAGTACCGTCAGCTCTGACGTATTAATGCCCGCTATTATAACCTTGTTATATGCCATTATAATATCTCCCGTAAATTTGTTTTTACTATGATATTATTGGCATTATTTTTATAAAGTAAACATGGAAAAATCGTGTAAAAAAACGGACAGGACTTGAAGCTCAAGTCTGTCCGGAACAATCTGTTCAGAATATTTGCATTGCTGCCTTTTGTTTTTGACGCAGTAATCAGTAAAATTTGCCGACACGTGCAGGATTCTATGCGTAAAGGTTCTTAAAACTATACATCAATATACTTCCCTGCCAGCACGTCCATAAGATACAAGCCATACTGATTCTTCATCAAATCCTTAATATCTCCAAGAAGTTCATCCTTGGAAATCCAGCCGCTGAGATAGGCGATCTCTTCAAGACAGGCAATTTTTCTATGCTGGTGATCCTCGACGGTTTTAACAAAATTTGTAGCTTCTACAAGGCTTTCATGCGTTCCGGTATCAAGCCATGTGAATCCCTGTCCCAGAAGCTCCACACTTAGCGTTCCGTTCTCTAAATAGATACGGTTGAGATCGGTTATCTCAAGTTCACCCCGTGCCGACGGTTTCAGACTTTCAGCATACTCAACAACTCTGCTGTCGTAAAAATACAGTCCCGTCACACAATAATTTGACTTTGGCTTCTCAGGCTTCTCCTCGATAGAAACCGCCTTGCCGTTGCCGTCAAATTCTACGATACCAAATCTTTCAGGATCGTCAACATAGTAACCGAAAACAGTCGCTCCCCTGCCGGTCTGAGCGTTTTCCACTGCCTTTTTCAACCGCTTTGTAAGCCCATGCCCTGCAAAAACATTGTCTCCAAGCACCATTGCGCAAGGCTCGTTTCCGATAAAGTCTGCTCCGATGATAAACGCCTGAGCAAGTCCGTCCGGCGAGGGCTGAACTGCATACTGAAGCCTGATCCCGAACTGATGTCCATCACCAAGCAAATCCTCGAATCTCGGAGTATCCTGCGGCGTGGAAATTATCAGAATGTCCCGTATTCCCGCCTGCATCAGCACGGACAGAGGATAGTAAATCATAGGCTTGTCATATATCGGCAGAAGCTGTTTGGATGTCACCTTTGTCAGCGGATATAGACGTGTTCCCGAACCGCCGGCCAGTACGATTCCTTTCATATTTCAATGCCCCTTTCCGAGCAATATTCAGCAAAACTCATGTTAGACCTGTCCTTATCGGAGAGATTAAGATTATCAGCGGTCATTCCCTCCGGCATCATCCATCCAATGGCAATATCCTTATCGTTCCACATAAGTCCTCCCTCGTCATTGGGATACCAGAAATCAGTTACCTTGTAACAGAATTCCGCAATATCGCTGAGAACAATAAATCCGTGAGCAAAATTTTTCGGGATAAGAAACTGCTTTTTATTCTCCTCTGTCAGAAGTATGCCAAACCATTTTCCGAAAGTCAGACTGTCCCTTCTGAGGTCAACCGCAACATCAAAAACCTCACCCCTGATAACACGAACAAGCTTATCCTGCGGATGATTTATCTGATAGTGCAGACCACGAAGAACTCCTTTCGCAGAACAGCTCTGATTGTCCTGAACAAAAGAATAATTAAGTCCTTCTGCTTCCATATCCCTCTGATTGTAGGTCTCCATAAAATATCCGCGGTTATCGCCGTGAACCGCCGGCTCAATAACGCAAAGTCCATCGATACCGCCGACGTTTTTTTCAACTTTTATCTGTCCCATTTGTACCTTACCTCCTTTAAATATCGCGAAAGTGCATCCTGCCATGCAGGAAGAGGCTTGAATCCGTTTGCAGTCAGTTTCGATTTATCAAGGCGGCTGTTGAACGGTCTTACTGCTCTGGAAAGTCCATATTCTTCAGTAGTTACGGGAATCACCCTGGTGCTGTAACCTGCCTGTCTGAATATTTCGCAGGCAAAATCGTACCATGATATATATCCGCCCTCATTCGTTGCATGATAATAGCCGTATTTCTCAGTCTCAGCCATATCAGCGAGAAGTCTTGCAAGATCATAGGTATACGTTGGAGTGCCTATCTGGTCGTTTACCACACGCAATTCCGGATATTTCCTGCCGGCGCTGAGCATTGTTTTGACGAAATTACTGCCGTTTACACCGAAAATCCAAGCAATGCGGACAATGAAATACTTGTCCAGAATCGAACTGACTGCCAACTCGCCGTCAAGCTTGGTCTGACCATAAACACACAGCGGAACATATTCCTTGCAGTCAGGCTGCCAGGGAGTGTCCCCTTGTCCGTTGAATACATAATCGGTAGAAATGTATATCATTTTGCAGTCCAGCTTCTTGCAGATTTCAGCTATGTTCCGAGTTCCGTCGACGTTTATCGCCTTAACTTTCGGAATATTCTCCTTGTCCTCAGCGGCGTCAACGGCAGTCCATGCGGCGCAGTGGACGACCACATCCGGAGAGACTTCTGTTATAACCTTATTCACTGAAATTGCGTCAGTGATGTCCATTTCTTCAATGTCCACGCCTATTGCTTGGTGACCTCTGCCGATCAATTCATTCACAACATCATAGCCAAGCTGACCTTTAGCGCCCGTTACAAGTACCCTCATCATCGGTCACCATACATCCTCTCATAATAATTTTGATATTCACCGGAGATAATGTTCTTCCACCATTTTTCGTTGTCAAGATACCATCTGATCGTCTTTTTTATACCGTCCGCAAACTTTGTTTCGGGAAGCCAGCCAAGCTCATTGTGAATCTTTGTGGGGTCAATCGCATATCGCATGTCATGTCCCTTTCGGTCAGTTACATATGTTATGAGAGACTCAGGCTTGCCAAGCTCTTTACAGATAAGCCTGACAATATCAATATTAGCCATTTCATTATGACCGCCGACGTTGTAAACTTCGCCAACTCTTCCTCTGTGAATAATAAGATCAATTGCCTTGCAGTGATCCTCAACATACAGCCAGTCACGAACGTTTTCGCCCTTGCCGTAAACCGGCAGAGGCTTGTCTGCGAGAGCATTTGCTATCATAAGAGGTATCAGTTTTTCGGGGAAGTGATAAGGGCCATAGTTGTTTGAGCAGCGTGAAATTGTCACAGGGAGACCATAAGTTCTATGATAAGCAAGGACGAGAAGATCTGCACCGGCCTTGGAACTGCTATACGGACTGCTTGTATGAATCGGCGTAGTCTCTGTGAAAAAGAGGTCAGGGCGGTCAAGCGGAAGATCACCGTATACCTCATCGGTTGAAACCTGATGATAACGCTTTATATCGTATTTACGGGAAGCATCCATCATAACAGATGTACCGATAATATTTGTTTGCAGGAAGATCTCCGGATTTTCAATAGAACGGTCAACATGGGACTCTGCTGCAAAGTTCACCACAATGTCGGGCCGCTCCTCCTCAAAAAGCTTGTCTATTCCCTCACGATCGCAGATGTCAAGCTTGCAGAAACGGAAATTCGGGTTGTCAATCACACTTTCAAGTGTGGAAAGATTTCCCGCATATGTGAGCTTGTCCACACATACGATCCTGTAATCAGGATGCGCCTTTAACATATGAAATACAAAGTTTGAGCCGATAAATCCGGCTCCTCCGGTTACTATTATGGTCATATAAACTCCTTTTTACCGTATATATTCCAGCAGTTTGTCAATACAAAGCTCAAATGCACTGCCGTACCACATTTCATCTTTTTCAGGAAGAGTCTTTTCAATGCAGTCAGCGGTGAAATTAACTGCAATATCCAATGCCTGCTGAATTGATTTTCCAAGAGCAATTCCTCCTGTAAAAACACTTGCAAATATATCTCCTGTGCCATGACAGCAACAGTCAATATGATCCCTGAAAGAGTAATAAAAACGATCTTCGCATGAATCATACGCAGCTGCGCCCTCCTTGCCGTCCCCAAAATTAACTCCAGTCAATATCGGCGCTTTACAGCCAATTTCGACAAGCTTACAAAGAATCATCTCTGCATAATTTTTGTCATAGTGTTCTCTGTAAGGGAGTCCCAGCAAAAGCGACGCCTCTGTCATATTTGGAATAATATAATCTGCTTTACCGCAAAGCTCAGCCATTGCAGCAACAAACTCATTGTCAAATCCGGCGTACAGCCTGCCGAAATCAGCCATAGCAGGATCAACCGCAATGAAACTGTCAGCCCCACCGAAATTTTCAAAAAAGTCGGATACAATATTTATCTGCTCCTTGGAACCAAGATAGCCCGTATATATTCCGCTGAACTTTAAGCCAATTTTCTGCCAGTGCTCCGCTATCCCCGGTATATCCTCCGTAAGATCACGGAAAGTATATCCGCTGAATCCGCCTGTATGTGTTGAAAGAACAGCTGTTGGAATAACAGCCGTTTCGATTCCCATGGCGGATATTATAGGCAGTGCCACGGTAAGAGAACATTTTCCGAAGCATGAAATATCCTGTATTGTGATTATTTTTTTCATTAATAGTATTGCTCCCCACTTTGTTTATCATCTTATATTTAAAAAATTTTCGTTAATTTTATCAAAAAATTTTTTTCTCATCTTCTGTCCCTGTAGTGATCTCCTTAGTTTCAGACGATACTTCAGGTTCCGTTGAACTTTCGCTGGAAGTTGGACTACCGGAAGTATCGTCCTGAATTGTACTGCCGGATGAACTTTCGATAATTATTTCAGACACGTCAGATACCGAAGATTTATCTTTTTTATCATCCTTATTTTTGGAGCATCTGCCGCAGAGTATACCTATAATTATTCCAAAAGCCAACGCTGCAATTACAAGACCGACATTCTTCCGACTCTCAAAGAGCCGTAAGTTTTTTTACCTTTAGGATGCACCAGACGCCCTTGGCAGGAAGCCGAAAGTTTACACGAGACTCTTCCGCTCGCCGGACTTCTGACGCTGCCGGCTTTTCAGCAGAAAACGTCCTGCCAGTAACCACATCCTGAACCGATATCTTTTCTGTTACAGAATCACCTGTTTTTGGGAATCACCTGTTTTCGGGGCAGACGAAACGGCAGATATGGGAACCCTTGCCGAATATATCGTCAGGTGCGGAAACACTTTCTTCATCTCCTGCCGGGGCTGCCTTTTCTCTCTCAGTATTACGCTGTGAATAAGTTTTTTCCGTTCCGCAAATAAAACAATTCTTTAATTCATCGGGATTATTCGTTTCACACATTACGCATTTCCAGATTCCGTTCATATCACTTGCCGCTGTTCTTCTTCATATTGATTACAATCTCGCCGGATGTAACCTTCCCGATGTGCTCCAGTCCGAGCGAATAACATATGCCAAAGCTTCAAGACCTTCTTCCGGAATATCTCCGCCGCCGAAAGCCTTAATTCCCCTGACTGTATCAGTAAATTCCTCAGTATCTTCGGGAAGTTAAAAGAAATCGGTAACAAGCATAGCGTCGTCCTTATCCTCCAGATAATCACGGAAAGCTATAACCTTGATTCTTACAGATTCAACACGCTTGCCCTTTGCATTGAGCGCATTCATCAAATCCGAATAAAAGCTAAGCGCATTATTCTTTACCATGTTAATTACAGGATTCATGTTTCCCGTTGCATCTATACAGAAAACAAGATCCACAGTATAATTCATCTGAACTAAATTTCCTGCTGCATAATATACCTCCGTTATCAAAGTTTAGACGGCTTATGAAAATTTTTTTCTGCCGCTCTGCGTTTTTTGGGAACAGCCGCAGGCCGGACAAATTCTGCCTAATAACGGAGAAGTATTTATAGGCGCAGGAACCGACGGAGAAATGTTCACAGTCAATGAAGCTCCGCATTCCATACAGAATGCGCTGTCATCCGTCATAGACGCACCGCAGTTTGTACAAAAATCAAACCCAATTCAATTACCTTTTTTCTTTTAGCCGTAAATTTACATGTGTAATTATACCACATTTATAGTATTTAGTCAAGTTTTTACTTAAAATCCAAAGTGATTTTCGACTATCTCTTTATAAGTTCTTAAATGCCGCTAAGTCTTGATTTTTCAAGGGTTCGCGGCATTTTTGCTGTCGGGGGAAGC
>CAJTWQ010000016.1 GCA_910579835.1 uncultured Ruminococcus sp.
AAAAATTCTACATTATTTATATATTAAAAAAAGGCAGATTTAAGATCATTCTTCTTAAATCTACCTTAAATTTCTCCAAAATTTTCCTCTGCATCGGTTCGAATCCATTCAGTCAGTAAAAACTCTGAAAAAGCATCCATGGTTTTGACCTTGAATTTTTCGCCCCTAAAACGCCGAAAAAGCCCGTAGCTACGGGCTTTAAAGGGTGGACATCTATTTTGTTCCACAAGTATGGTACGCCTGACAGGAATCGAACCTGCGCACATGGCGTCGGAGGCCAATGCTCTATCCCCTGAGCTACAGGCGCATATTAACTAATATATATTATATCAAAAATTACTTAATAATGCAAGTAAAAATTTATTGACAATAGTAGAAAAACATGGGACAAATAATAAAAAATTTGTTGCAATTCAACTAAGACAAATGTGTTGTATAAAAATGCATACGTTTTAAGATGAATAAAGTACTTATCGGTGAATATATTCATCCTAAAACGCTTTTTTATAAGTAAGACAAATTTTTTACATTTGCTATTCTTCCAGTTCAAGATCTATTATTTCTAAAGCCTTTTCAAGCTGTAGATCAACATCAGGCTCTTCATTCTGTATAGGATAATCAGGACTTAATCCAATACCGTCATAACATTCTGATTTAATGGTTTTATATTCGGCAACTGTTAATACAACGGCTCCGCCGCTTTCAAATTCTGTGGTAGTCTGCATAACCCCTTTTCCATAAGTTTGCTCGCCAATAAGTTTTGCCTTTCCAAAATCTCTGAGGGAAGCGGCAAAAAGTTCAGCTGAACTGGCTGTTTCATCGTTTACAATTACAGCCATAGGTATATTAAGTTCTGAGCTGTCAGAATATATTAAAGTTTCAGAATGACCGTCTCTATATTCTGCTATCGCTATTTTTCCTTCAGGCAACAATGGATCAAGGCATTCTTCAAGAGAGGTGACAAGTCCTCCTGGATTGTTTCTGAGATCAAAAACAAGTGCCTTTGCGCCGTTTGAAGTAAGTCTTTGAAGTATCTCCAAAAATTGCTCGGAAGTATTTTCTTTGAAACCGTCAATCCTGATATATCCGATATAACCGTCAATGAGGTTTCCTGTAACGGTTGTCACCTCAATAGAACGGCGTGTGAAATCATAATCAGTGTCAACTCCGTTACGCCGTA
This sequence comes from uncultured Ruminococcus sp., assembly GCA_910579835.1. Lineage (GTDB taxonomy): Bacteria > Bacillota > Clostridia > Oscillospirales > Ruminococcaceae > Ruminococcus. The sequence goes on from CAJTWQ010000016.1 coordinate 1,181, forward strand.
CAGTCAGCTTTACACTTGTTCCAGCAGAGCCTTTAAGAGTTTCTATTGCTTCATCAAAGCCAATTTCTGTGACATCGGAACCATCAATATGGATAATAACATCTCCGGCCATTATTTCAACTTCGGCAGCCGGAGAGTTTTCAAGAACCTGCTCTATTCTGATATATCCGCTTTCATCTTCGACTAGCGTCAGACCAAGACCGATAACTTCTCCTGCATTTTCGCTTTGTTCATCAATGTACTCTTCTTCAGAAAGATAGCGTGAGTATGGATCTCCAAGTCCATCGACATATCCTTTAAGTATGCTGCTGTTCAGATCTGATTCATTTATCTCCCCATAGTAATTATTACGGATAAAAGTATCGAGAAGCTGAAGTGAATTGTATTTTTTTGCTTTTTCGTTTACGTCTACTACTTTTTCATTGAAGTTTTGCAGCGAGAAAAAGGAGGTCAAAATAAATGTTACCGCCGAAGCGATAGCCATAAGACTGATAGCAAGTCCAAGACTAATTTTTTTGTTCATATTAATTCTACACTTTCGGCACTGTAATCCGGATTATTTGCCGTACAGCGCTTTTATTACAGTAAACGTTCAAAATTTTTTGCGATTAATTTATTGTCTTTTGCAGATGCCAATTTATCAGCAAGCAAAAAAACGTTGTAATTATCGGCTTACATATCCCATCGGATCAACTGCATAACCGTTTGTGCGTATCTCAAAGTGAAGATGAGAGCCGGTTGAGAATCCTGTACAGCCTATATATCCGACAATCTGTCCCTGTGTGACAGAGTCTCCGACAGAAACATTAACGGAAGCAAGGTGGGCATACATAGTGGAAAAACCGCCGTCGTGAGAGACAAGCACATAATTTCCGTAATTTCCTCCACAGCCGCAGCCGCCGGATTCCTTGGGATAATCATGTGTGCAGGAGCTGCTTACGGCAATTACTGTTCCGCTCTGAGACGAAACGGCCGCTCCGCCGTGGATACCAGCATCGCCAACATCAATTCCGTTGTGATTTCTGCCCCAGCGTGCACCATAATAGCTTGATATGTATGAAAAACCTGGCGCGGGCCAGATAAAGCCTCCTGTATTTGTAATGGGAGGAGTAACCGGTGTGGTGGTAGTTGGATTATCTGGAGTACTCGGAGTCGTATTGCCGCCTGCGTCGGTAGTAGTCTGTTGTTGCTGTTGCTGCTGCCGATTCCATTCCTCTTGTCTCTGACGTTCTTCTTCTTCCTTACGCTGCTGTTCCTCTGCAGCTTTTCGAGCCGCCTCAAAGATCGCTTCTTCTTCTGCGTCGAGGGAAGCGTTGATATTTTTCAGATCTTTGACCTTGCCTTCTGCTATTGCATTTTCACGTTCAATACGCTCAATTTCTTCCTGAGTACTCTTCATTTTTTCGTCATAACCTGTAAGAGCCTCTTCCTTTTCTGCTTTGCGTTTTTCCTGGCTTTCAAGTTTCATCTCAAGGGTAAGCTTTTCAGATTCAAGGTCTTCTTTATTTTTTTCGAGATTTTCAATATCGGAGAGAATTCCGTTAATAAGCTTTTCGTCGTATTCAGCCATGCGGTTAGCCATTTCGATACCAGACATTATGTCATAAAAACTTGACGCGCCGATAACTATAGAAGCTGCATTGTCGTTTCCCGAAACGCACATATCGCAAAGACGCTGTTTAAACATTTCGACATTTTCTTCAATAGCCGTTTCCTGAACGGCTATTTCCTCATCGAGATTGCCAATATTTTTTTCAGTTGCATCAATATCAGCCGAAATAGCCTCTAGTTCGGTATTCAGCAGGTTTATATTGCTGCGGATAAGGTTAATTTGCTCCGCAAGAGTCTCCTGATATGCTTTCTGGTCGTTTGCATTATTCTGGAGAGCAGAAATTTCATTTTCAAGCTCGGCAATCTTCTGATTGTTTGCATCTCTTTCAGCCTGTATCTCACTGAGGGACTTTGCAGAGGCCTTTGCCGTTCTGTCGCTGCGATCAAGGGAATTATATTCTATAACAAGACCGAAAGACAGCACAGAGCAAGTTATAAATGAAAGAGTTTTTTTGAGTATCTTTAAATTTTTCATATTCTTCCGAAGCTTTCCGGCAGCTGCCGCAGACTCCGGCTCCTTTCAAAAAATTTGAATTATACGTCTATATGGCGGCGTGTGCTGATAACGCTTCCCAATGCCCCTATAAATGAGCCTATAACTATATATGCGATAAGCACCCATAGCCTTATGCTGTTAAAGGGGATCAGATGACCCATGCCGAAAGCATTCATAAGCGATTCCTGCGCAGTCATAATTTTGTAAACTGACTGGTAGGCAACCCAAGTTATAAAGAAACTTCCCACGCCGGCAAAAAGTCCCGTTACCATTCCTTCAACGAAGAAAGGCAGACGAATGAAAGCGTTTGTAGCCCCGACATATTTCATGATCTGTATTTCTTCGCGTCTTGCAAAAACGCTTGCTTTGGTGGTATTGGAGATCATTATCATTGAAACGATGGAAAGGGCGATAACTATAGCACCGGCGACAAGAGTTACAACGCCTCTCAACTCTTTAAGAAAATCTGCCACCTGCGGCGCAGAAGTCGCATTAAGTACGGCAGGCATGGCAAGAATAGCGTTTGTAGTATCGTCTATCGCTTCGCTGTCGTTTACCGTAATGCTGAATCCGTCCGGCATAAAGCTGGCGTCGTTTCCTATATAATTATTAAAGATAGGCTCGGCAGACGGTACTCTGTCCTTCTGTCTTTTCAGTTCCTCCTCCTTGGAAACAAATTCCACCGACTTCACGTTTGGAAGAGCCTTTATATCTTTCTCCGCCTGCTTGATCTCCTCCTCTTCTGCGCCTACTTTCAGGTGAACAGCGATCTCGTTCTTGTCGTTTAAACCGAGAATCATGGAATTCATATTTATGTAAAGCAGAGTTGCTGTACCTACAAGCAACAGAGAAATAAGGAGTACGCAGAAAGTTGCAAACGCCATCATTTTATTTTTCCAGATATTTTCAACGCCTTGGTCGGCAAGATATTTTATTCCGCTCAGCTTCATCGTCTTGCACCTCCCGATGTTTTTTCCCCTGTTATTGCGGCGATTACATCATCGGCACTCATTTCATTTATCGGGTCGGAGGGCAGGGGAACGTCAGCTTCAACGTTGATAAAGGCCGAATCCTCGCCGCTGCTGAGCATTGAGGACGGATCGGAAAATTTATCTTCGTATGACTGATATCCGCCGGCTGTTTCAATAACTGATTCAGTCAGCTCTAGTTCTGAACCTGGAATCATCTCGTCGTTTGCGCCGAGAATAACTTCGTCAAATACGATCTCTCCGTCGGTGATATTTATGATTCTTCCGCCGAAATGACGTACAAGATCGTGTTCATGAGTTACCATAAGTATGGTTGTGCCCTGATCGTTGATGCCCTTGAGGAGATCCACGATTTCATAGGAAAGTTCCGGATCTATGTTGCCAGTAGGCTCGTCTGCGATGATAAGCTGTGGGTCGTTGACCAGCGCCCTTGCGATAGCCACACGCTGCTTTTCACCGCCGGAAAGCTCGTCCGGATATGAATTGGTTTTTGCGTGCAGTCCCACGAGGCTTATAACATAGGGGACACGCTTGCGGATATACTTGATAGGAGCGTCAATAACACGGAGTACGAAAGCAATATTTTCGTAAACGGTCATTGAGGGAATCAGACGGAAATCTTGAAAAACAAAGCCGAGAGTACGGCGGAATTCAGGGATTTTGCGTCTTTTGAGCTTGCTGAGGTTATAGCCGTTAACGGTAACAACACCGCTTGTTGCGTCTATTTCCTTCAGCAGCAGCTTTATCATGGTACTTTTTCCCGCACCGGACGAACCTACAACGAAAGCAAAGTCGCCGTCGTTGATTTTCAGGCTGACGTTGTTCAATGCGTCCACGCCGCTTGAATAGGTTACAGATACGTTTTTAAGTTCTACCAAAAGATTACACCTGCCTTAAAAATGAGAAAGGATTTCCTAAAAAAATCAGAACTTAACAGGATTAGCGGACAAATACTTCTTTACCATAAGAGCTATTTTGAATATGATAGCATGATCGAATTCACGGAGATCAAGCCCTGTGAGCTTCTTTATCTTTTCAAGCCTGTACACCAAGGTATTTCTGTGTACGAAAAGCTTTCTCGATGTTTCTGAAACGTTAAGATTATTCTCAAAGAATTTCTGGATAGTGAAGAGAGTTTCGTGATCGAGAGACTCAATGCTGCCTACCTTGAACACTTCATGAAGGAACGTATCGCAGAGGGTTGTAGGAAGATGGTAGATAAGACGTGCGATACCAAGATTATCATAGCTTACTATAACCTTGTCGGTATCGAATACCTTTCCGACTTCCAGAGCCATCTGTGCCTCCTTAAAGGAACGTGCCAGATCTTTTACGCCGATAACGGCAGTACCGATTCCAACGTTTACTCTTGTGTAGAATTCACTGCTGAGAGTATCGGCAATGGAGCGTGCAAGTTTTTCCAGATCTCTTGCGTCAACGGTACTTTTAAGCTCTTTGACCAAAACGATATCGCTTTCAGTTATATTGAAAACGAAATCCTTGTTTTTGTCGGGGAAAAGATTTTGGATAACGTCATAAGCAGAAATATCGTTGGCCGAGATGATTCTGATAAGGAATACCGCACGGCTGATTTCGGCGTTGAAGTGAAGTTCTCTTGCCTTTATAACAATATCTCCGGGAAGAACGTTGTCAAGAATAACGTTCTTGATAAAGTTGTTTCTGTCGTACTTTTCATCGTAATACTGCTTGATATTGGAGAGCGTGATAGCAAGAATGCTTGCATATTTTGCAGCAGCGTCGTCTACGCCTTCTACGAAAACCGCATAATCAGGCTTTACTCTTGAGCCGAATGGCTTGTAAGTGAAACCGTCGCGGATAAAAATATCGTGAGAATCGCTGAGATCGAGAGAAACGAACTCATTAGTCGTTCCTACCCTTGTAAGATCGCTGCATGCAATGATCGTTGCGGTCTCATCAACAACTCCTATAGTGGCGTCAATAGTATCACGCATTTGGTGAACTAAACCCTGAAATAATCTGTTGGACATATTGGACATCCCTTCTCGTAATTTTTGATTTTTATTGGAGCAAGCCTTTAAGGGATATATATCAAGGAGCGAACCTTAATATATTACAAATTGTAACATATTTTTAAACTGATTTTGTTAACAAAGTGTTAATTTTTATCCCAAAACCTGCAAAAGTAACATTTATGCATTGAAAACTTTGTCATAAATTGACAATTAAATGATTTTTTTGTAACCAAACCGTAATTTTATGGTAAGCATACTTGAAATTTCGATAAGGTTTACATTTTTTCCGGCCGGTTAACGTTAAGAATTTCCAGAGCGTTTCTCAAAGCCTGCCTTGCAGCCACGCACAGAAGGATTCTTGCGTTCATAAGTTCCGGAGTCTCTGCATTCTTTACACTGCATCCATCGTAGAAACGATGAAAAAGAGTAGCAAGATCAAAGGCATATTTGGTGATTTTTGCCGGATCGTAACTTTTTGCTGCCATATCAATTTCGCGGGGCAAAGAGGCAATGTGACGGATAAGTTCTATTTCACGGGAATTATCTAGAAGATCCAGGTCAGCGCTGTCAGGAATTGAAATTCCCTCTGAACTGAGATTTGAAAGCAGGCTGCAAATTCTTGCATGAGCGTACTGAACGTAGAAAACTGGATTTTGTGAGGACTGCTCAACGGCCAGGTCAAGGTCAAACTCAAATTGAGAGTTGGCTTCACGAAGATTAAAATAGAATCTTGCGGCGTCAATGGGGATTTCATCAAGAAGAGTGACGAGAGTAATGGCTTTGCCGCTTCTCTTGGAGAGTTTTACCGATTCTCCGTTGCGGACAAGCCGAACCATTTGCATAAGTACAACGTCCAGCTTTGAGGGATCCACGCCTAAAGCTTCCAGAGCAGCTTTGAGGCGCGGTACATATCCGTGGTGATCGGCTCCCAGAACATTTATGGCTTTGTCAAATCCTCTTGTTACCAGCTTGTCGTAATGATAGGCGATGTCTGGAACGATATAGGTATAGAGACCATTGCTTCTTCTGAGAACAAAATCCTTGTCCATACCGTAATCGGTAGCACGGAACCATACGGCGCCGTCCTCCTCGTAAGCCTTTCCTGACGCTAAAAGTCTGTCTACAATCTGTTTTGTTTCGCCTTTTTCGTGAACGGAGCTTTCGCGGAACCAGTTGTCGTATACTATGCGGTATTTTTTAAGATCACGCTCCAGACTTGCGATATTCAGGGGCAGGGCATATTCAGCCAAGGTTTTTCTGCGTTTTTCGTCATCAGCTTGTGCAAGAACGTCGCCGTTCAAATCAAAATAATTCTTGGAGTGCTCAATTATATCCATACCGAGGTATACATCGTCGGGCATTTCAAAATCCATGCCCTCGCTGCTCTTTTCATAGAGTGCAGCGCAGATTTTTTCGGTATCGCCGCCGCAATCTTTCATAACGGCCTGTCCCTTTTCGGAGCAGAGCTGCATATATCTGAGGGAAAGGGATTTTCCGAATTTTTCTATCTGATTACCGGCATCATTTATATAGAATTCGCGTTCCGCCTTAAATCCTGCCCAGTTAAGGACGCTGGCAAGACAGTCTCCGATAGCTCCGCCTCTTGCATTTCCTATGTGCATTGGGCCGGTAGGATTTGCAGATACGAATTCAACGAGTACTCGTTTTCCGGAGCCGTAATTAGTTTTTCCGTAATTTTCTTTTTCGTCCAGAACATTTTCGATAACATCCGAGAACCATTTCCGACTGAGAAAAAAGTTCATGAAGCCGGGACCTGCCACTTCACAGCGGTCAAAAAGCGATCCGTTCAGATCAATGGCTTCACAGATGAGTTCGGCAATTTTTCTTGGCGGCATTTTAAAGGCTCTGGCACATACCATTGCAGTATTTGCGGCAAAATCGCCGTGCGATTTATCTGCCGGTATTTCAACAGAGAATGCCGGTAAGGGGACAGCCGGAACTGATTCGGAGGCTGTCAGTTTGCCCAGAGTCTCTGTGATAAGATCACGTATTTGCATTGAAGCCTTGTTGATAAGGTCTGACATTTATATTATTCCTTTCATTTAGGTATTCTGTACGGTCATAATTATCTCATTGTCAGATAAATAGGATGAATTTACATCTATAGTATATTTGAGATATATCCGTCCGTCTTTTTCGATAGAATTTTTTATCTGGTGAGTAAAAACTCCTATCTGCAAGCTGCCGTATGGAGTTCCGTACTGGCAGTAATGCTTTCGTCCCGTTTCCAGGCTGAGCACGGAATTAGCCGTTCCCTCACGAATGATAGAGGCAGATTTTCCGCAGTCTATTTTTATAGTGGTAACAGATCCCTCGAAGCCTGTGGCGGATGTATCTTCATAAGAGATAATATCCCAGCCGTTTTCGTGAGTCAGCTTAGCCTTGGTAAGCAGTTCGGTCTCCGATTTTTCATCGTCCTGCCATTGAATGCTTGTGAGGGAGATTGTTATATCTGTGTTCATAAGCTATTTCTCCTTAATTGTCAGTACTCATACAATTCAAACTAACGTTATGTTTGCTGGAATTCCGCGTTTACTATATTATCAGTAGAGCCGTTCGGCATTTTCGATGGCCTGTTCCAGTATCTTGTCAAGGAGGTATGGGTATGTCATTCCAAGATGATCCATAAGCTTTGTATATACGCTGCTGCGGCGCAGACCGGGAGATGTTCCTATCTTGTTAAGCAGAAGCCGACCGTCGTCGGTAAGAAAAAAATCAATTCTTGCATAGCCCTTGCAGCCTAGTGCTTTATATGCGTTTACAGCCGTTTCACGGATCATATTTTGTGTATCGTTTGGAATATCGGCCGGAATCACGAGATTGTCTCCGCTGCTTACACAGAAGTTGTTCGGATCATATTCTGTGCCTTCGGAAATGATTTCACCGATGTATGAAGAAAATGGGGTATCATAACCCATAACTGCTGCTTCAAGCTTTCTGCCTTTTATATATTTTTCAACGACTACCTTGTTATCGTTGGAGAACGCTATTTTTACGGCAGCGATAAGCTGCTCGAAATTTAAGGCAATGCTGGTTCCGGCGTTGCTGCCGCTGTTCGCAGGCTTTACCACCAGCGGAAATCTAAGCTTTTCGACAATTTCTCCGCAGCGTCTGTCAATGATATTCAGCTCTCTCTGTGTTATGAGCTCCCAGTCGGCAGTACATATGCCGTAATCGTCGAGAACCATGTGGGTATGGGATTTATCCATACACGAAGCGGCAGCTAACAAACCGCAGCCGGTATATGGAATCCCTGCCATGTCAAGAAGTCCCTGAACAGATCCGTCTGCTCCGTTCTTTCCCATAAGTACAGGGAAAGCAACGTCGATTTTGCGGAATGAAGCTTCACCATTTTCTATAGTGATAATGCCCCTGTGGATTGGATCAGGTGAAATAATTGCTGAAGTGCAGTCAGGATTAAGCTCCCATGTGCCCTCAGAGATTTCTTCAGATCCGCCTGGAAAATAAAGCCATCTGCCTTTTTTTGTAATACCTATACAAATTATTTCGTATCTGTCTTCTGGAATATTTTTCACGATTTCTGCTGCCGAAGCAAGTGAAAGCCGGTATTCTCTTGATGTGCCGCCGAAGATTACGGCGGCCTTTAATTTAGCCATAGAATTCTCCTTTTTTAAAAGCTATCAATATATTTTATCACATTTCACAAAAAACTGCAAGTATTTTTTGCAAAAAATGAAGAAAAATACAGAGAAATTAGCAAGGAAAGTGCAAAGCAAACAATTTTTAGGTATTTTTTTGTGAATTTTAACAACAAAAACAGGACCTGTAATAAGTACACCAGGCCCTGTATGTGACATCTTCAAAAACTTTTTATTCAGTTTATTTGCTATCTGTCTCAAATAAGATCGCTGTATTTTTTTCTCGTCAAAATCATGCCTGAAAATCTGCATACTTACCCTATTAACACAAGTTCTTAATGGCCAGCATAAAGATATTTTCTTGAAAATTCATCCATGGTGACAGGTTTTGAATAGTAATAGCCCTGAAAGCTCTTCACCTCATAATTCCCAAGAACCTTGCGTATTCTGTCGGTTTCAACACCCTCAACGCATACTTCTGCTTGAAAGGTGTCAGCCAGATTAGATATAAAATGTACGGTTTTTTGATCGGTGGCGCTGTTGTCAATATTTTTTACGAATTCACGATCTACTTTTATTGTATCAAATTCGAGCTCTCTGATAATGCCGATAGAAGAGAAACCTGTTCCGAAGTCGTCGAGGGCAATTTTTATGCCGTACTGTTTGAGGGATTTGAACAGATTTTTAAGAAGTTTTATATCAAGTAGCCTGCATCTTTCCGTAAGCTCAAGACAGAGATTCTCCGGGGGAAAGCTCAGTTCGTTCAAGAGCGCCGTAAGCTCTGATATAAATTCTCTCCGCTCCAACTGAGCGTATGAAATGTTTACATGTATTAAGAAATCGGGATAGATTTTAATAAACTGTCTGCTGTCTATAATGGCCTGACGAAGTATCCATATGCCAAGCTCCGGAAAAACGGGATCCTGTTCCAGAATGGGAATAAATTTATTGGGGGATATAACTCCGTAATCGTTGTTTTTCCAGCGCAGAAGAGCTTCCATGCCTTTTAGTTCTTCGTTTTTTGCGCTGATTATCGGCTGATAGCAAAGGAAGAAGCCGCTGAAATTATTTACAACGCTGCTGCGTATTACGTTCATCATTTCAATATATTGTCTGTTGCTGTCGTCAGCACCGTTTGTAAAGATTTCCAGATCTCCCATCTTGTCGTTTTTAGACTGATAATAGGTATATTTCAGACATGACATAATTGTATTTCTGGATAGATTGAAATCGTTGACATGTACGAGTCCGCCGTTAACGGAGAGAATAGTTTTTTCTCCGCTGACCCTGAAATCGTGAGCAGCTTTATTTTTTATAAAAGCGTATTTTTCGGCAATATCTTCTACAGCAGCGGTCTGCGTAATAATAGCAAATTTAGTTCCGTCCATTTTGTAAATTCTGCCGAAACTTCCCAAATGGTCTATGAGAAGCTTTCCAAATCGGTTTAAGGTGTCGTTGCCGAAGCTGAAGCCGTATACGTCATTTATAGCGGAAAAACGGCTCATTCCGATAAGGAGGACAGAGTAGGGGATTTTCCTGCTGTTCATAACCTGAATATCCTCCATAAATCCATACAGACTTCTCAGATCGGTGATGCCGTCAGTATAGCTCAGGACAGTATTATTTTTGATGCACCCGCCAAAAAACGAGGGATTTCCGGCCTCGTCCCTAAGTACAACGCCCTTGCATGTGCACATGACATAATTTCCCTCACGGGTACGTGAGCGATACATCATATCGTGGCTTCCGGAGATACCGCTGAAAATGGCATCTATGCTTTTGGAATATTTTTCACGGTCATCAGGATGAATATGTTCCTTCCAGATGTCTCCGGCATTATACATATATTCTCCCGGCAGACCAAAATATTCAACAGCATTTTTAGACCAGCGCGAGTAATCGCTTTTAAGGTCGCAAATATAAATATGGCAGCCTTCAGAAACCACGGAAAGCGCTTCAAATAACGTGTCAAGCTTAGAGCTCATTTTTATCACCTCATTGTTTTGACAGACGCCGAAAATAAAAGAAATACTTAGGTGTCAAATAAAAGATTATATATATTTTACCACAATATCTTATAGTTGTCAAGAGTTTTTGTAAATTATATATAAGTTAAATTAAAATCATTTGATACAAAGAGTTTATTATCACATTGAACTATCTATTATCAGGTCTTGCAAATAAATAAAAAATATGCTATAATTATGGTAAGTTTGATAAAGACTTTAAAATAGAAATCAACAGCCAGCCATTATACAAAGCTGCTTGTTAAACGGAGAAATAATTATGGACGGAAAATTAATAGTTATAGAAGGTCTTGACGGCTGCGGCAAAGCTACTCAGTCAGAAAAATCGGTGGAATATCTTAGGGGCAAGGGGAAAAATGTATTGAAAGTATCGTTTCCTGACTATGACAGCCCATCATCCTCGCTTGTTAAAATGTATCTTGCGGGAGAGTTCGGAACTGACCCTGATTCCGTGAATCCCTATGCGGCGTCTGGTTTTTATGCCTGTGATCGTTATGCTAGTTACAAAACGAAATGGGAGCAGTTCTATAAAAACGGCGGTATTATTATTGCCGACAGATATACGACTTCAAACGGCATTCATCAGTGTTCAAAGTTGCCGCTTGAGGAATGGGACGGTTTTTTGGAATGGCTTTTCACCTACGAATACCGCCTTATGGGAATTCCGGAGCCGGACGCTGTGATTTATCTGCGTGCAGAGCCGGAAGTAAGTCAAAAGTTAATGAGCCGCCGTTATGGGAACGACGAGGGAAAAAAGGATATTCATGAAAGAAATCTGAAATATCTTGAAAAATCAAGAGCAGCCGCAGATTACTGCGCTTCTGCCCTAAACTGGAATGTGATAGAATGCACCGGCGGTGTAATAATGCGCTCTGTTGAGGATATTTTTAGTGAAATTGCAGTAATTATAGATATATGCTGCGGCATTGAAAATTAAAAAAGGTATGCATAAAATACATACCTTGATTTGAATATCTGTAAAGACGCCTAAATGGAAATACAGAGATAATTAAGCGCCCTGTCGTATATATTTCTGGGACGGACACGGGCGTTTATCATCATTTCGGTAAAATCTACGGCGTCTTCGACGTTGCGTGAAAAGTCGGCTATTGTTTCTTTTTCACCTGTAATGTAATCTTCAGCTTCGACGCCGTATGTACAAATGTTTTCACCGTAGAGATTTACCCAGCCGGCTGTCACCCGGTATGCGACCTTGTTATCTCCGTAAATCTCCATGTAGACAGTTCTGTCTCTGACTTCCCTTTTTATTTTTCTCACAATTCCGAACATAGCTGTGCAGCCTCCTTTTTTATTCTGATATCATTATAACATTTCGGAGTCTTTTTGTGAACGGGTAAAATATGCTCGTTTACAGAAATTTATGTCGAAAGCTGATAAATACATAAAACGTTCAGTCAATGTCATGGATTTTAAGAAAAATATCCTGCATTTGCATATCGGTTTCTGCAATTCTTTCCGCGCAGTCACGGAGTTCCCTGGATATTTCCGGCGTAATAGAGGCGGAAGTTTTGTATTTTAGCTGATGCTCCAGACTTGCCCAGAAATCCATAGCGATAGTTCTGATCTGAATTTCTACCGGAGCATATGTTTTTTTTGCTGACAGATAGACGGGAACGTTTACTACTAAATGATAGCTTCGGTATCCGCTCGGCTTGGGATTTTCTATGTAATCCTTCTGTTTTATTACTGTGAAGTCATCACGTCTGCAGAGCATATCTGCAATGGCGTAAATATCGTTGATGTAGCAGCAGGTCACGCGTATTCCCGCTATATCCAGCAAATTTTTTCGTGCGGATTCGGTAGTTATCGGAAGTTCTTTTTTTTGCAGTTTTCCGATAATTGATTGTGGAGATTTCAGTCGGCTGTCAATATTATGAATAGGATTACGCTGGAATTTTACACTGAATTCGCTGTCGATAATATTGAGATAAGTCTTTACGACCTCTATTGCAGAGTCGTAAAGATGCTGGAGCTGTATAAAATCATATACAGTAGCGGCGATGCGTTCTTTCATGGTCTCGCTGCTGTTTATTACAGCCGGGAGATTTTCAAAAGTCTCCATATAAAAGTCCATTTCGCTCATTATGCGCCTCCTTTTGCAGTTAAGAGGTCAAGAAGAAATTCGTACAGTCCGCTGCTGTTGGTAACTGGCGACTTAGGCGCCGCACTGCGAAGTTCATCCGGGATAGCTGATTCCGACCACACCGTTGTTTTTCCGTCGCTGCTGACAAGCATCATAATGCCGTTTTTTTCAGGGTATCTTTTTTTGCAGAGAGATTCGGCGCTGTCGGATGCTTCAATATTCTGGACAGTGCAGATCGACATTTCGGAACCATAATGTGCGGCGGCTTTTTCAAGCTCGGCAATCTGTTCTGCGGAAAATAATCCTGCCTGGTCGAATATATGCGAGGTGCAGTTCTCGCCAAGCCGAAGCATACGGACTGCGGCAGAACTGTAATCCCCGGCAACAATGTCCCGGGTTGCAAGAAATAAAGCGTTCTTTTCTTCTTCCGGATCAATGGTCACCGTTCCGGTTTTATAAAGTATGTCCTCATTTGTGTCATTATTTATAAGGAATAGCAGTCCGCTGCTCTTATCGGTACCGAAAATCTCGGCGTAGCGCTGCGCCGCATAGTCATAGGGATCCGTGCCGCCGAGACTGCTTACGGTGACAACGGCAGCATTTATCATGCGGCTGGAGTTTAGTTCGCAGATCACCTGACTACAGGCAGTAACTGTCTGATCGTTCATAACGCCGGCATAGTCTTTTATGTATGGAGAGGGTACGGAAGATGCAGAAAAATCCGGGGCGATAGACTCAGCTGGAGTAATTCCGGAAGAAGCCGTTTCTGTTTCGGTCTGAACAGATGTTGTTTCGTTAACGCCTCTGTTGTCGACCTTTTCTGTTTTATTTGCACATCCGCAGTATATCACGGCAGAAAGAATAAAAAAAGTTGCCGAAAAAATTTTTTTCAAAAAAATCAGTCCTTCTACTTGAATTCTTATTAATATTTTAGTATAATTTAATAGAAAAATCAAGTGAATTTATACATTTCACAGAATTTTCATTTTAAAGTAAGCAAAAAAGGAGAAGTCTATGGATTATAAAATTACAAATGACGGAATTATTGTATCGGAAAGCGATCTTGATCTTGACGAGACTCTTGACTGCGGTCAGGCTTTCCGGTGGAAAAAAATTGTTTCAGATTATGAATGTACATATCAGGGCAGATTTATTAATGATGATCTGACAGTATCTCAGGTAAAAAAAGGAGAATTTCTTTTTCATGGTATTTCTGAGAGGAATTTTTTGGAAAAGTGGAAAGCTTACTTTGATCTTGATACCGATTACAGCGAATTGAAAAGATGTTTTTCAGAGGACGAAACTCTGTCCAAGGCCTGCGGATTTGCAGGAGGAATACGCCTTCTGCGTCAGGACAGTTGGGAATGCCTTATTTCCTTTATTATTTCCCAGAACAATAATATTCCCAGAATTAAGGGTATTATTGACCGTTTGTGCGGTATGTACGGCGGACAGTTTCCGGACGCTGCCGAGCTTGCGGCAGAAACTCCCGACAGCCTTGCGCCTCTCAGGAGCGGATTCAGAGCCAAATATATCTGCGATGCAGCATCAAAAACGTCATCAGGTGCAGTAAACCTTGCAAAGATTGCCGAAATGCCAATTGACGATGCAAGAGCAGAGCTGAAAAAAATTTCCGGCGTGGGACCGAAGGTGGCGGAATGTGTTTTGCTTTTCGGAATGTACCGGACAGAGGCTTTTCCCGTTGATGTGTGGATAAAACGGGTGCTGGCCGAATATTATCCCGGCGGATTTCCCGAATATCTAAGAGAAAATGCCGGCATAGCCCAACAGTATCTTTTTCATTATATACGCAATCTTCAGGAAAAATGAATAATTTTCCGAATACTTCCAATAATTGCTTACAGATAGAAGCTTATGGAGGTATTTATGATAAAAGGCGTAACAAAAAAGATAATTGAGATCAACAATCCTGACAGTATTTACTTTGAGAAAGCGGTTTTTTATCTGCGTCCGAATGTAAGGGAGCTTCCGCCGGAGATTTCCAGGTCGGAGGCACACAGGTATATTGCAAAGCTGGGGGTAGAATACACGACTCACCGGCAAAGAAGAAAATGGGGGAAAATATTTTTATTGGCTGCGGCAGTTTTATCGGCTGCGGCTCTGATCTTTGTTTTTCTTCATTAATTCTTCATCATAATAGTATAGGGGTAAGAAATGGAAAAGATAAATAATATATCAAAGCGGATAATCTGTACGCCCAGCCCGTCGGCACGGAACGGTTTTTTTTACGTTCAGGAGACAGGTCGGATGGCGGCGGGAGATACGGCGGCGACACACAGGCAGAATCTGGAATCATTTCTGTTTGCCGCCGTTATTAAGGGCAGGGGAGAGCTTAATTTCGGACGGGAGACATATACGGCATCGAAAGGAGAGTGTTTCCTTATTGACTGTAGGCTGCCTCATTTCTACAGAAGCTCTGCCGATGAGCCATGGGAGCTTATTTGGGTTTATTTTAACGGAGCTACATCGCAGCAGTATTATGATTTTTTTCTGTCACAGTCGAAAAATGTGTTTCGTCTGTCGTCCTTTGAAAGGGCGGTGTCGGCGGTAACAAAGATTATTGAAGTCAACGAAGAAAAAAGTCCTGATGCCGAAATAATATCCTCCAAATATATTATGGATCTTTTGACGCTTGCGCTTATGGCGAATTACGGCATGGAGCAATACGATTCTGTACTTAAAAACAAGCTTATGGCGGTACATAATTATATAGATGATCATTTTAGTGAGGATTTGTCGCTGGAAATGCTGTCATCGAAGTTCTACATCAGTAAATTCTATTTAACAAGGGAATATAAGAAGATTTATGGAATGACGATTTTTCAGCATATTATTACAGCGAGGATAAATTACGGAAAGAAGCTGCTGCGATTTTCAGATAAATCAATTGATGATATAGCTCATCTCTGCGGTTTCAACGACCAGAGCTATTTTGCAAGGCAGTTCAAAAAGTCGGAGAACATTACATGCTTTACATATCGGAAAATGTGGATGGATAAAAGCAAATAAAAAGAGAGCCGGAGGCTCTCTTTTTACAATATGACCAGACCGATAAGCCGGGTTCTGTCGTGTGCGGTAATTTATCTACTCCTGCCGTCGCCGGCAGGCTCAAGCCGCCATTACTTTATATCCGCCGGGCAGACGTTAAGATATAAAGCACCAATAGACGTTGCATCGGATAGGGTTTACATAGCAGTACAGTCTCCTGTACTCTGGTGAGCTCTTACCTCGCCTTTCCACCATCGCCCTCGTAAGAAAGCAGTATATCTCTGTTGCACTTGCCCTAAGGTCGCCCTCGGCTGCCGTTAGCAGCTATCCTGCCCTGTGATGCCCGGACTTTCCTCATAAACTAAAACGTTTCCGCTACCGCATAGTCTGCTCGTATTTATTATAAACCTTTTTTGGAAATTTGTCAACTGCCTTGTATACTTGTACAAAATATAATTTTAAATTTGTATAAAATCGATATAAATTTCGATGATAATTGACAAAAAATTAAAAATAGTGTATAATGTGTATATAGCAAACAACATAATAAAGCAGTATAGATGAAAAATGATTTAATAAGTTATATGTGAGGTGACGCTTGACATGGAGGTTTCTGAGCAGAAGTCCAAAAAGAAGATATTGTTTATTTCCGGAAATGAAAAAGTTTCTGGAGAGATCTGCACCTTGCTGACTAATAAGTACAGCTTTTATCTTGCTGATAATCTAAATGCCGGCGAACAGCTTTTGGAGCAGCATTACAGTGAAATATCGGCAATATTGCTGGATTCCATGCTTGCAGCGGAAAACGGCAGAAATTTTATTAAATATGTTGAGGATGAACCTAAATTCATGTTTATACCTATTGTTCTGGCTGCCCCTGCTATTCCTCTGAATGAAGAGATAGACTGTCTTTCTCTTGGGGCAGTTGATATTATTGTTTCGCCTTTTCATAAGGTACTGACGGAGCGGCGTATTGAAAACGCTATAAGATTAAAGGATTCCGCGTCTTTCTATGAAATTGAAAGAATACTTAAGGCGCTTCCTTCAAATATATATCTTAAAGACGCAGACTGCAAGTACATTTTTGCTACTCAGTACTGGAATCATCTTCAGCATGATGATGATCCGGACTGGACAATTCGTGGAAAGACTGACATTGAAATACGAAAGGATAGGGAAAACGCTATTGCAGCTATGGAAGCTGATAAAGAGCTTATGCGGACAGGCAAGGGCGCGTCTTATATAATTGAGATTAATAATGATAATGTTCAGGAGTTTTTTGAGGTCATAAAGCAGCCGGTCTGGGATGAAAATCAGAAGATATGCGGTATTGTGGGACTTATAAATAATGTTACCGAACATGAAAAACTCAAAAATAAACTAAAACTTGCTGCCGATACCGATGGTCTTACAGGTCTGTTGAATCGAAGAAAAATTCAGTCTAAAATCGAGAATAATCTTCAGGGTTTAAAAAGCGGCGGAGTTTCGATGTCTGTTATTATGCTGGATATAGATAATTTTAAGTGCATTAATGATACTTATGGCCATAAGGAGGGGGATATGGTTATTAAGACTCTAGCCGGAATCCTCATGGATGAAAAAGTGATCGGTACGAGTGATTATTTTGCCGGTCGCTGGGGCGGTGAGGAATTTATGGTTCTGCTGAACAATACGGAGCTTTCGGAGGCAGAGGAAATTGCTGAAAGGATACGCGTATCCTTTGGAACGGCTGATCTTGGCGGAATTCCACCGCAGACAATAAGTCTTGGAGTCGCCCAGGCAGGACTTTGCGATTCTGCTGATACATTGTGCACTCGTGTGGATATGGGACTATATAATGCTAAGGAATCCGGAAAAAATACCGTCAAAGCAGCTTACTGATAATTATGTTGTATATTGCCTTGTGTTCATAGGATTTTATGAAAATACCGTCTTTTGCAATCTAAAAGACGGTATTTTTGTATTTAGCTTCTTCCAGTTTGACAGGAGCTTATCAAAATTTATGGGCGAATGTAAGATCGCAAATATTTTTAGCGTTTTATTGTATTCTTTCTTGTGTTTGCTGTCAGGTTTTATTGTACTGCATCAAAGTGAATTTTATGTATTTTGCTTGTTAAACAACGGTTATTTTGAATCATAATCCGCAAGAATCTTCAGAGCTGTCTCTCTTCTTGACTGACGCTTGTTCATTGCTTGTTTCTCAATGTATCTGTGCGCCTGCGGCTCCGTGAATTTCAGGTATTTCATTAGTGTTGCCTTTGCACGGTTTATTAATCGTATCTCCTCGATTTTCGACAGTACCTCTGAGCTTTCCTTTTTCATTCCGGCATGTTCATCATACTGAGCTGCGGCAAAATGAATGGCTTCTATAAAAGTATCACTGCTGATCGGACGTGATACCACGCAGATTCCGCTTGAAAAAACATTTTCGGCAATATCTTCGGAAATATCATTTTCGCAGATAAGTATGACTCCTGTCTGGTATTCGCCGGCGAGCATAAGAGAAAGCTCCTGACCGAATTCGTCAGACAGAGGGGAAACTACGGCTGCAAGGCTTATATCCGGCGCAGTGCGGATAAGACGCCGTGCTTCGCTGCCGCATGATGCCGTTATTATCCGGCTGAATCCCTCGTTGACAAGAAGCTGATTTATTATCATGACGTCCTTTTCTGATGACGAAACTATAAGCGCTTTGTTCATGTTTTTAGTTCCTTTTTACAGATATTTAAAGTAGGTTTTATCCTCGAATTCATCCTTGTTCCGTGCAAGATCGTAGCTTTTAAGCTGTGCGTCGAGCTGATTGAAAATATTTCTGCGTGTTTCCGAGGAAAGAGTTCGCCTGACAAATTCGCTGCTTTCTGCAATCTCTGCGGCTTCTTTCAGGGAAGACGGCAGAGTCTGAAGCTCGTTGACGGCTGTGGTTGATTTTTTTGTACGGTCAAGGAGCGAGCATTCGCCATTGTAAATTCCTTCCATACCTGCGGCTAATATCAGTTTGAAAGTTATGTATGGATTGCAGGCGGCGTCTGCGGAGCGTATCTCAATACCGGGAACTGAACCGGAAGAACGGGGCAGGCGTATGAGCTGAGATCGGTTTTCACATGACCAGTCAACATATTTCGGAGCATATCCTATGCCGAATCGGCGGTAAGAATTTGTGGTACTGTTGAGAAATGCGGTTATCTCCCGAATATGCTTTAAAATGCCGGAAATAAAACATTTTCCTTTATGCGGCATTTCGCTGAAATCAGGATTAAAGAGATTTTCACCCGATTTTTTCATGCTTAATGAAATGCTGAGGGCGCTTCCGTGTTCATCTGCCAGCGGCTTTGGCATGAAAGAAGCAAAAAGCCCGTTCTGAGCTGCAATTGATTTTACTACGGTTTTGTAATGCACCATATTATCGGCAGCAGCAACAGGTTCGCTTTCGCGGAATTCGATTTCATTTTGGGCAGGACCGTGTTTATGACATGAGCTTCTCGGATTCATGCCCATTTCCTCCAGCGAAAGGCATATCTCGCGGCGCGGGTTTTCGCAGCGGTCAAGCGGCGCTACATCCATATATCCGCCGTTGTCATGGGGAAGCTTTGTCGGTTCGCCATGTCCGTCAAGCTCAAATAAATAGAATTCGCATTTTGTGCCCATTTCGCATGAATATCCCTCCAGCCTGAGCTTATTGATATAGTTGATAAGTTCTGTCCGCATATCTCCTACATAATCGCTGCCGTCAGTATTTTTCAGGCTGCAAAAAAATCTTACGACCCTGCCTGACTTCGGTCGCCAGGGGAGAACGGAAAGCGTTGATATATCGGGGACAAGCAACAGGTCTGAGCAGTTTTCGTAAATACTCGATGCGTCGAACGGTATTCCGTATTCAAAAGCCTTTGAAAGTTCGTTAGGCATTATAGCTAAGTTTTTAAGATTTCCGAACATATCGCAGAATGTAAGACGTATAAATTTGACGTCGTTTTCTTCAATAAATTTCAGCAGTTCTTTGGGAGAATTATTCATTGCAAAACCTCCGTGAATTTATAGTGCCTAGCACATTCGCTCACTTCGTTCGCTGCGTGCATATCGGCAAATAGTAAACGCCAAATAAATTTGACGTTTACTATAAAACTATATTAATTATACCACGTTTCTGTATTTAAGTAAATAGATTCGAAAAAATATAATTGACAAAATTTTTTTGCCGTATTTTTTCATTTCTTTTGTATTTTTCTGAGGACTTCATAGCTTTTTGCATAATATAATTATATTATGTTAAAGTAATTGAAAGGAGTCCGTAAGGATGTGGAAAGTAATTGATATATGGAATAAAAACGAGGCGGAAGCTTATGAGGCATTTGTACGCAGTCATATAAACGGATCATTCATGCAGTCGATTAGCTGGGCAGAATTCAAGGCAAACTGGAAGCACGAGGCTGTTATGGTTACTGATGATAAAGGAAATGTAAAGGGAGCGGCGCTTATTCTAATTAAAAAGATTCCCCTTTTGAGAACAGCGTTTTTCTATTGTCCAAGAGGACCTGTATGTGATTATAATGACAAGGAAACCCTATCGGAGGTTTTTGAGGCCATAGGCGAGCTTGCAAAGAAATATCATGCATATGAGTTCAAGACGGACCCGTGTGTAACCGAGGATGATACGGAATATATAGATATATTCAGAGATTTTGGATTTCGTTTTAGAGCCGATGCTCCCGAACTGTCAACTATACAGGCAAGAAACAGTTATATGCTGTTTTTTAACGGGCGCAGCAAGGATGAATTGTTTGCATCGTTTCACAGCAAGTGGCGGTATAATATCCGTGTGGCTCTGAAAAAGGGGGTTGAGTGCAGAGTATGCGGAAAAGAGGCTGTAGGTGATTTTTACAGTCTTATGAAAGAAACGGGATCAAGGGACGGATTCTGCATAAGAGATGTCAGTTATTTTGAAGGCATGCTTGACAGATTGGGAGACAGCTGCCGTTTGTATATGTGCTATTGCGGCGGAATACCTCTGTCTGGTGCGGTATGCGTCAGGTATGCCGGAAAGTCACATTATGTTTACGGTGCGTCTACAGCTCAGATGAGAAATGTTATGCCGAATTATCTTATGCAGTGGACTATGATCTGTGACGCCGTTGACAGCGGATGCTATGTGCATGATTTTATGGGTATACCATTTTATAAGAATCCAGAACATCCGAATTACGGCGTTTACAGATTCAAGAAAGGATTTAGCGGACAAGTTGTAACTTATGCCGGAGAATTCGACTTTATCTATCGTCCGGTTTTATCAAAATTATCCGAGGCGGGATTTTTTATGCTAAGGCAGTTCAGGAAATTTTATACATGGATTACAATTAAAAGAAACAGGTCTGCCAAATCAAAAAATGAAGCAAAACAGCCGTGTATTGACGCTAATGTTCAGGCTGCTGACGTAAAAACAAAAAAATTATTGGAAAACCATTGACATTTCCTGAAAATGTGATATAATAAAAATAATAACATTAATGGGATTGACTGCCTGCAAAGTGCTGCCGACGGAGATGCCGGAAGATACTGTGTTATTTGCAATAATTTCAGGTATGAATAGACCTTTCAGTATCATTAAGAGCCTGCGTCCCATTTGCGGCGGGGCTTTTTTGTGTTTATATTTTTATTAAGGAGCAAATCAATATGCAATGGACCGGATTAAATGATCTTCGTGAAAAGTATCTATCTTTTTTTGAGAGCAAGAACCATACGAGAATGGCAAGCGCATCTCTTGTGCCGCAGGGCGATAAGAGCCTGCTACTCATCAACTCAGGTATGGCTCCTTTGAAAAAATATTTTCTTGGACAGGCTGTTCCTCCGAACAAGAGAGTGACGACCTGTCAGAAGTGTATTAGAACCCCCGATATTGAAAGCGTCGGAAAAACAGCGCGTCACGGCACATATTTTGAGATGCTGGGAAATTTCTCATTTGGCGACTATTTTAAAACTGAGGCTGTTGCCTGGGCTTGGGAGTTCCTTACAGTGACTTTGGAGATCCCTGTCGACCGCCTTTGGATTACTATATATGAAAGTGATGACGAAGCAGAACAGATTTGGGAAAATAACATAGGTATCCCCCATGACAGAATCATCCGTCTTGGAAAGAAGGACAATTTCTGGGAACACGGTTCAGGTCCTTGCGGTCCGTGCTCTGAAATCCATTTTGACCGTGTAGGCGGCGGAAGAAAGCTTGATCGTGCAGAATTTGAGGCAGAGGGTGATAAGGACAACATAATTGAAATCTGGAATCTGGTATTCAGCCAGTTTGACAGCGATGGAAACGGTCATTACGAGGAAATGAAGAGCAAGAATATTGACACCGGAATGGGTCTGGAGCGTCTTGCCTGCGTGATGCAGAACGTGGACAATATTTTCGAGGTGGATACGGTTCAGAAGATAATGAAGCATATTTCCTCTATCGCCGGCGTTGAGTATAAAAAAGATGCTAAAACTGACGTTTCTCTCCGTGTTATTACGGATCATATCAGAAGTACCGTTTTTATGGTTGGCGACGGTATTATGCCATCAAATGAAGGAAGAGGATACGTTCTCAGACGTCTCCTTAGGAGAGCGGCGCGTCACGGCAGGCTTTTAGGCATTGCAAAGCCGTTTCTCTGCGAAGTGGCAGATACTGTTATAAGTGAGAATGCCGGAGCATATCCTGAGCTTGCAGAGAAGCATGAATATATCAAAAAAATAATAGGTGTTGAGGAAGAAGCGTTTGCCAAGACGATCGACAAAGGCACAGAGCTTTTGAATCATTATACGGAAAAGCTTGCAGAGGAAAAGGGAACGGTTCTTTCCGGTGATGATGCGTTTAGGCTTTCCGATACCTACGGGTTCCCTATTGATCTGACAATTGAGATATGCGGAGAAAAGGGTATGGATGTAGATGTTGAGCGCTTTAAGGCGCTTGCACTTGAGCAGCGTAATCTTGCTAAAGCGGATCATCTTGCCAAGGCAGGCTCGTCATGGGCTGACAATAGTATCAAAATTAGTGTTCCGGATACCGTTTTTACCGGATATAACGCCTTTGAGGTAAAAGATGCTGAAGTGCTGGCTATATACATGGGCGGAGTTGAGATTGAAACGGCTGAGGAGGGCGACGATGTTACTATCGTTCTGGATATTACTCCTTTTTATGCCGAATCGGGCGGACAGGTAGGCGATACAGGTGTACTTATCAACGGCGCAAGTATAGCCTCGGTTGAGGATACGATTAAGTCGGAGGGACATTTCCTTCATCTTGCCACTATTGAACAAGGCAGTATTTCCAAGGGTGATAAGGTTCTTGCACAGATCGAAAAGGAACGCCGCCTTTCTGTTATGCGAAATCATACGACAGCTCATCTACTTCAGTATGCTCTGCGTCAGGTTCTCGGTGACCATGTTCATCAGGCAGGACAGTTGGTAAATGAAAAGGCATGCCGGTTTGATTTCAATCATTTCAGCGCAATGACTGCGGAGGAAATTGCCAAGGTCGAGGAGCTTGTAAATGCGGAAATCCTTGGTGCAGCCGAGGTTACAATGAGGGAAATGCCTATCAGCGAGGCAAGAGAGTTGGGGGCAATGGCGCTGTTCGGTGAGAAGTACGGCGATACAGTAAGAGTTGTAACTGCCGATAATTCAGTGGAGTTCTGCGGAGGTACCCATGTTTCCAATACAGCTCAGATCGGCTTGTTTAAGATAGTTTCTGAAAGTTCAGTTGCAGCCGGCGTGCGAAGAATAGAGGCAGTTACCGGAATGGGGGTTCTTGCACTTCTGAACGGCTATAAGAATACTGTTCTCCGTGCTGCAAAGGCGCTTAAAGCGGCAAATCCTGCGGAGCTTCCTGAAAAATGCGCCGCAGCCGCAGCCGAAATCAGAGAGAAGGACAAGAAGCTTGAAAGTTTGTCGCAGCAGATAGCCAACGCAAAGGTTGCTGCAATATTTGACAATGCCGAGGATATCTGCGGCGTAAAGGTCATTTCCGCTATGATGACAGGCGTTACTGCCGATACTCTCAGAAAGCTCGGAGACGGTGTAAAGGATAAGGATGAAGCTGTTATTGCATTGTTTGCTGGAATCGACGGCGAAAAAGGCACTTTCTGTTGTGTATGCAATAAAGCGGCTGTTCAGAGAGGCGCTCATGCCGGAAAAATCGTTCAGAGGATAGCCGCTATAACTGGCGGCAAAGGCGGCGGACGTCCCGACAGTGCTATGGCAGGAATCGGAAAAACCTATATGGTAGACGAGGCTCTTATGTCATTCAAGTCTATCGCAAGCGAATTCATCTGTTAAAGGAGAATTAATATGGATTGCTTATTTTGTAAAATAATTGACGGGGAAATACCCAGTACAAAGATATATGAGGACGAGTATGTTTACTGCTTTAAGGACATTGCTCCTATAGCGCCGATTCATTATCTTATCATTCCCAAGGTGCACATAAGCGGTGCCGATCAGATTAACGGGGAGAACTCAGTAATGACGGCAAAAGTGTTTGAAGCTGCTGCGAAGATTGCAAAGTCAGAAGGCATCGAGAGTTACAGGATTATTAATAACTGCGGTGATGACGCAGGTCAGACTGTGAAGCATCTTCATTTCCATTTTCTTGCAGGTGTAAAAATGGGATGGGGACCTGAATCACTGGGAATAACCAAATAAGGGGGCGTCTGGATGAACTCCTACAGAATGACCATAGCAGGTTTGGAGAGGGAACTTCCTCTCTGCCCACTCAATGAAAAGCTTGATATTGCGGCTTTTATTATGTTTTCTGATACTGAGCTTACCGTTGCAGCTGCGGAGGAACTGCTGAAAAAGTGCCCTGATTTTGATGTTATCATTACTGCTGAATCGAAGGGAATTCCTCTTGCTTACGAAATGTCTAGGCAGTCTGGAAAACCGTATACAGTAGCCAGAAAATCTGTCAAGCTTTATATGACCGATCCTGTGTCGGTAACTGTAAAGTCTATTACCACTGCGGATGAGCAGACGCTTCACCTCTCCCGTGAAAAGTCTGCCATGCTCAAGGGAAAAAGGGCACTTCTCGTTGACGACGTGATAAGCACCGGGGAATCTATTGCGGCTCTTGTAAATCTTACGGAGGCTGCCGGCGGTAAGATCGCTGGCAAGGCGGCTGTACTTGCCGAGGGTGATGCGGCAGAAAGAAAAGATATAATTTTTCTTGAAAAGCTGCCTCTATTCTTTAAATAGGGAGAATTATTATGAAGCGGAAAATGATTGGTGCTGCTGCGGCTTATCTGGCAGGATTGTTTTTCGCTTCATTTTTTACAGATATAAAATATGCAGCAGTTTTGCTTGTAATACTGATACTTTTGATTGCAAAGGGCATGAGGGGAAAAGATTTGATAATGCTTGTTTTCTGTTTTTCCGCAGCCATTGGTTCTTATAAAGCATATGAACGTCTTTATTATGAACGCGTAGTTTCCCTTGCAGGTACTGCAGGTGATTTTGAGGGCAGGATATTGGAGATCGAAAGTTATTCCGGCGATCTTTCCCTATATACACTTAAAGGAGAGCTTAATGGTATATCCGGTGTGAAGATCAACTATTTCGGAAGCGGACTTGATGCAGAATACGGCGATATACTGCGCCTTGAAAATTGTAAATTTTCTAATTACAGCAATGATTATGTATTCCGGAACCGCGATATCTTCATGGCTGAGGGAATATTCCTCAGCGCAGATTATCCGGAAAACGTTACTCTTGAACGAACTCATTCAAATCACGTTAAAAACGCTCTTATGAACTATCGAGAGAAAATGCTTTCAAGATTCCGCAGCAGGATGGACGGTGAAACAGGGAACTTTCTGGGGGCAATGGTTTTTGGTGAAAAGAGAGGTTTGGACTCAGATATGCAGACGTCTCTTTACCGCTGCGGTATAGGTCATGTTATGGCTGTTTCCGGACTTCATGTTTCCGTAATAGCTGTGGTGCTTATGACGTTTTTCAGCAGGTTGATTCCGGGAAGATTCTTTTCATTTTTTCTCATGAACTTAGCAATGCTGCTGTTTATTACTATGGCAGAATGGCCTGTATCTGCGGTAAGGGCTGCCATAATGATAGATTTTGCATATTCTGCAAGTCTCTTCCGCCGTCAGAACGACAGTTTTAATTCTTTGGCAGGAGCGGTTCTGATTTTATGCATTACTAATCCGTATGTGATATACAGCAGCGGATTTTTGCTGTCAATAACCGCATCTTTTGGAATAGGAGTTTTCGGTCCATATATGGCGGATAATTTTTCTGAGCGGAAATTTATCAAAAATGCTGTGATAATGATTTGCACAAATGTTTGTGTATTTCCTCTGTCTATGAAATATTTTGGCGAAACATCTCTTATAGCTCCTGTAATCAATCTGTTGCTTTTGCCTTTTTGTTCGGCTGCATTGGTGGGAGGGGCAATTTATGTCATGACGGGCGGTTTTCTGCCGATATTAAAACTGATTGAATTTATGCTTAATCCGGTGCTTGCTGTTTCAGATTTTATATCGCGCAGTAATCTATCTTATTTCTATTTTTCGGGAAAATATTCATTTGTTATTATTATTTTTGCTGCCGCAGCGGTTATTGCTGTACATTTTGTTTTTAACAAAAGAGCGCTTACAGCGGCTGTTATTGCATTGGTATTCGGAGCAGTTCTGATATGCTCGGCAATTAGCAGCATGATTGCTTATAATTGTATCAGAATAGCATTTCTTGGACGCGGAAGCAGTGCGGCGGCGGTTATATCCTACAAAGGCAATACTAGGATTTTTGATCTTAGCGGATATTACAATACTCCGGTATACGTTCGGAAGTATCTATGTGAAAACGGTATATCCCGTGCCGACAGTATTGTACTGACGGAAAATGAACCTTCTCAGTATTCCGCTTACATATCAGAGATTAAACCTATGACAATAGGTGAATGGTACGTCGGAGATGATATGTTTGTATATAATGCGGAAAATATTTTTGAATTTTCCGGAGAAATTGTATTTGACTATGATGATGTTTATATTTTTTACCGAGATGAAAGTCTTGTTATAGACATCGACGGAGAGAGTATCATAGTATCACCCGCAGATAAGGGCAAAGGCTTTGTTGTAAGCGGAACGGCAATGGATCATGAGATATTCATAGACCGGACAGAAAACAGCGGCATAAATAATTTTGAAATAACGCTGTCAGTGAACGGCGGGTATGAATTCAGGAGGCTGTAATGGCATATACCGATGCAAAAACGATAAGAACGCAGCTCAGAAAGGGAGAGCTTTACAATTTGTATTATATCTGTGGGGAAGATGTGAGCGGTGTTGAAAAGCTTACGGATCAGATAATAAAGGCTGCCGTAGGCGAGAACGCGGATTTTTCGCTGAATCGAATAAGTGGGAAGAAGCTTGATTTGTCAGAACTTCGTGATATGACGGAAATGATGCCTATGATGTCTGAGTATAATTGCATACTTATTAACGATTATAATTGTGAGGAACAGCGCGAGGACGTTACCAAACAGGTGATTGAAATTCTTAAAAGTGTGCCGTCTAAGACGGTAATCATTATGAATGTAACCGGCTTTGAAATCAAGACAAGGTTTGATTATAAAACAAAAAGCCGGTTAATTGCTGACAAAAATAAGAAGCTTGCAGATTTTATAGCTAAAAACGGCGCGGTGATCTGCTTTTCATTGAAAACTCCTCAGGAGCTTGCAAAGGATATTTCGGCATCAGCTTCGTCACGGGGAGGGGCAATTTCACTGGATAATGCCCGTGAGATTGCTGAACGGTGCCTTTGTGATCATTTAGCTGCTGAAAATGAGATCGACAAACTTTGTGCTTATGCACAGGGACGGGAAATTACGTTTGAAATGATTGACTCTATGGTACATCGTCAGAGCGGAGCCACTGTTTTCAGGTTGGCAGATTCTGTTGCGGCGTTTGACGGAAAACAGGCGTTTGAGGCTTTGGATGAGCTTATGCAGGCAAAGGAAAACCGGGGAACAGTTCTTGCGAGCATTACGAATTCTTTTCTTGATATGTACCGTGTCCGGGCGGCAATTCAGTCCGGAAGGAATGCACAGGCAGTTATTCAGGATTTCGGTTATTTCAGCCGCGGATTTATAATTGAAAAAATGTTCCGTTCTCCTTCTCGGATAAGCCTCGGCAGACTGAGAAGCTGTCTGATAATACTGCGCAATACGGCTGCAATTCTTAATTCCACCGGCGGAGATGAAAAAATCGTTCTGGAACAGGCGGTAGTAAAAATGCTTGCATTGAGAAATTAGAACCTGCTATAGTCTGAGCGTTTGGATTTTTGAGCAGGTTTTTGATGAAGTTCAGCGGAGCGAACATCTGAAAAGACGTATACGAATGCCTATCAGTACAGGTTCCTGTAACTTGTTTTAGCGGTGATGTGCAATGGAGGCATGTTTAAATGATAAAAATTAGTCAGGCTGTGATTGTCGAAGGAAAATACGACAAAATCAAGCTTTCGTCAATTATAGACGGAACTATTATAGTAACAAACGGCTTCGGTATTTTTAAAGATAAGGAAAAAATGGAGCTTATACGCTATTATGCCCGAACTACGGGTATAGTGATACTGACTGATTCCGACAGCGCCGGCCGGAGGATCAGAGGCTACATCAGAGGAGCGGTAAACGGCGGAGATATACGCAATGTATTTATTCCAGATATTTTCGGCAAAGAGAAACGGAAGGAAAAACCGTCTGCCGAGGGAAAGCTTGGAGTTGAAGGAGTAGATGCAAAGATACTTCTTGACGCTTTTGACAGAGCAGGAATCACTGCTTCGGAAAGCAGGCAGTCTGAGGATATTTCGAAGCTGACTCTTTTTGAACTGGGACTCAGCGGCGGACGTGACAGTAAATCGCTTCGTGAAAGGCTTCAGAGAAGTCTGGGGCTGCCCTCGATAATGTCTGTTTCATCTCTTATTGAGGTGCTTAATACAATGATGAGCGCTGATGAGCTTAAACGGCGAATATCAGGGATAAAGGAGGAAGATGATGATATATAGCAGTCTGCTGTTCATATATGTTTTTTTTCCGCTGTCGCTGCTTGTGTATTACGTTATACCGAAAAAACACAGGAATGTATCTCTTCTTATTCTGAGCATGATATTCTGTGGAATGTTCGGAATAGGATTTCTTTTCTTTATGACGACTTATACGTTTCTTAATTATACAGCGTGCCGAATTATTGGAAAATACATTAAAAACAAAAGCATATCACGCAGTGTGTTTTTATTTGCTCTGATATTTGATATATTGGTCATATTTATTTTCCGCAGCGAAATTTTCCGCGGTTTCAAGGAACTGATTTCGATTCCGGAATCCTTTTTTCCTGTTGGCATATCTTTTTTTACGCTGTCAGCAGCAGGCATACTTGCAGACGTATACTGCGGCCGTACAGAAGCGGAAAGTAATATCGTATCTTTCGGACTGTATATTATGTTTTTTCCGCGGATTCTTATGGGACCGCTTATGCGTTATTCCAGCTTTCAAAAAATGCTTCGGTGCCGTCACGATGATTTATCGGGAATAGGCACAGGTTTTGCTGTTTTTGCAAAGGGATTCGCAAAAAAGGTCATTGCTGCTGACACTCTTTATGTTCTTTATAATGCCTCAGTCAGCGTGGATGTGGACAAAATGGCAGCCTTGACGGCATGGCTGGGAATTATATCTTATTTCCTGTGTCTTTATTTCACCTTATCTGGTGTTTCCGATATGGGGATCGGTATCGGGTACTGCTTCGGTTTCCGACTGCCGCAGAGCTTCAATTATCCTGTTTTCAGCTCAAATATCAGATATTTTACCGCCCGTTGGCATATGCAGGCTGCCCATTGGTTCAGAAGATATATTACCAGACCGCTTTCAGCGCTTTCATCAAGCAGAATATACAAAAGGATTGTATTTATTGCGGTATGGGGTTTGTTCGGCTTCTGGTATACTTTTAACCTTAACGGTGCAGTATGGGGAATGATATGGGGGACTGCCATTACAGCTGAAACAAGATTCAGCCGCGGAAAGCTTCTACCGGTCACAGGTATACTTTATACCTTTGTTATAGCGCTGGCAGGTTCTGTTTTTATGGCAGGGGACAGTCTTTCCTATTCACTGAAATATTTATTTGCCATGATCGGCGGAAACAGGATCATGGCGGATTCGCTGTCGCTGTATCTGATAAAATCATATATACTGATATTGCTTATAAGCATGTATTCAGCGACAAATCTTTTCAGAAATCTGATGATGCGTTCCGGGCGCAGAAGAGTACAGAGCATTGTTACAGCCTTATCGCCTGCGATCGTGCTTTCTGTGTTTATTCTCTGTACAGTCCTCATATCATACCGCGGAAGTTCGGATATGATCCTGCTTAGACTATGACAGGAGGAATTTATGAAAAATAGAGTAAGTAAAATAACCGCAGTGATAATGCTTGTGTATTTATCAGTCGTTATGCTTTGCATCTTTTTCAGAAAGGGCGTCAGCGATCCTGTTAACAGCAGCTGTAAGGAAAGCGACCATATATCAGTGTCCGCAATTATGAATGGAAGCTTCGTACAGTATCTTGCAAAATGTACGGCAGATCGTTTCCCTGCACGCAGCCGTATGATAGCCGCTGATTCTATGCTGAGAGCGTCTGCCAACGAGAGTATAGTAAACGGCGTTTTTGTGGATCGTAAAATGCTCCTTGACGCTGAAATATCCGAAAGAGGTTCTGTAAAGGAAAATGTTCGTATTATAAACGAATTTTGTACAGGATATAAGGGAGCTGTCTGTTTTGCGGCAATTCCGACATCATCAGGTGTTTACGACAGTTACCTGCCTGAATATATGCGCAAAAAACCTGAGAGTATTCAGATAAGCAGTTTATACAGCCAACTTGAGGGGAATATACGGGAGATAGATGCATATAATATCCTTAAAATGCTTAACGAAAATTATATATACTATCGAACCGATACAAAATGGACGAGCTACGGGGCGTACTGCGTATACAGAACGGTAATCCAGAAGCTCGGATTCAGCCCGACTGCCTATGATAAATACACTATAAATCATGTGGCAGATAATTTCAGAGGAAATCTTTACGCCCGTACGTTCTATTCGCAGGTAAAGCCGGATATCATTGATATATATACCTATCCGGAAGGAGAAAGGATAGTCGGATTTACAGGATATGATAACGATATGAAAAGCTTTTCCGGGGAACTGTATGACAAGTCGTATCTTGACTCGCGGAATATGTATGATATGTATCTTGGAGAGAAGCGTCCATTTGTTAAAATAAAAACATCAGTTAATAACGAACGGAAAATACTTGTCATAAAGGACAGCTTTGCAGACTGTTTTATTCCGTTTCTTACCCAGCATTACAGTGAAATTGACGTTGCGTCTCCGGAGTACATGGATGGCGCAATAACGGATTTTACAGATCCTGATGATTATGAGCAGATACTTTTTCTTTTCGGGATAGACAGTATGGACGATGAAAATTTATTTGATGTACTGGCGGTGCCGCCGGAAGAAAGGACAGCAAAATGAAAGCACTTGTTACAGGAGCAACTTCAGGTATAGGAAGAAAGATTGCCGAAAAGCTCAGTGAAAGAGGCTGGGAGCTTATTCTCACAGGGCGGAACGAAAATATTCTGGAAGAAATGCGGAAAAGTCTGGGAAAAACAGAGATAATCGCAGCTGATTTTTCTGAAAGAAGCGAGGTTTACAAGGTTTATGATTACTGCAAAGACCACGGTATTGATATGCTTGTAAATAACGCCGGTTTCGGAATTTTCGGAAAGTTTGAGGATACCGGCCTTGACAGTGAGCTTGAAATGATAGACGTAAATATAACTGCCGTGCACATTCTTATGAAGCTTTTTCTTAGAGATTTTAGAAAGCGCGACCGGGGAATAATCCTGAATGTTGCTTCCGTTGCCGGATTTATGCACGGACCGCTTATGTCCGGGTACTACGCTTCAAAGAATTACGTTCTAAGGCTTTCTATGGCTGTTCATGAAGAACTTCGCCGTGAAAGGTCAAAGGTTAGCGTTACCGTTCTTTGTCCTGGACCGGTGGATACTCAGTTCAACAGCCGTGCAGGCGTGAATTTCAGCGCTAAACCTATAACTGCTGATTATGCGGCAGAATATGCTTTAAAAAAGGCTTTTGCAGGACATCTGCTGGCTGTTCCCGGACTTACGGCAAAGCTTTGCGCTCTGGGACAGCGGTTTGTACCGTACATCCTGCTGTCAAGGGCTGTTTACCATGTTCAGCACGCAAAGAGATCTCCTGACGGACGTGAAAGGGTACTGAAATAATGCGTGACATAAGTTATCGTGTAGCGCTGGGCGGCATAGTTTCCGCTTTGTGTCTCCTTACAATGTTTCTTGCCGGAATTATTGCGCCGCTGTATATCATTTTTCCTATGATAGCCGGAGGACTTATAATGATAATTGCAGCAGAGGTCAGCCGCGGATGGGCTCTGCTGACCTACATAGCTGTAAGTCTGCTGTCGTTACTCATCACTTTCGACAAAGAGGCGGCGCTGCTTTTTATTTTGTTTTTCGGGCATTATCCTGTTCTGAGGATGTATCTGGAGAAAATACGGTTCGGTCTGCTGCGAAGAACAGTAAAATTTCTGATCTTTAA
This sequence comes from uncultured Ruminococcus sp., assembly GCA_910579835.1. Lineage (GTDB taxonomy): Bacteria > Bacillota > Clostridia > Oscillospirales > Ruminococcaceae > Ruminococcus. Next base: position 33,703 of record CAJTWQ010000016.1, read on the forward strand.
CGGCTGTATTCTGGTATATTTCTGGATAACCGTTTATATTCTCGGTCTCAGTCAGCTGCTGGAGGAAATGGGGAATTTCGGCAAATACGGAGGATATATCATGCTGGCTGTTGCCGATGTGATTTTCATGCTGTACGATCTAAACCTGATGATATTTTATAAAGATTATCGTCGGAGAATTATGCCGAAATTCAGAAAAAAACGATGATTTAGAAAAAGTAATAGATTTATATTGACAAAGCTATAAAATGTATTGTATAATAAAAATGTATAATTTAAAAGTATAATTTAACGGAGGTAAATTTATGTGCGGAATAGTTGGTTTTACCGGAGTTTCACAAGCAGCTCCGATTCTTCTTGACGGGCTTTCAAAGCTGGAATACAGAGGATATGATTCAGCCGGAATAGCCGTTCGTGACGACAGCGGCGAGACTGAGATTGTCAAAGCAAAGGGAAAGCTGAAAGTACTTAAGAAAATGACAAATGATGGCAGCGCTGTCGTTGGAAACTGTGGAATCGGACATACGAGATGGGCTACGCACGGAGAACCGTCCACTATTAACGCTCATCCGCATAGCAGTGATGATGACAATGTAATTGCTGTTCATAACGGAATTATTGAAAATTATCAGGAGCTTCGGGAAAAGCTTCTTAAAAGCAATTATGAATTCAGATCCCAGACTGATACCGAGGTTGCTGTCAAGCTTATCGACTATTATTACAAAAAGTACAATCTTGGTCCAGTTGACGCTATCGGCCGTGCAATGATCCGTATCAGAGGTTCGTATGCGCTTTGCGTTATGTTCAGGGATTATCCGGGCGAGATCTATACGGCGCGTAAGGACAGTCCGATGATTATAGGCATTTCAAACGGAGAGACATATGTTGCGTCCGATGTTCCGGCGATTCTTAAATATACAAGAAATGTTTATTATATCGGAAATATGGAAATCGCCAGATTGGCAAAAGGTGCAGTAACTTTCTACAACATAGACCGTGAAGAAATCAGCAAGGAAATTACAGAAATAAAATGGGATGCTGAGGCGGCTGAAAAGGGCGGTTACGAGCACTTTATGCTCAAGGAAATTTACGAGCAGCCTAAGGTGGTAAGAGATACTATTAATTCTGTTGTGAAGGACGGAAAAATTGATTTCAGTGAAATCGGACTTACCGATGAGGAAATGCAGAAGATAAGCCAGATATATATTGTCGCCTGCGGTTCTGCATATCATGTCGGAATGGCTGTTCAGTATGTTGTGGAGGATCTTACTTCTCTTCCCGTAAGAGTAGAGCTTGCCTCTGAATTCCGCTACAGGAAGATGACTCTTACCAAGGACAGTCTTGTTATTATTATCAGTCAGTCAGGTGAGACGGCTGATAGTCTGGCAGCCCTCAGAGAGGCAAAGGACAAGGGAATAAAG
>CAJTWQ010000017.1 GCA_910579835.1 uncultured Ruminococcus sp.
CTATTTGCCCTGTTTCTGCTATATTAGCCGATTTCTGCGTTTTGCTCAGGGCTATCTAAAATATAAAAGGAGAATTTTACATGATTTACAGAAAATTTCAGGACATTGAGCTGTCCGGTCTCGGTCTCGGCATGATGCGTCTGCCGGTTATTGATAATAATGACTCGCTGATAGACGAAGCGGCGGCGGCTGAAATGATTGATTATTCCATGCGGAGCGGCATTAATTATTACGATACTGCCTGGGGGTACCACAGCGGAAATTCTGAACTGATTGCTGGAAAGCTTTTGTCGAAATATTCAAGAAACAGCTTTTATCTTGCATCGAAGTTTCCCGGCTATGACAATTCAAATATGCCCAAAGTCAAAGAAATCTTTGAGGAGCAGCTTAAAAAATGTCAAACGTCATACTTTGATTTTTATCTGTTCCATAATGTGTATGAGGGAAATATTGACGACTATCTGAATCCCGGTTTTGGAATCTTGAATTATCTTCTTGAACAGAAGCAAAACGGGAAAATCCGTCACCTTGGATTCTCTGCCCACGGAAGCCTTGAGGTAATAAAACGTTTTCTGGACGCTTACGGGGAGCATATGGAATTCTGTCAGCTTCAGGTTAATTATATGGATTGGCATTTTCAGAATGCACAGGAAAAGGTTGAACTGATTCGCAGCCTCAATATTCCCGTATGGGTAATGGAGCCGGTTCGCGGCGGAAAGCTGGCGAATCCTTCGGAAGAAATGAAAGCGCTGATGCACTCAATACGTCCTGAAGAATCGCCGGCTGCATTGGCATTCAGGTTCTTACAGGCAATAGACGGCGTAACTATGGTACTTTCGGGAATGTCCAACATTGAACAGCTAAAAGAAAATATTTCTGTCTGGAATAGTGATAATCCACTGAACAGTGAGGAATTCCGTCAGATCGTCTCGCTTGCGGATGAAGAAACAAAAAAAGGCGGACTGCCATGCACGGCCTGTCATTACTGCACTAGCCATTGTCCTCAGGAACTGCCTATTCCGGAACTGATTGCACTATACAATGAACATAAAATTACAGGCGGAGGATTTCTTGCACCAATGAGCGTTGCAAGCATGCCTGAAAATAAACGTCCGGCAAGCTGCATCGGCTGCCGCAGCTGTGAACAGGTATGCCCTCAGCAAATTAAAATTTCTGATATGATGCATGATTTTACTGATATGATCAATATGTAAGGAGAATTTATTATGTCAACACTTGTTAGAACTATAGAAAAAATCCGTCTGACCGTAAAAACTCAGACTGCGGCGGCAATCGCTGCAATTATCGGCTCTGTTGCAGTTCCGCAGATCTTTCATGCCATAGGCGCTGTATCCGGGCTTGGCACGGCGCTTGGAGAAACATTTCTGCCAATGCATCTTCCGATTATTCTTGCCGGACTTCTCGCAGGTCCATATGCAGGAGCATTCGCCGGACTTTTTGGACCTCTTGTCAGTTTCGCTCTTACAGGCATGCCCGGTCAGCTGATGCTGCCGTTTATTATGACAGAGCTTTGCATATATGGCGCATCCGCGGGAATTCTCCGCAATGTAAAAATTCCGAATATAGCAAAAGTCCTTATTGTTCAAACGGCAGGACGGACGATTCGTGCTGCGGCTGTTCTTTTCGCCGTTTATGCAATCGGAAATGAGAGCATCAAGATTGCAGTCATTTGGAACAGCATTTTAACAGGAATTCCCGGACTTTTTCTCCAATGGAGCCTGATTCCGCTTCTTATGTACAGAATCGAGAATACGAAAAAGCATGAGCAGTAATCTTGAAAGAGCAGTAAAACTGCTGAAAACTGGTAATTATACATTGACAGCAGTCAATGATGAAATGGAACTAACATTTATGCAGCGAGGCGTGAAGCCGCTTTTAGGGCTTCTTGAAAACAAACAAAGCCTGAATGGATTTTCTGCCGCAGACAAAGTAATAGGAAAAGCGGCAGCCTTCCTGTATGTGATGCTGAATCCTGATGAAATTTACGCAGGCGTTATCAGCCGTGCGGCGCTTCATGTCCTGACTGAAAATCATATTCATGTGCAGTATGACATACTGACTGAGGCTATCCGCAATCGTACCAATACAGGATTTTGTCCAATGGAAACAGCAGTCAGAAATACAATTCATCCTGATGAAGCAATAATACAGATATACGACTCTTTGAAAAAACTGTCATAATATACTAAACGACATTACAAATCACACATATCTGTTGAAATATTTTGTACATAACTGCGTTGTTGTCGTCACCATACAGCAAGTATGCTCTCCTCCTCCGCCTTGTTATGTACAAAATCTTCTCGACATTTATTGTGCAATTTGGAATGACGTTTAGTATAAAAACAGCTCCGCCGAAAGATTTATTCTGTCAGCGGAGCTGTTTTCTATTTATTTACTCTATTTCATCAGTGCGGAAGAAGAATTTCACGTTTCCGTCCATATTATCGGAAATGCCTGAGAATACTTTGTATTCCCTCGATATTTCCGTCATCGCCTGAAAGCGTTCTGTAAGTCCGGCAAGATCAACATCAACAAGGCTTACAAGCTTTTTAATTCCTTCATCATAGAATGTCTGCAATCCTTCGGAAAGCTGCTGTGAACCGTCGCGAAGCTGTTTTATGCCTTCAATAAGCGCAGGCGTACTTTCCTGAAGCTTTTTCAGACCGTTATAAAGCTCCCCTGCCCCGGTGCTGAGCTGTGATGCTCCGGCTTTCAACGAATCGGCTCCGCCTTTAAGAGTCTCTGCTCCTCCGGCTGCCTGTGAAACACCTGCTGTGTAGCTGAGCAGTCCCTGATAAAAACTGTTATATCCGTCAAGCTGAGCTTTAAGATCAATAAGCGGCTGCGCTCCGGTCGCAGCAATCGCTTGATCCAATATGCCTCCGTAATTTTCAGCGGTCAGCTCGGGAAGTACAAGCCCCGAAGCCTGAAGCTGAGCATTAGCGGCTGCAAGCAGAGAGTCAAAAACTTCCTTTGCTCCGCTGTTCAATGCGCTGCTGTTTTCATCAAGAGATTTAAGCCCCTCATTAAGCTGATTTGCACCGGACTGAATCTCGGATGCTCCGCTGTCGACAGTCTTTATACCGTCAGAAAGAGTTTTTGAACCGTCTGCAAGCTTATCTATGCCCTTTACAAGTTCATCCGATTTTTTTAAAAGTTCACATAGGCCGTTATACAAACCGGACGAGCCTTTTATCAACTGATCCATAGCAGTAGTAAGCTCTGTCATTGAGCTGTCAAGCCCCTCGGTGGATTCGATCTTTCCGGTGCTAAGACTACTGAATAGATCATTAGCTGCAATGGTAACAGTCATAGCCATGCGAAAATCGGTTACATCAGCAGTAATTTCAAAATAGTCGGGAATTTCAGCGATCTCCGAATCGAGCTTAAGACTCTCTTGAAGTCCCGGAAAGGCTATGCCGGCGGCAACTGTGCGGTTCCCGTCATTAACAAGCCGTCCGTTTGTGATTTCTACGTTTCTGAAAACATCATTATCAAGAATCATTCCAGTCAGCATTGCAAACGGAACGCAAAGCTGTTCTTGCTTTCCGCTTATCTCAGCATTCACCGAGGTATTGTTTTTATAATCAAAGCGTATCGTTGCTTTTCCGCTTTTTCCGATAATATCCGCAGGAGAAATATCCTTTCCGTCCAGCTTATAGGATACACTGAAGCTCACAGGAAGCTCCTTGTCGGTACTGCCCTGATAGTATATATCGTTTCCGCCGCTTTCCCAGACCAGCGAATTACCGCTGCCAACGGTAAAATCCTCGTCACCCTTGACATTCTCTATGCCGCTAAGAACGGAACTATCAGAAATGTCTGATACTCCGGCTGTATTTTTCAGCCAATCGCTGACAATTACCTTTTGAACACTGCCGTCCGCTCCTGCAAGTACATACACCGTTTCATCCTTGGATGCCTGAACGTCTGGAGCGGTCTTCGCATTCTCTTTAACACATATGACGTCAGTTTTATTATTTTCCTTATCGAAAGCACAATATGCGCCATAACCTATGGTTCCTGTTATAAGCGATGTGCATAATAAAATGGAAATTACTTTTTTTGCCGTATTATTCATTTGATTCAGCCTCCTTAAGCTTACTGCGTACTTTATTATTCATTCCAAGCGTAGTTCTGCATATGATCTTATCGCAAAGCATAAGCCATGCCGGCAGCATAAATGCAACAAGTATCATGCTGATAACAGCTCCTCTTGCCATAAGCATACACATAGAACTTATCATATCAATATCAGAATATACTGCGACACCGAATGTAGCGGCAAACAATCCTGCTCCGCTGACCAAAATTGAAGGAAGCGACGTATAAAGCGCAGTATGAACAGCGTCTCTTTTGTCTTTTCCGCATATTCTTTCAGTTTTATAGCGTGTTGTCATAAGAATAGCGTAATCCACTGTTGCTCCCAGCTGAATAGTGCTTATACAGATCGGAGCAATAAACGGCAGCGATTGTCCAAAATAATGAGGAAGTCCCAGATTTATAAAGATTGCAAGCTCTATAACGGCAATCAGTATAAACGGAAGCGAAATGCTTCGCTGAACTAAAAGAATGATAAGGAAAATTGCCAGAATTGAAACAGCATTTACAACCTTGAAATCATGAGCCGTTGTCTCTATCATGTCCTTTGTACATGGGGCCTCACCGATGAGAAGTCCGCTGCTGTCGTAGGTTTTAAGAATACTGTTAAGACTGTCAAGCTGCGCATTTACTTCATTAGAAGCTACGCCGTACTCAGAGTTGATAAGCAGAAGCTCCCATTTATCGCTTTTAAAAATTTCTGTTATTGATTCGGGAAGAATTTCCTCTGGCACAAGAGGACCTACAACCGATTCAAGTCCCAGTACATATTTAACTCCATCTACCTTTTCCATTTCATTTATCATAGAGCGAACGGATTTTGCAGGCAGCGAGCTGTCGGTAAGTATCATGTGAGTCGAGGCGATGTCAAAGCTTTCAGAAAGCTTTGAATTTGCAATGACATAGTCCATATCGTCCGGCAGACTGTCAGATATATTATAGTATACTTCCTTGTCTGTCTTATAATATCCGTAGTATGCAGGCGCAACGGCCACGACAAAAACTGCAAGGCATACGGGAAAAATTTTTATAATCCCTCCCGAAGCTTTTTTCATATCGGGAATAAGCGATCTGTGATGTGTCTTTGAAAGAAGCTTATCAAATACCAAAATAAGAGAGGGTAAAACGGTAACGCATCCCAAAACTCCGAAAATAACGCCCTTTGCCATAACTATACCCAGATCTTTTCCGAGTGTAAAGGACATAAAGCATAATGCGATAAATCCGGCTACAGTTGTTACAGAGCTGCCTATAACGCTAGTAAGCGTCTTATGGATAGCCTCTGTCATTGCCGATTCCTTAGTTTCAGAGTTTTTTAGCTGTTCGTTATAGCTGTGCCACAGGAAGATCGAATAATCCAGCGTTACTGCAAGCTGAAGCACAGCGGAAAGCGCTTTGGTAATGTATGAAATTTCTCCGAAGAAAATATTCGTTCCCAGATTAAAGAGGATCATCATGCCTATGCTTGTCAGAAATACAAAAGGAATCAGCCAGTTGTCAAGCAGCAGAAGCATCGCCGCTGTTGAAAGCAGCACCGCTATAGCAACATAAATCGGTTCCTCACGCTCACACAGATCTTTAAGATCAGTAACCATTGCCGACATTCCTGAAACGAAGCACTGCTTTCCAGCTAATGAACGTATCTCACGGATAGCGTCCATTGTATTGTCATCAGAAGTTGAAGTATCAAAGAAAACAGCGATCATAGTGGAATTTTCCGTATTGAATGCGCTGTAGATCTCATCAGGCAGCAATTCCATAGGCACTGACAGATCGAGTATAGAATCATACCATAGAGCAGTTTCAACGTGCTCAACCTTTTCTATCTTTGATTTAAGCTTTGCCACGTCCTTTTTCGGCATATCCTCAACAACAATGAAAGAAAAAGCGCCCTTTCCGAAATCATCAAGAAGCTCTGTCTGACCTTTGACAGTATCCATGTCTGACGGCAAATAGTCAAGCATATCATAATTGATTCGTGTTTTTGCCATGCCGATTACCGCCGGTATCATGAGAACCACAGCTGTGATCAGGATGAAAGCGCGGTGCTTTACCACCGCATTGGAAAATTTCATAAATACAGCAATCCTTTCCATATACAATACTTTAATTCAACAAATAAAGTTGTGTTGAATTGTTAATATTATATCATTTAAATCATAAAAAATAAACAGACAGGATTTCCTGTCTGTTCAAAATTTAGGCATTTACTGAAATTTGTCTATAATGTCCTCCTGACAGCGCTTGAAAAGTTCTTGAGTCATTCCTCTTTTCAATTCGCAGATACGCTGTATTCCATGTATAATATCGTTATCCATATTCTTACTCAGCCAATCCATTATAATACCAAAACACTCACATTTATGAAATCGTATTATAGTCTGTCTGTCCTGTTTGGAAATTCTGTACTCTGAAAAGGCCGTATTTATGTAGGATTCGGCAACATGCTCGCATACGCGCCACAAATACTGCTCAAACAGCTCCCGGTTAGCGGAACTGTGAATATGCAGAACAGCTCTTTTATTTTCAAGGGCAAAGGAAACGGCTGTACGAAGCCCTTCCTCAATAGTTTCCACATGAGGATAATTACGGATAAGCTTATCAGCCTCGTCCGTGAAAATCTCCGCTATCAGCGATGGAAGATCCTGATAATGATAGTAAAATGAATTTCGATTAATGCCGCAGTCCTCAACAATGTCCTTTACGGTTATATTCTGATGAATCGGACGTTCATTCAGAAGTTTCATACAAGAATTCCGTATCGCCAGCTTTGTTAATCCGCCCATAACTTTTCTTCCCTCTATTCTTATTATAATGTACTTAATTATACCACGTTTTAAAAATATTTTCAATACATTTCTGTGAATTGCTTGCATTTGTGGAAAAAATATGCTATAATATCTAAAAAGCATCTGTATATGATGCGAAAGGAGTAAGATCCATATGAAAAAGTATAAACCTTTTCTGACAGCAATGGCCGTGCTGTTCACGTCTGCCTCCGTACCTTTAGGCAATACGGCGGCTGAAAGCGGCGCATATGACATGAACGTTGAAATCGACCTTGGCGGAAAAACAAAAAAAATCAGCCCGCTGATCTACGGCGTAAATCAATACGGCAACGAAGATTATTTTGATGAGCTGAATATAAACGCAGTTCGTCAGGGCGGAAACAGAATGACAGCCTACAACTGGGAAAACAACGCTTCCAATGCTGGTTCCGACTGGCATCACAGCAATGACAACAACCTCTCCAAATCAGACAGGCCTGCCGACTGCGTTCAAGTTCTCTCCGATATGGGTGAAAAGCATGGATTCGGATATAAACTTGCCACACTCCAACTCGCTGGATATGTTGCAGCAGACAAGGACGGAAATGTTTCCGAGGCAGAAGCTGCTCCATCTCCTCGCTGGAACAAAGTTGAACTAACCAAGAACGCTCCGTTCGACACTGAGCCTGACCTCACTGACGGCACGGTATATATGGACGAATACGTCAATTATATCATCAATAAGCTTGGTGATTCCACAAAATCAACGGGCATTCAGGCATATAGCCTCGATAATGAACCCGCTCTCTGGAGTCACACCCACAGCCGTATACATCCTGAACCGGTAGGAATAAAAGAGCTAAGCGATAAATCTATTGAAATGGCGGCAGCTGTAAAAAAGCTCGATCCAAATGCCGAAATTTTCGGTCCTGCGCTTTACGGCTATACTGCCTACGATCATCTTGCCGATGACGACAGCAGCGATGAATGGGAAACCATAAAGGCACAGGGAGGATATCACTGGTACCTCGACTGCTATCTCGACGCTATGAAAAAAGCGGAAGAGGAAAACGGCACTCGCCTCCTGGACGTTCTGGATATTCACTATTATTCCGAATCCTCCAGAGTAAGCGCTGAGGACAGATTACAGTCTGTCCGCACCCTCTATGAAAAGGGATTTATCGAAAATAGCTGGATAGGTCAGTGGTGTCAGGAAAACTTGCCGATACTGCCTACCGTACAGGCGTCTATAGACAAATATTACCCCGGAACAAAGCTTGCAATTTCCGAGTATAACTTTGGCGGCGAAGATCTCAGCGGTACTATCGCTCAGGCTGAGGCTCTTGGCTGCTATGCCGATGCAGAAGTTTATTTTGCAACTCTCTGGGGCGGAAACCCGTTTATTCTATCAGGTATAAAGCTTTACACAAACTATGACGGAAACGGCAGTACTTTTGGCGACACCCTTGTTCCCACAAAAACCGACGATGTTTCACTGGCAAGTTCATACGCTTCTATAAACGGTACTGATCAGGGAACAGTTACGGCGATGCTCACTAACAAAAGTTTTACTGAAAGTGAAAACGCCGCTATATCGCTAAAAAATGCGGAAACCAACTATGAAGCAGCAGCGGTTTATGCAGTTTACGGCGATTCCAATGAAATAAGGCTCATTGATATTATTGAAGATGTAAAAAACAACGAGGTTAATGTTACTCTTCCTGCGCTTTCCGCCGCTATGGTCGTTATTACTGATGACGCATCTGACTTTGACGGACTTCAGATTTACGATCCCGACGCCATAACTATTAAAACCGTTACCTTTGACGATCTTGACCAGCGCGTGAATGCAAACGGATATATAGAAGTACCCGTTGACGATCCTGAACACCTGAAAAAAGTTATCATAACCGGCGATGTTACATCGGAAATGGGTTCTGCATGGGGAAATGCAGGCTGCGCAGTATGCATTAATGCCAAGGACAAAAACGGCACTGACTTCTGGACGTCAAAATCATACAGCCTTGTTCTCGGAAGCGACTCATCGGCAACCGTTGAATTTGACGGAACTTTTAAAAACGAAGATGAAGTCGTTGAGGGAGTCATAGCCGACGGAAAACTTGAATTCCAGAAGTGGTGGGATTCCTCCGAAAAACAAGAATCCGGAGACGTTATCAACGTTTCATACAAGAGCATACAGCTTGTTTATGAATACGAAAACAAGACATCACAGGTAAAAGGAGATGTAAATGCCGACGGAAAATTTACAATTGCCGATCTTGTAATGATACAAAAGTGGATCCTTGGTTCCGGCAAGCTTACAGACTGGAAAGCCGGAGATATGGATAATAATGAGATTATTGACGTATTCGATGTATGCCTAATGCGGATCGAGCTTGTAAAATAATTATTTAAAGCAAAAAGCAGTTTTCGATTGATCTCGAAAACTGCTTTTGATTTATATTTTAATTTCTTTTCAGGGTGAATTTCCAGCTGCAACAGCAGGAATCATCGGTAATATCCGGATAGCAGCTCAGACATTCACATTCAAATCTGCTGTCAATAACCTTTGCAAATTCGCTGTATTCAATAATTCCAACCGACTTGCAAGGATGAAATTTCATTCCCTTTCTCTTCCGCGCCGTCTGCACACGGCAGTCAACGGCGCTATATATCAAGACATCATCATCTATTATAATTTTGTCCGTGTTGATATTAGCGTAAAATCTAAGCTTCAGCGATACAGCCAATCCTTCAATGCCGGAATTATCTCCAAGCTTTAGAAATTCCTTTATTCTTCGCGCTTCAATGACTGTAAACCGCCGCCACGCTTCGGCATCATGATGCATCGCTTCGTCCATTCCCAGTTTTCTTTCAATCGACTGAAACCATACACCGTCCATTGCAAGCCAGTTTTTTGAATATATTTCAATAAGCTGAATAAGCTCATCCTTTGTATATGAGGACAGATTATCATAATTATTCATTTTTACTCTCCTGTCTTAACAAAAGTCTGAACAGACTCTGAGATTTTTATTAAATTATAACATATATAGCAGTAAATGTCCAGACGCACTCAAAACTATAGTATAAAAAGATAAATTATACATAAAAAATATTGTTGAATTATGTGTATTCATACAAAACTCAAAAATTTATTGAGAGATTCTGGATGATTTAAGCGACAAATATAATGTAATAATTTTAGGATAATACATTTTTTGACTTTATGAGGGAATTATATTTTTTAAGAAATAAAATCTGCAATTATACTTTAATTTTTATTAAAATTAGTACAATAGGAAAGAATGGTGTAAAGAGTGATGATGATTTGAAACCTGTCAGCTATGTTAAGCTAATGCGTGTGCAGCACTGGATAAAAAATATTCTGATTGTAATACCCGCTTTTTTTGGGACGATGCTTACAAACACAGACACACTTATAAATCTTTTTATGGGATTTCTTGTTTTCTCACTGTGTTCTTCTGCAATTTATATTATTAATGATATAAGCGATATTGAAAACGACAGAAAGCATCCCGTGAAATGTATGCGACCTCTGGCAAGCGGAGACGTATCAAAAAATGAGGCGATAATCCTGCTGATAATTCTCATTGCGGCGGCGTCCGCTCTTAATCTGATTCTCTGCGGGACAAGTATAGGCTGCTTAATACCGATTTTATATCTCATCATTAATCTGCTGTACAGCCTGTCACTGAAAAATAAGCCAGTGGTAGATATTGTTCTTCTTGTGTCCGGTTTTTTTCTGCGTGTTCTTTACGGTTCGGCAATAACCGGAGTAAGGATATCCGGATTGCTTTATTTAACAGTTATTTCTCTTTCAATGTTTCTTGCCTATGGAAAACGGAGGAACGAAAAAAAATCATGCGGTACTTCGTCAAGAAAAGTGCTCCAGTTTTACAGCGAACAATATTTGAACAGTAATCTTTATGCATACATGGGACTTTTTATTGTATTTTACTCTATATGGAGCCTTAATGCCGGTGAATCAGGTGTTCTAATATACACGGCTCCCCTCGTAATGATTATGATGATGCGTTATGTTTATACCTTAGAGATTGATGAACACGGCAATCCTGTGGATATGATTCTTCACGATAAAATGCTCATTCTGCTTGGAATGATATATGCCGTAATGATAACCGTACTTATTTATTTCCCGGAGGCAGCACATGAATATTTACGACTTTGACGGCACTATATATGACGGAGACAGTACTGTAGACTTCTGGCTGTTTTCTTTAAAACGTCATCCATCTGTAATATTAAGCCTTCCAGTTCAGATCGCCGCAGTAATTATGCATAAAGCAGGAAAATATACTACAACGGAAATGAAAGAACACTTTTTTTCGTTCATCAGGAAAATACCTGATATTTCTGCTGAAACGGAGCTTTTCTGGCAAAAAAGACAGCGCAGGTTAAAAAACTGGTATTTTGACCAAAAAAGCAGCGATGATCTAATAATTTCCGCTTCACCGGAATTTCTTCTCGCTCCGATCTGCCGCCAACTCGGAAATATCTCGCTTATGGCAACGGTAATAGATCCTATATCAGCAAAAATATCCGGAGAAAACTGCAAGGGCGAAGAGAAGCTGAAACGATTCCGCAGTGTATACGGAAATGCGGAAATAAATGAGTTTTATTCTGATTCGCTGTCTGATCTGCCAATGGCAAAGGCAGCAGAAAAGGCATTTTTAGTGGATGGAAATAAAATTAAGAGGTGGAAAATATGAATACAAATGCTAAATCCAAAACAAAAGCTAAACCTAACATATCGAAAAAGCTTAACGAGCTGAAAAAATCCGGTGAAAAAACAGGCGCATCCCCCATATTCTGCCGGCTGGCATATATCTATCTTGTTATTCCTTTTCTTATATTTGTTTTCGGATGGTTCAAACTTCCTCTTGCTCTTGTAAGCGCAGCAATTATAATTGTCGGACTGTATTTTGCTATGATGTACGCCCCGTCCCTTGACATATCACAAATTAACAGGCAAAACATCCCGAAGATATTATGCGCTGTCGTTTTAGCAGTGGTGTGGGTTTATATGTCCGGAATAGGCGGTTATGCCTTTCAGAATTACGATCATATGTGGCGCAATGCTATACTTGAAACACTGGTGGACAACGAATGGCCTGTTTATATAAATGATTCTGCACCGTTTTTTGAAAATCCCGTTGCCATGATATATTATTTTGCATTCTGGCTTCCTGCTGCATGGTACGGAAAGCATTTCGGTATGGCATCGGCTTACGGCTTCCTGTTTATATGGGCTGTAATAGGAATTCTCTTTATTTTTTACCTGATTTCCGCATTCCACAAAAAAATTGCTCTTCCTATGATGATTGCTTTTATCTTTTTCAGCGGTCTTGACGCAGTCGGAGCATTTATCTACACCAATTCCCCCGATTACACATGGTTTAACACGCTCCATCTTGAAAACTGGGCTTCCGGCTTTCAGATATCTTCGATGACCACACAATTATTCTGGGTTTTTAATCAGGCGATACCGGCATGGCTGATAACCCTGCTTCTGCTGCATCTTAAAGATAATCGTTCCCTGGTATTTATCTATTCTTTCAGCCTGCTGTTCTGTACGCTTCCGGCTGTGGGACTTCTCCCCTTCATGGCATACTTCTTTATAAGACGATGTGTGCAGATCTACGACAAAAAGACTCTGTTTAAGGATAATATCATCGCCATGCTGAAGGATTCCCTGACGTTTCAGAATGTGGCTGCCGGCGGACTTATCGGCATAACCTCATATCTTTTCCTCAAGAGCAACGCCACAGGTACGCAGGGCATCGCTTATACTGAAATTAAGCGTTTTCTCATGCCGTACCTTATGACAGTATTCTTTGAATTCCTTATCTATCATATTCTTATCTACAAAAAGCAGTCTAAAAACGGGTTATTTTATGTTTCCCTGGGAACTCTGCTTGTTGTTCCGCTTATTCGTGTAGGCCCACATGTTGATTTTGTTATGAGAGCATCTATTCCGGCACTGGTTGTTTTATTTATTCTGGTCATGGATACCCTTTCATCCTATGTCAAAGAGAAAAAACTGTTAGCTTCCGGTATATTGATTCTTACTCTTTCGCTTGGCGGACTTACTGCTCAGCATGAAATAATGAGAACCATAACAAGCACCACTAATTCTGCAAACGATCCGAATGTCCCGCTGAAAGCAACAGAAATAGACTTGTTCCAGGACGGAGCACGCGGCAATTTTTTCGGTGAATACAATGATTCATTCTTTTTCAAGCATATTGCAAAAAAGCCTGAATAAGAACTTGTTTGATCTCCCTTGCAACCTTGTCATATGTAAGACTGTGCAAAAATACTAAACAGACTCCAAAAAATTAACCGGCTATCTGAACAATTTCAGACAGTCGGTATCTTTTTTTCCGATAAATCCGGTGTTTTGCAGCATGCGGCACATCTTACCTCCGAAGCGCCATTGTTAAGAAGAAGTGCAGTCAGCTCTGTAAGCGTGCTGCCGGTAGTACATATATCATCTATCAGAAGAATACGTTTTCCATAAATCTTTTCAGGAACTGTGACATCATATGCTCCCTTAACATTAACCATACGCATTTTTCTGTCAAGACTCTTTTGCTGTTTTGTTCTGCGTATTTTTGCAAGAGAACCAGAATCAACCAAAATTCCCAGACGCTTTCCGACAACTTTAGCTACCAGTTCCGCTTGATTAAATCCTCTTATTTTCTTATCTCGCCTGTACATCGGAACAGGAATTATAATATCAATCTTATCTGAAACACATTCTTCATTCAGTCTGTCAGCCAGCTCATTTCCAAAAGCATAATCGGCATTTCCGCATACTCCATTTTTCATAAGCATTATAGCCGGGCTGATGCTCTGGTCGTAAACAAATGTTGCAGTAAAACTCACTGCCCTGCTGACATTATAATTACCGTCATACCTGTGCAGCTTCAGTTTACAGTCCTTGCAAAATCTGTCGAATGTACCGCTCAATTCTCCGCAAACCGGACATCTTGTCGGAAAGAAAAAATCAAGTATTTTCCTTTTCAGTTTGTCACTCATATATCTCAGCTCTCATTTTTTAATGATATTATACTCTGCATTAAAATACAAAGAAAATAAATAAACCAGTATAATTATAACACAGATCAATCGTAAAAGCAAGAAATCAGCTCGACAAACATTCATTTTTTGGAGAATGCCACACCCATTCAGATGAAAATTACAGATATGATTTAAAAAAATTTAAATTTTTATTTCTTCTTTACTTTTTATTTTTCATGTGGTAAAATATATAATAAGGATCTTATACTATAATTTGAAGGGAAATGAAAAAATGCAGCATATTAAACTGATCGGTGTATGCCTTTCTACTATAAACGAAGAAGACCGTTTCAATTTTGTTTACAATCTGAATAAATACGCTGTTTCAAGTGGCTACAGACTGCTTGTATTCAATTCCTGCGCAGATCTTTACGAACAAAGCTCTGCGAACAACGAAGGATCTTCCGCAGTTTTCAGACTTATACCCTATGACAGACTATCTGCGCTGATTATTTTCCCTAATATAATGTATGATATGGGAATTGTTGACGAGGTTATTGAAAAATGCCGGATTTACAGCGTTCCTGTAATCTCTATGGATAAAGAAATAGAAGGATGCATTTCCTTTTCCTTTACCAACGCCAACATTTTTGAAAAACTCTGTAACCATGTAATTAAGGATCATGGAGCCAAAAAACTTTTTATGGTCGCCGGATTCAAGGATAATATTTATTCAGAGGAACGCATAGCTGCTTTCCGTGCAGCCCTTGAGAAAAACGGCATCCCATTTGAACCGGATAATGTCGGATACGGCTGCTTCTGGGAGCTTCCTACACTCGAACTTATGAAGAAGTGGTTCATTCAGGAAAAACGTGAAGTTCCTGACGCAATAATCTGCGCTAATGATTTCATGGCTATTACAGTCAGCGGTTTTTTACAGGAAATTGGTATAAAGATTCCTCAGGACTGTATTATCACAGGCTTTGACGGCATAAACCAGACTGAGTATCTTCCGCCGAATATAACCACCTGCAAGCAGGACTTTGATAAAATGGGGAAACTTATCACTGAAACCATTATAATGCTTGATAACGGTGAAAAAATCAGCGGATCGTTCAAGGTGGATTTTAACATAGTTTACTCACAGTCATGCGGATGTATTAAGACAAGTTTTGCCAATGTAAGCCATTCCATTCAGGCTCTTATGTCCAGCCTCAGACTTTCCGACGAGCGTCAGAAAATGGTATGCACTGCTCAGGCAACTATCCCAAGAATTGCAGACGTCAACTTTCTTCCCAAGGTGCTAATGGACAAATTCCGCTTCAAAACCTGCGTCTTTGCTCTGAATGAAAATATCTTCTCCCCTCCCGATTTCGGCAGCTGCTATAAAGGAGAAAACTGCTTCGGAGAAAATGTTGATATTCTTTTTCACAGGTATGAAGAAACAGAATATCAACAGTGCAGAATACCGCTGAACAAGCTTCTCCCCAGGTATGATCTGCTTATGGAGAAAATCGATCCGATCGTAATATGCTGTGCCAATTTTAACGATATGGTAATGGGATACTGTGTTTTTCAGCCGGAAGCAGACATTGACGAATATGAAAAGATGCACAGTATAATGAGCACTATAGGTTCCGCTCTGGGTAATTTTTACAGCAGAATGCAGATAAGAAGTATTAACAGTGAGCTTGTAGCCGCTAATACAGAACTGCGTAAACTGTCTCAGCGCGATTTTATGACAGGTCTTTTCAACCGCCGCGGTTTTTTTGATAAACTGGATAAAAATATTGCTGATAAGAACAATTATGGAAATACGCTGATAATAATTTCTGCCGATCTGGACGAGCTGAAATATATAAATGATAACTTCGGTCACGCTGAGGGAGATAACGCGATCATCACAGTAGGAAAAGCTCTGCTCAGCAGCTCACTGCACAGCGAAATATGTGCACGTTTTGGAGGCGACGAATTCTGCGTTGCCGTAATAATTAATAAGGGAGAGCCCCCTCTCTTTTTTGAGGATTTCAAGGATCGTTTTCTTGATTTCCTCAAAGACTACAATCAGAAATCCGGCAAACCGTATACTGTAAGAGCAAGTATCGGGTATAAGTCCGACGTTATCAGTGGAAACCTAAATACTCTTGAAATGATAAAAACAGCTGATGAAAATATGTATGCATATAAAATTAAAAACAAAAGTAAAAAATAAAAGGAGGCTCACAGCACTCCCTTTATTTTTTATCAGAACTTGTGTACAGACTCCTATGCGGAAAGGTTATTATTATTCGTGATCAAACGTGATGATCGTATTATAATTGCATCCATGAGCTTTCAATTCACTGTCAATATGCTTTTTTATCTCGTCATGCGACATACGGGAATCATATGGAATTATGAGATCAAAAACAATGCTTTTGTCAGCGTCGCATCCAGATATTCGGAAATCATGAATAGAAAATCCCATATTCAGAGATATTGCAGCAGACTTTACTATTTTTCTATACATCAAAGTCTGTTCATCATCAATATCAATTGGATCAGTATGAATAGTAAGAGAAATATTAAACTTCTCCTGAATAATATGTTCGGTTCTGTCAGCTATTTCATGAACTTCTTTGAAGCTCCTGTCGCTTCTCAGCTCGATATGACAGCTTCCAAGCATTTTTGTGATACCGTAGTTATGAATAACAAGATCATGAACATCTATTATATCGCTGTCAGAAAGAATCGTACTCTTTATGCTGCTTGATATTTCCGAAGAAACTGGTTTTCCGATAAGCTCGTCAACGGTATCGCGGATAATCTCCAGCCCTGTTTTAAGGATGAAAACAGATACAAGCAGTCCCATTATACCGTCTATAGGAAAATCAGTAAACAAAGATGAAATAAGTGCAATGATAGTCGCGGAAGTGGCAATCACATCATTCCGGCTGTCTTCTGCCGTTGCAGTCAATACAACTGAATTAATTTTTCTTCCCAGCTTCATATTAAAAAGGGAAAGCCATAATTTTACGCCTATGGAAAAAACGAGTGAAACGAGAACAGCTGCACTGAAATGAACAGGCTGAGGTTCCGATATTTTTCCGGCAGAGCTTTTGAAAAGCTCAAATCCAACTATAACAATTATTGCTGACAGGATAAGAGAAGTCAAATATTCTATTCTTCCGTGACCAAAGGGATGATTTTTATCCGCAGGCTTTGAAGCCATTTTACAGCCAAGAAAAGTCACGACGCATCCTCCGCTATCGGACAGATTATTAAAAGCATCGGAAATGATTGAAATCGAGCCTGAAAGCGTTCCCATTATATATTTAAGCAAAAAAAGAAATATATTGCTTATAAGCCCTACCGCACTGCTCAAAGCTCCGTATGACTGCCTTACTCCTGCATTTTCAATATCATTGCAATTTTTTACAAACTTTTTTACCAGAAATTCCGTCATTGACAACACCTCTGTATATCTATCTCAATGCAATACTGCTTCTAACAATTATAGTGTGTTCACATACACTTTAGAACTTGTTTTAATTGCAGATTTATGCGCAAATATATTCAACGTTTTTATTATATCACATTCTTAAATAAAAATCAACTGCCAGTAAATTTAATAAATATAATTATACATTTTTATTGTTGAAACAAATACATTTTTTCTTTATAAGAACTTGTGTTCATAGAGAATATGTGCGGATTTTTAAGCAAAATTTACCCAAAAGACGTGCAGCTTATTCTATGAACACAAGTTCTAAAACATATTCCTATTTTTTTCATCACTTTTTTTATATTCTCTATTGAAAAATTTTTCCGGAAATGTTATAATGAAATAATAGTAATTATTCATTATATTATGTAGGAGTCGCTTATGAAAATCTGGAATGTCAGTCAGCCGGACAAAAAAACTGCGAACAGGCTTTCTTTCGGATGTGGGATCACTTCCCTCGCCGCCGCTGTTCTTGTTTCAAGAGGATTTACCTCCCCTGATGATGTTATTGAAAAATACAACGTTGATATGCTTTCAGATCCCTTTCTAATCCGCGATATGAAACAGGCTGCGGAAATCATCAACTATGCCGTAGACCAGGGGCAGCGAATCTGTATTTACGGCGATTACGACTGTGACGGCGTTATGTCAACGGTAATTCTATATTCCTACCTTTCCGAATGCGGCGCAGATGTGTTTTACTATATTCCGGAAAGATCGGAGGGCTACGGCCTGAATACAGCTGCCATTGACGATATTGCTTTCAAAGAGGCTGAACTTATAGTGACTGTCGACAACGGAATATCCGCTGCGGCGGAAGCCGAATATATATATTCAAAAAATATGAAACTTATTATCACTGATCATCACCAGCAGGGAGAAGTTCTTCCCAGAGCCGAAGCTATTGTGGATCCCCACCGCCATGACTGTACCTCTGACTTCAAGTTTATGTGCGGCGCCGGAATTGCACTGAAGCTGATTGCGGCTCTTGACGGCGGAGACTATACTACGGCTCTGGAACAGTTCGGAGATCTTGCCGCCATAGCGACAATTGCCGACGTTGTCAGCATTACCGGTGAAAACAGATTTCTCGTCTCATATGGTCTTGAACTTATAAATAATACCGACCGCCCTGGTCTTATGGCGCTTATTGAATCAGCCGGTCTCAGCGATAAAAAAATAGATTCCCGCTCCGTCGCTTTTGGAATTGCTCCCAGAATCAACGCTTCCGGACGCTTCGGTTCTCCCCAAACGGCGGTCAGGCTTTTTCTCTGTGAGGATTACAGCGAAGCCACAGAGCTTGCCGAAAATCTTGAAACGCTGAATACTCAAAGAAAAACTGCGGAAAATTCTATTATGGAAGAGATCTATACTATCCTGGACAGTGACCGTTCCATTCTCAGAAGCAGGATTATATTTATTTCCGGAAACGGCTGGCATCACGGTGTTATCGGCATTGTTGCCGCAAGAATCATGGAGCGTTTTGGAAAGCCGGTATTTATCGCTTCCAGATCGGACGGCGAAATTCGCGGCTCCGCACGGTCGTTTGGAGAATTTTCAGTATTCGGAGCGCTTTCCTATGCGGCTGAAGCTCTTGAAAAATTCGGAGGACATCCTGCTGCCGGCGGATTTACAATAAAAGCAGACAAGGAATATCAATTCCGCTGTCTCCTGGAAAAATATGCAGCTGAATTCCATAAGAACATGCCCGAGCCTTTCATAACTGCCGAAGCATCTCTTACATCTGATCTTCTGACAATGGAAAATGTATCCGGTCTTTCCGTGCTGGAGCCGTTCGGAACGGATAACGAAAAACCGCTGTTCTACGTTGAAGGTATTGCACAAAGCATAAGCGGTCTTTCCGGGAACAAGCACTCCCTTATAAAATGCGAAATCGGCGGAAAATCCTTTGATATACTCAGATTCTACATATCCCCCGACCGGATTCCCCTAAAGTCAGGCGATCTTTTTATGGCTATTATAAGCCTTGGAATAAATGAATACAGAGGACGAAAAACAATTTCCATGATCGCAGAAGATATTCTTCCTCCAGCTTTTGACCAAAAAAAATATTTTGCGGCATTCGGAGCCTTTGAAGCATTTATCCGGGATGAGGAACTGCCGGCAAACTATTATCCGGTAATGCTTCCGAACCGCGGCACCGCTTTAAAAGTATACGCAGGTATCCCCGAAGTAAACGGTATTGGATTTGATGAACTGTACATAAAAATTATGGACCAAAAGCTTAACTACTGCCGGTACTGCACTGCTGTCGAAGCATTAAGAGAATTGGGAATCATCTCCGTTTCTTCCAAAGAAAACAAAATATGCAGACTTCCTGTAAAAGAAAGAAAAGATCTTTTATCTGCTCCCGTGCTTTTAAAGCTCGGCAGCATGATCAAAAAATAGCGAACAATCCGGCTCCGCCTGCCGTAAAAGAGGCAACAGAAGAAATTATCACTGCTAAGGAGAAAAAATATGACTGATGAAATTAAAAAATCAGATGAAATGGTTTCGGAAAGCGACGGAACAAAAACATCATCTGATGATTATTTCAGGGATATTCCTGAATTTGACGACAATTTCACTATTGAAATGCTGATTCAGAAGATTCTTACGGATGACAGGCAGTATGACTTGAGCAAGATCGTTTCTGCCTATGAATTCGCTGCTAAAGCCCATGAAGGGCAAAAGCGTTCTTCGGGACAGGCATATATCATTCACCCGCTTGCGGTGGCCTATATTCTCCTTGAGCTTGGTATGGACACTGATACTATCTGTGCCGCTCTTCTACATGACGTTGTTGAAGACACACCTGCAACTCTCGATGATCTGAAAAAGCGCTTCGGTCAGGATGTTGCCATGCTTGTGGACGGAGTTACAAAACTGAGCAAAATACCTATTTTTACTAAAGAGGAACAGCAGGCGGAAAATATTAGAAAAATCCTGCTCGCCATGTCTCAGGATATTCGCGTTATGATAATAAAGCTCTGCGACAGGCTTCATAATATGAGAACGCTGAAATATCGTCCTCATGACAAACAGCGGAATACAGCACTGGAAACTATGAATATATATGCCCCGCTGGCACACCGCCTTGGAATACGCGCAGTAAAGGAAGAACTGGAGGATCTTGCTTTTCACTATCTTGATCCTTATGCTTACACGGAAATAGAGCATATCCTTGAAAATAAAAAAGAGGAACGCGAAGCATTTATTGAAATAATTAAAAGCCGTATTTCACAGCGCTTCCGGTCGGAGGACTTTGCAGAGCCGCCTCAGGTTGACGGTCGCGTAAAAAGTATATATGGTATTTACAAAAAAATTTTTCTTAATCACAAGAACATTGATGAGGTATACGACAAATATGCCGTTAGAATAATAGTATCGTCAATTTCCGAATGCTATAACGTTCTGGGACTGATACACGATATGTTTCGTCCTCTGCCAAACCGATTTAAAGATTATATTTCTACACCAAAAAGCAACAATTACAGATCTCTCCATACCACGGTTCTTGGCAAGGAAGGAATCCCCTTTGAAGTGCAGATAAGAACATGGGAAATGCATGAAGAAGCCGAATACGGCATTGCCGCCCACTGGAAATACAAAGAGGGAATTCAAGGCAGAGACAAAATGGAACAACGCCTTGCATGGGTCCGTCAGATAATCGAAGCACAGCAGACTTCGGATGATGTAGAAGAGATCGTCCGCATTATCAAAACAGATCTTGCTCCGGAGGACATTGTTGTTATGACTCCCAAGGGAAAATCGGTTGATCTTCCGGTTAATTCCACCGTTATCGACTTTGCTTACAGAATCCATACCCAGATCGGACACAAAACGATAGGTGCAAAGGTCGACGGCAGAATCGTTCCTTTGGACTACAAGCTTCAGACCGGTCAGATATGCGAAATACTGATTAGCAAGGATCCGGATAAAGGTCCGAACAGAGCCTGGCTAAATATTGTCAAGACGAATGAGGCAAGATCCAAAATACGCTCGTGGTTTAAAAAGGAACGCCGCGAAGAAAATATTGCCGAAGGAAAAGCAGCCATAGAACGTGAATTCAAGCGGCATAGAATTAATCTTGACCAATCAAAATATGAAGAATTTCTTGCCGATGACTTCAAGCGTCACAACTGTGAAAATCTGGACGATTTCTTTGCTTCAATAGGCTATGGAGGCGTTCTTTTATCTAAAATAATCCCCCGTTTAAGAGATAAGTTTGAAAAGCAGTACGGCAGCGAAGTTCCTTCTGTCGTCCCACTGATTCAGCCTAAATCAAACGGAAGGGGCAGTATCATTCTCGATCAGATAGACGATGTTCTTGTAAAATTCGCTCAGTGCTGCAATCCGCTTCCCGGCGACGATATAGTTGGATTTATCACCAGAGGTCACGGTATTTCTGTTCATACTACAAAATGTTCCAATTACAAAGCCGTACTCAGCCGCAATAATGAAGAGGAAATGAGCCGCTGGGTAGATATACAGTGGTCTGATCACAGTTCCTCGCAGCTTCAGACCAGCTTTGAGGTCACGGCTGTAGACAGGGTTGGACTCGTTTACGATATAACCGCTATACTTCTGGAAGCAAGGGTTCCCATCGTTCATTCGGCATCCCGTGTAATGAAAAACGGCGATGCTATATTCGAGGGCACGATCATTATTTCAAACACCGATCAGCTTAAAAATCTTTTTGAAAAGCTTAGAAAGATAAAAGGCGTTATAACCGTGGAAAGATCGGCTATATAGGAGGAATGGCATGATGAAACTCCATGTACTTAATTTAGGCGAACTGATGGTGAACTGCTATGTTGTTGAAACCGCTCCCGGCAGGTGTGTAATTATTGATCTCGGAGGCAATCCGGATGTACTTATGAGATTTCTTGACGCACATAAGCTGCGGCTCAGAAAAATACTGCTTACTCACGGTCATTTCGATCACATAGGCGGCGTTGAAGCTGTCCGGAAACTTACAGGCGCTGAAGTATATATCCATGAAGCTGACGCAAAAATGCTTTCAAGCGCAGAGTATTCCCTTGCCGCCGGAATGTCCTTTCATCCTTTTGAAGCAATTACGGACTTTACGGCTGTTACAGGGGATTCATGGATAAATGACGGCGATCTGAGCTTTCGGGTATTTCACACTCCGGGACATTCCGAGGGGAGCGTCTGCTATATATGTGATGATGTGATCTTCTCTGGAGATACGCTTTTCAGGGATTCGATAGGACGCTCCGATTTTCCCGGAAGCAATTCTATTGATATGAATAACTCACTTCATGCACTTAATCTCCTTCAGGGCGATTACAAGGTGCTTCCGGGACACGGGCCCTCTACAGCTCTCAGCCGTGAGCGCAGAACAAATCCTTTTATGATTAATTTAAGATGAGGAATATATGAATAATAATTTTAAAATGCCGGTTATTTTAATCGGCAATTCTTTTAAATATGAAGTTGAAGCGACTTTAAAGCTTTTTTTTCACGAAAACCGATTTTCTTTCTCTGATAATATAAACGACGCACAAGGAGATAATTATGTTATTGCATCAGTTAAAAACAATCGGAAAATATCGGCTGATATTATGCTCAACGGCAGATCATCGTCGCTTTCAGGCAACCTCGGTACAGGAGCGGACAAAGATTATACAGAGCATGAGCTTTGTCGTCTGATATACAGGATACTTAAAGAACTCACTGGAATACGTCCGCCGTGGGGACTTATGACGGGAATCCGCCCTGTAAAGAAGTTTGTAGAACTTATGAAACAAGGAATGTCCAAAGAGCAGATATATGATAAATTATCACAAAAATATGAAATATCGCCTAAAAAGCTTAACATAGGCTATATAACTGCTGTTAATCAGCTTCCCATACTTGACGGAATAAACAGAAACGCCGCAAGTCTGTACGTTTCCATCCCTTTCTGTCCGACACGGTGCAGTTACTGTTCTTTCGTTTCCCACTCTATGAATTCGGCTATAAAACTTATTCCGGATTATGTCATGGCACTTTGCAGGGAACTGGAAATCACTGCAAAAATCGTAAAGGAAACAAATACAAAAATTGATACGATTTATTTCGGAGGCGGAACTCCGACCTCAATTACAGCAAACGATCTGAAAATTATAATGGAATGTGTTTACAAAAATTTTAACCTTGACGAAATCCGTGAATACAGTGTTGAAGCAGGACGTCCCGATACTATAACAGAAGAAAAACTGCGAGTCATAAAGGAACTTGGTGCTAAAAGAATCTCTGTGAATCCGCAGACTCTTAATGATGATGTTCTGCGTGTTATCGGAAGAAAGCATACAGGAGAAGATGCCATAAAAGCATTTGAACTTGCAAGAAAAATTGGATTCAACAACATTAATACCGACCTTATAGCCGGACTGCCTGCCGAATCAACTAAAAGCTTCAAAAATACTCTCGATAGAATTACAGAACTTGAGCCAGAAAGTATTACCGTCCATACTCTTACATTGAAGCGTGCCGCAACTCTATTTGAAAACGGCAGTGAAAATAACGATAACCCGGCATCAGAAATGGTTGATTACAGTATAGACAAACTTATTTCAAGCGGTTATCTGCCGTATTATATGTACAGACAAAAGAATACCATTGATAATCTTGAAAATATAGGTTATGCAAAAAAAGGATTTGAAAGCTGCTATAACATATTTATTATGGACGAAACTCAAACAATCTTAGGCGCAGGATGCGCAGCTTCCACAAAGTTAGTATACCCAGACGGAAAGATCTCACGAATCCACAACTACAAATTTCCGTATGAGTACATCAAACAGTTTGACAAGCTGATGGAAAAGAAAAAGGAGACGATTGAATGCTTGAAAAAAATCAGTTTTTTAACGCAGAAATAGAAGATATTACCAGTGAGGGCAGCGGTGTATGCAGAATAGACGGATTTACAGTTTTTGTTCCTGAAACTGCAGTTGGAGATGTTATAAGAGGCAAAATTGTCAAGGTTCTGAAAAGTTACGCATATGGAATAGTTGATAAAATCATAAATTTTTCGGCAGACAGGGTCGAAAACGACTGTATTTATTATAAAAAATGCGGAGGCTGCATTTTTCGCCATATCTCCTATGAGGCGGAATGCCGTATCAAAAATAATATTGTTAAAAATGCATTCAGGCGGCTTGGCGGTCTGAATCCGGTATTTGAAAATTTTATTGGAGCAGAGCAGATATACGGCTACAGAAACAAGGCTCAGTACCCAGTTGCTGCGGTTGACGGAAAAGCAGTCTGCGGCTTTTTTGCTCCACGAAGCCACCGTATTGTCAGTCTGACAAACTGCACTTTACAGCCGAAGGTTTTCAAGGATATATTGGAGACGGTTCTTAAATATATCAACGAGAAAAAAATATCTGCATACTGTGAGGAATCGCATACAGGTATAATTCGTCACATTTATCTCAGAAAGGGAACGTATTCCGGAGAAATTATGGTATGCATCGTAGTACGAAAGGATATTTCCCGTCAGCTTGTATGTCTGTGTAATATAATCAGCGAAAGATACCCTGATGTCAAAAGTATTATAATGAATATAAATCCTGTAAAAACAAATGTAATTTTAGGTAAAAAATGCGTCACTCTTTGGGGCAATAATACAATCTCTGATTTTATGAGCGGAAATAAAATAAAAATTTCTCCACTTTCTTTCTATCAGGTTAATACCGTACAGGCTGAACATTTGTATGCAAAGGCTTTGGAATACGCCGCTCCTGAAACGTATGAAATTGTTGCCGATCTGTATTGCGGAACTGGAACGATAGGGCTTTCAATGGCCGGTAAAGCAAAAAAAATAATTGGTATTGAGATCGTACCGCAGGCTGTTGAAAATGCTATTGAAAATGCCAGACTCAATAACATTTCAAATGCGGAATATTACTGCGGAGATGCCGGAAAAGTCTTTGAGAAACTGCAAAAAAGCAGTTGTACTCCTGACATTATTGTGATAGACCCGCCGCGCAAGGGGTGCTCCCCTGAAACTATAAATGCTATCGCCAAAGCTGCACCGAAAAAAATTGTGATGATCTCATGTAATCCTGCAACAGCTGCCAGAGATGCCAAAATTCTTTCGAATTATGGTTATATAACGCTAAAAGTAACCGGAACAGATCTATTTCCCAGAACGAGGCACGTTGAGTGCGTAGTATTGCTGTCAAAAGTACAGAAGTAAATACCGAAAAAGGCTTGAAAACAAGGCATTTCCGAGAGTTGGGAGTGCGTTTCTCATCTACTCTTTTGAACGATTAAAGAACCTTGCTGTGCTATGAAAATAAGGGTTGAGTTGACAGGTTGAAAATGGGCAAGGTTGAGTTGATAAGATGATTTTGTAATAAGTCGAGTGGATAAGACGATGCCTTACTGCCGACCGATTGGGACAGCATGGATTTGTACCAAAGAAGGAACTTCCTGCAGGGCAGTGAGTTCGGTCAGCCTGATCACAAAGGCGTGATGGTACGCACGGAGGTCAGCAATCCGGAAATCTGGTGTGAGTGCTTTGGTAAGAATCTGCAGGAACTGAAACCGTCGGACAGCTATGCCATTGCAGCACTGATGAGTCAGATTAGCGGATGCCGGAAAATCCAATCAAAATATAAAACAAATCCGTTGTATGGCGTTGCTGCACCAGAATGGAGGAAGGCCCTGGAACCTGTGACGCCGATGCCATCCACGAGTCTGAACTTCAAAGTCTTATGATAAGGGCCATCAACAGGACACTTGCCAGAAAGGATACCGTGAACGAAACCTTGCAAAAAAATGTGGAAACGGTACTTGCTGGTGCAGACGGCATTCCGCTTGATGAAATTGACAGCCGTTTGGAAGAACTGCAAAAAGAACTGCTCAAGGTAGCAAATACAAAAGGTAACTATGACAGCATCGCAGATGAGATTTACCACCTTCGTGAAAAAAGGCAGAACGCCCTGGTGGACAACGCCGAGCGAGAGGGATTAAAACAGCGAATTAGCGAAATGCAGCAGTTCCTTGCAGAGCAGACGCAGGACATTACCGAATACGATGAACAGTTGGTTCGTAGATTGATTGAGAAAATAACGGTCTACGATGAAAAAGTTACAGTGGAGTTCAAATCCGGCACAAGCCTGGATGTGAGAAGATAAAGAAATATTCCCTACAGTTAGCACCTTGCAGAAATGCAGGGTGTTTTTTGCTTGATGGAACTATGTCAATTTGTCTGTGAGTATTGACAAAATTACTAATTCGCAGTATAATATATAATGTTAAAGTGTAAATGAACGGAGGTTATTCGATGAGAAAAAGTATATCTTTTAATGTAGACGCAGATGTGTTTGATAAATTTAATATGGCGCTTAATCTTTCCGGTGAAACATCTGACGAGGCTGCAGATTCGTGCCTTCGTTGGTATATCGCCCAGGCTTTCGGAAATGTATCAAAGGAATATACACCGAGGGCAACAAGGGTATCCGATAGTGCAGATAAAGATTTTTATGGTAAGGCAATTCAGCGTATACCGATGTGGGCGTTAAAGCCGAGCCAGTATAATCATAAGATAATCAAGGCCTACTTTATGGCAGAACATATCGCAGGAGAAGCAACCCTGCTGATGATGGAGCGTTTGTGCAGTGATAAAGAACGTCCGGATTTGTATGTTCCTACTTTCAAAAACAACTATTCACAGATGAAACTGGACGGTCCTAAATCTCATGGTAAGGTTTTTGAGGATGATGGCGACAGAGTTTGGATCTGGGATGAAGTAGAAGAAACCCTTATGAAATATAAGAACAGTTTTTATATAGAGGAGGCATAACGATGAGCGTTTTAAGTGATGATAGCATTACGATTTATGAGGCTCTCGAGCATATCAAAGACGGAAAATATGTTATGCCTGCGTTCCAAAGACAGTATGTGTGGAGTATGGAACAGATTGAAAAACTGTGGGACTCCATTCTTTTGGATTATCCTATCGCCACTTTTCTGTTCTGGCACGTGGATGATGACAATGTGAGCTGGGACACCTATTTCTGCAATTTCCTGTCTGAAGTTACCTTTGACAGCAGAAAACAGGCTGACAGCGTAAACTATGAATTAAGCAATATCGATGTTAAGATGACTGATACGGCGGTTCTGGACGGGCAGCAGAGATTGACCTCTCTGTTTTTGTCCCTTTTTGGGCGTTCCTATATCAGACAAAAACACGCAAGAAAAAAGATTGTCGGCGGCACGGTTGTAAAATTGCTTATCGAACTGAATAAGCACAAACTGACCGTTGACGAGGAAGAATATAACAGCAAAAAATATGACATCAAGTTTACTGAGAAGGTAGGCAAACTGAGTCCTACACAGTTTGAAATCCGTGAAATCCTCAGCGATAAATTCCGTGATGATAATACAAGAGAACAAGCCATCGAGTCTACCATTGCCAATGTTCCGGCTGATAGCAAAGAGTATGCTCGTGATATCCTTAATAAACTGTATAACAAGATTTTTGTGGAAAAGTTAATTCGCTATACAGAAATCAAGGATATGAAACAGGATGATGCTCTTGAAATGTTTGTCCGTTTTAACAGCGGCGGTAAGGCTTTGAAAAAGCACGAAATTACTATGTCCATTTTGGAGGCATATTGGCCTAATGCAAAAACAGAGTTCGGAAGACTGCTTGTAGATTCCCATGCCGGATTCGGCTCTGATTTTATCGTTCGTTCCGCTCTTATGCTATATGGTGATGTTGTAAAATCCAATATTAATAAGCAGATTGCAGAAGACCTCAAAAACAACTGGCAGGATTTCAAGAAGACCCTTAAGAACTTGGAATCCGTTCTGAAGGATATGAAAATTGAAGTCAGCCGTTTCTCAAGCAGTTGGAATGTGCTGTTACCGATTATTTATTTTATGTATTACAACCCGGACTATGCAAATAACCTGGACGGTATTAGAGCCTACTTGATTAGAGCGGTTCTGTTCACTTATTTCCAATCTGGTACTACAAGTAAGTTGCAGCAAATGAAGAGTAATATCAATGATAACGATTATGAAATCACAGTGGATATGCTTGAGCAGATGAATGACCTGCGTGTAACCGACGGCAAAATTGATGATATTATCAATTCCGAAAAAGGAAGCCGTGTTGCGGGTGAGGCACTCTACTTCCTGGGTCTTGATTGGATAAACAAAAACTTCAAGTATGAGCAAGACCATCTGCATCCTTATGACAGATTTGACAGTACAAAGCCGATTTCCGTATCTATGGATGATTGGCGCAGATGGCGTGGCAACAGAAACCGTCTGCCAAACCTTCAGCTGTTGGAAGGCAGAAGTAATGGCAGCAAGAATGCTATGCGCCTTGTGGATTACTATAACGATATGAATGATGAGCAAAAGACTGTGTTTCACAAAGAGGCTCTTATACCAGATGGAGTTTCTCTTGAATTGGAAAATTTCGAGGTGTTCTACGAAAAACGTAAGGAACTGCTAACGTCAAAAATCCGTCAGTTGCTGGGATAAAAGAAGAAGTAAACAGATAGGAGGTGTACCACAGTGGCTGATATGAAACAGATACACGATTTCGCTGTAAAATGGTGCGATAAGTTCAGAGACCAAAACATCAACTACATAGAACTTGTTGACCACTATATGGCTGACGATTGCGATGCTCTTGGTTTTGAGATGGACTGTGGTCATGCCTTTTCGGAGAAATACGGCAATGCTGCAAACAATCATGAGGCTTTGGACAGGATTATTGATAATGTGACCGATATTCCTTTGCTTGGCTCTGCAATCTATTCCCAATGGCGATATTTCAATCATTGGGCATACACAGGTGCAGAAATCTTGGAGCCGGAAAACCGTGCATGGTTTATCCTGGCATTAAGCAGGCTGGCATTGCTGTCCGGGGAGAACCCTTTTATATTTCAAGGCACACTAAAGAAGATGCGTATCGTATCAAATAATATCTGCTATGGTCCTATGCCAGAGCCGGATGAAGAGGTAGAACAGCACCTGACCATCAATAATGAAGGCCGTGTTTGGTTTTCTGGATACAACTTTGGTCGCGGCGGAGAACGATACGAGAAAGCCAGAAGTAAGAACTTCAAAATTGATAAGTCGGTGGCAGACAAGTTGTTTGGAGCAATCGAAACTTATTTCGGCAACGAATATACAGAAATTTTTGCAACAGATATTGGTGATTGGGTCATGGAACTGACCAATACCGATGGTGTCGCATATAAATTCAGAGGTTCTCTGTGTGCTGATTTTGACTATGAAGGCACAGATTTATCAGACCTTGTCCGTGATACCGTTGGTATGGATGATTTGTATGTGTTTGATGGAAACTGCAAACCAGATGTGATAAATAGAATTACCTTGGATTATCATAGGGTTACAAAAATAAAACCAGGTCAGAAACCGGAAGATGCAGACTGGGAATTTGTAACCTGGGATTATACCGAGCAGCTGATTATCGATAGAGCCACGGAAACATTGGAGCATATTCAGAATATTGGCACTGGATGTAAGGTTTTTCGCAAGTATGAAATCGAAGGCGGAATCGAGAGTCTGCTTGAAAATTTCGATGCCGAGGACTTGTTTACTCACATTGAAGGAAATCCCGATGATGTGATAGAGACACCGAACGAAACAAAGGATTACACCATAAAAATCGAGTATAAGAAAAATCCGAGCCGTACCATCTCGGGCACCTACGATAAAAATGGTCTACCGGATGACTTCGCAGATTTTGCGGAAACAGTGTTTGATTTCATTCGTTTCTATGGCTTGGGAGAAATTCTTGACCCTTCGGTCTATGGCAAAGCAAAACGCCGCAAATCGGAATACATCTTTTGTAGCGTTACCTTTGATGAAGGGTATTATCTGACCGAGGATGACAGCATAGAAATCGGTGATTTTGTGTTTGTGCCTGCGGGTAAGGACAACCATGAGGCGGTTGTAGAGGTAGTGAACATCGAATATTTCAGTGAAGAAAATGTTCCGCTGCCTATTGAGAAAACAAAACGAATCATCCGTAAGTGTACGGACGAGGATTTTGATTTGCCAATTGGATAGTATGTTTGTAAATGGAGGGTAGTTGTTTACTATGATGCACATACCAAATAATTTTTATATTCAGTGCGATAAATGTGGAAATATAATATTAGTTGAAGCAGATAGCTTGGATTATGAAACTTCCGTGTATGACAGACCCATGGGGGAAGAAATTGAATATGATTTCCGTGGAGAAATATGCTGTGATGAGTGTCGTTCGTGGATAGAATTTAGTATCAGGGGGTATGAATATCCGGTAGGAGCCTTTAACTTCTCTGATTCAGAGTGTCATGGTGGCTGTTTTATAGATGAACCTATAGTAGAAATGGATTATGAATTTGATTCTGACTATTATGACGAAGCTTATGCAGAGTATGAGAGAGCAGAGTATTTATTAGAATACCATAGGAAAAAAATCAAAAGAATGTCGCCAAGAGAATTTGAGTTTTTTGTTGCTGATATTTTTGAAAAACTTGGTTTTAGTGTAAAAATAACACAAGCAACGAGAGATGGTGGAAAAGATATTATTGCTACAAAAGCAGACCCCATACCATATACATTGATTATTGAATGCAAACACTGGGGCGAAAATCATAAGGTTGATGTTAGTGTAGTTAGAAGTGTCTATGGAGTTCAAATGGCTATGCAAGCAAATCAATCAGTGATTGTAACATCTTCCAGATTCACAAGAGATGCTCGTGAATTTGCTGAAGAACGGGAAAATTTGATGGCACTGTGGGATATAGATGATTTGCTGAAACTTACAATAAATCAGTAGTATCTACTGATGAATGATGAGGAATGATGAGGTTTTTAACTTATGGGGAGAATATTTGATTTTAGCGGTATAGAAAACAGCGAAAAAACTATTAAAAAAACTTGGAGTGAGTTTCGAGAGTGTCTGGCAAAAGGCCTGTTTTCTTATGAGGAAATCGATAAGGCTAAGCAGCAAACGTTTTTAAAGGTATATGATGATTTATTCAATAAAAACTCCGGCATTGAACATAAAACGATTGCAATTAAGGATTTAAAAAGTGAACTAATTGGTAGAGGAACTATATTAAAGAGGGACGAAGTTCCAAATTATGAACGTTTCCTTCCTAAAGAAGAGTACATTAAAGAAGATAATCGTTTTAGTCCTCCTGGAGTTGAGTGGCTTTATTTGGCAATCGGTAATGATAGCGATATACACGAGTGCGCACAAGCTGAATGCCGAGTTAAAACAGGAAATAGATTCGGGTTTTGTCATTTTCAATTTGATGATAAGTACGATGATTATAAATTGGTTGACCTTACCATTGCTGATGGTATTTCTTATGCTGAATTGAATGCATCGTTAGAAGAATATGGACAGGCACAAGTAAAAAAAGGTGTTAAAGTTGCAAAAGCGTTGGGTTTTGTTCCAAGAATGAACACTAACAAAAAAGAGTTTGCAGAGTTGTTTACTCGTTGGGGCGTATATACCTATACAAAGTTATTGTCAGAACAAATATTTGTACCACTTGACGCGACAGATAATAGAGCAATTGCATATGCACCATTTCAAACAATTGCTCAATACTACATTTCTTTAGGTTATTCTGGTATTGTTTATGGTAGCACGGTGTGTCCAGTTGGGAAAAATATTGTATTATTTGATAAGAGAATGGCTTGTCCGATAGGAGCAATAGAAGACTATCAAATATTGTAGTACGAGAGTAACATAGACATATTCCCGTAAACGGTAAAACTGTGAAATAGGCTGATGATATATTCCCGTAATCGGAAAAATATCAAAGAAATCCAGCCTATCCTGTCGAGCCACGTCGAGTGCGTGGTTTTGATGTCAAGGGCAACGCAGGAATAGCCGAGAAAACGCCTATTTTACGCAGCTTTTGCAATGTTATCAAATCTACGCACTCGGAACATATGCTGTATGTCAGTCCACGGAAACATATCTGACAACAAATCCAAGCACTATCAAAATACAGCACTCGCA
Source organism: uncultured Ruminococcus sp. (assembly GCA_910579835.1). GTDB lineage: Bacteria > Bacillota > Clostridia > Oscillospirales > Ruminococcaceae > Ruminococcus. Next base: position 32,477 of record CAJTWQ010000017.1, read on the forward strand.
GGTTGAGTGCTTGAAAATGTTGGATTTCGGGTAGGGTTGGGTGCTTGGATTTGTTGTCACAGAAAGGATTTAAAATGATACTGAAAACAGAAAGATTGATACTTCGTCCATGGACAGAGGACGATGCAAAAAGCTTATTCAAATA
>CAJTWQ010000018.1 GCA_910579835.1 uncultured Ruminococcus sp.
CTATTTGCCCTGTTTCTGCTATATTAGCCGATTTCTGCGTTTTGCTCAGGGCTACGTTTACATACTAAAGGAGATGACTATATGAACAAAAATATAAAAAGTATTTCTTCAATTCTGGCAGTTGCAGCCGTAATAATTGGCTCTGTTGTTCTTATGTCCGGCAAAAAAACGATAGACAAAGGTTCTGTTGATTATTCGGCTATCGAAGCTTCTGAAAATGCATTTACTCCTGTTTTAAAGGATGAAAATACTGATACAGCGCAATCAAACGAAATTTCCGGAAAGATAAATAATGCAAAGGAAGAATTTGCCACCGTTAAAGACGAGATATGGCACAAAATGCTTAATTCAACCGATTATATACATTCTGTTTCGGGAAAAATGATATATTCCGATGGTATAGGCGCCGATATAAGTATTGAATATCAGTCTGATCTTGATAATGCAAAGGCGTACACTAAGGTTTCGGATATCAGTGTTTCAAATGCCGCATATGCCGTTATGGGAAACACCACAGATGTCAGCATATCAGGCAATGTGACCGAAGTTTTTACCGATTCTGATTCAATGGTTTTTCTTAACAATACCGATAAGACAGCCGAATGCAAAGCTCATTTCGTTCGTACAAGAGAAAGCGACTGTGAGATCGACGATTCCGAAAGAGTATCATCTGATGAAAACGGCATTCCCATATATCGTTACAGAGCAGACATTACAAACACATATCTGGCAAAAGCCTCTTTAGTCCCTCAGGAATTGACATTCGGATTTCTGACTGACTTCGACGCATGGAACGTGGACGGTATTGAGGAATATGCCGGAAGAAAATGCTACGTTATCTCTGGAAAAGCAAGCGAGAGCTACGGCGCTAAGTTGAATGTTGAGAAATTTGTTTTTTATACCGACTGTGAGACAGGTGTTCTCCTTAAATACATTGGCTATGACAGCTCTCAGAATATCAGCAGCTATATAGTAACTGAAAATATTTCTTTCAATGATATGCAGACGGTATATAAGCCGGATACAGCGAACTATATCTTTACCGAATAATATGGTTTTTCATTTAAAATGTCTAGCATAAAAGTATCAGCAAACGCATGATTTTATGCCATAGGTATGCATTTCATGGCACAATGCTTGACAAATACATCTTGGAATGATATACTCTCTGTTAAAGGAAGGATTTTAGTAATCAATTAAAACAAATGCGATTCAACAAGTTGATATGTCAAATTATTATTTGGCGATTAAAAATTTGAGTAGGAAATAAAATGAAGAAACAAAAGCATTTGAAACGTATGTCTGGTTTGATAAGCGCTTGTTTTTGTCTGATTTCTGCCACAGGTTTATCCGCTAACGCCACAACACTTGAAGTCTACGTTGATAATGACACCAATGTAACAGGCTATTCCAATAATAGTCATACCTATACTCATTATGACGGTCAATGGGGTACTTATTTGTATACTGGAAACAATGGCGATTCGAGACTAAGACAATCTACCGAAAAAGCTTCATATGAATGAGTTTGGAACGGAAATGCCCAAAATCAGACAGGAATGCACTGGACCGCTAAAGTTTATCTTGCAGACAAGCAGATTTACCGATCCTGCTGCCTTATATGAAATTTATTGCGATTCAAGTATGTACATTCCATTTGCATCATTTACCATAAATCAAAACACAGCTCCAAGCGGGTACACAACGATTTCACATTACCACGGAAATCCAAGTATAACGGGCGGATATTTGCGTCCATGGTACGCTTGCGTTACTAACTCTGGCAAAAGCGGTGTAGGAACAGGAGCCGACACATTTTATTTCAGATGCAGCTATTGATAGGAGGAAGCATTATGAAAAAAATTTTATTTCGATCAATTTTATGCGCAGTTATTTTATCAACCGCCGTGGCTGCTTCCGGATGCGGAATGAAAAAAGTTTCCACTACAAACAGCGATCAGGAAAGCACGCAAAGCGCCTCTTTTGTTGATATAACTCCTGCTGAGAACAATACTGAAATCACTGACGAAGCCGCGCAGTCCAAGCCTGCAAGAAGTATCAGCACACTTGCAATTACCGACGAACCGTCATGCTATCATAAAGCTCTGAATTCCGTTGATTATTTCAACTACGCAAACGGAGTGATCGAGACAAATATGGCTGGCGGCGATCTATTTACAATAGAATATTATGTAGATATGGTAAATAAAGAATCATATCAGCACGCAAAATCAGACGACTTTGACGAAGAAGTCTACTCCGCTGACGGATTGACAACAACCGTAGACAACAGAACCGAAGCCGAAAACAATACTCATATAGTTCCGGCATATAAAGAAGAGGAAGACCTTTCCATAAGTGAAGAATCTGCCAAATATCAGACCATTGCCAGCGATAAGCAAAGAATCACTACCGATGAAAACGGCATCAACACCTATTACTACAGACCGAATCCTACCAACCTGCATTATGCCTCGACATTCAGTCTCTTTCCGCAGGAAATGATCTTCGGTTTTTTGTCCGATCAGAGCTTGTGGGAAATAAAAGGCACGGATGAATATCTGGGCAGAGAAGTCACAGTTATCACCGGAACGACCGAGGAGAATTACGGACAAAAACTCAATATAAACACATTCATGATGTATTTTGACAACAAAACGGGCATAATGCTCCTGTTCGAGGGCTATGATGCAGACGGAAATATTACAAATTATTCTAAAACCACTGAATTTTCCGATACTAAAGTGCCCGTACCGCAAATAAATCAGCAGAAATGTTAATATACCGACGTCCCCTGGGGCGTCTCAGCCTGTCAAACAAGTCTACTCAAAGCCAAAAAAGGAGTAGACTTGTTTGCAAGATATAGTAAAATAGAAATGATAAGGAAAGAAAAGGTAGGAAAGAGGGCAAACGGAATTTGTATGCCTTGAAAATATGGTACGGGATGATACGAACCGAACCATAAAAAACGTACAATGACAAAAAGAGCCTCCTATGGTATAATAGAAACCATAGGAGCTTTTTTGTGCTGTACGCACAATGTGGGGCGTTTCAATATAGGGGAGCTATATTTAATAAATCTTATACCTTGAAATAATCCTCAGCCGAAAGAGTTCCTCCGGATGAAAGATATGTGTAGTACCGGAGAAGCATAGTGGCATCACTCCCATTAATTATGCCGTCCTTGTTCATATCAGCCATCTGATTCTGAAGATCGGAGAACATCGTAGGGTAGTCACTGCTTATAAGCGTATAATCCCTGAGCACTGCCGTAGCATCAGAACCATTTACAATCATATTGAAATCAACATCACCAAGTATAAAATTTCCAGCCACCTTTTTATATGTGTCAAGAGCTATATGGGGATACGCAACAGTACGCCCCTCGCCTTTAAGAGAACAATATACCTCAGTCATAAGTCCGTCGTCGTCATGCAGAATGCCTATCGTATCAAGAATTTCCGCCGCAATCGCCAGATGACCTCTTTGATTCGGATGAAAATCTCTGTCCTCACCGGAAAGCTGAATATCCGTAAAATAATAAGCGTTGCCCTGTTCCGTATTATCCGCATCCTCCGGAAGTGACGTAAATTCATTCAGTATATCCGCCACTTCAATGCCGCTGATATTATTCAGCTCCGTTCTGAAATCTTCAAGAATCTCCTTGAATCTCAGCCTTATCATACCCACAAGCATATACCTGTCTCCAGGAAAGTTTTCATTTGTATACTCCGTCGAAAACTGTATGGGATGATAAACACTCTGAATAATTATTCTGGCATCAGGATTAACAGCCTTTATATCAGAAACAGCCTCTTTAATATTGGGAATTATAACGTTGTCAATATATCCCTCATTGTTTTGGTTGCTGTAACAGAGATTGCTGGAAATATCACTGAGAAGCCGACCGAGCTTCAGCTGGGCGCTCAAACCGCCCGATGAAGCGTAATCTGCCAAACCGCCCTCTCCGTCAATATTCATATATTTCAAAAGATCGCCAATACTGGGATCCTGAGGAATATCGTTCTTTGTATATCCCTCGTTCAGAAATCCGTTATCCGCCGCAAAATCAAGAATTTTCTTTGAGGCGTAGTTCATGAGGTCGTTTCCACCAATAGAAATCACAACAACATCAGAACCGGCAATAAATTTTTTCTGTGCATCGGAAAGATTCTTAGTGACTTCAAGAAGATCAAAAGTGGTATCGCCGGAAACAGCATAGTTCTCCACTGCGCAGTCAAAATAATCTCCGATAATCTGTCCGTAATTATATTCTTTTTCGGGATCGAGCCCATACCCTGCCGCTATGCTGTCCCCAAAAACAGCAACGCCGTCAATACCGGAAACTTCTCCCGCAGCCGGTGCCGGTGGAATAACCGCAAGGGAAGCTGCCATTGCAGCAGAAAGCAATGCAGATATTATTTTTTTCATTCCAAATCCTCCGTTCATAATAACGCTTATATGCGGGTCTGCTCAGCATCTCCGCTGCGCTCGAAAACCGTAGATAAAAAGATACTGAACATGCTCTCAGAACACAGCGCAGCACCATACTAACCAATAATTTTTATAATTGTATTATATATTATTTTATCCGAAATGTCAAGTGAATATTCCCTGGAAAAATTATAAGATCCTGTTCAATATCTTTTTCCGCTCATCTTTTCGGCAGACTTACCATTTGCTGTGTCTCCTTTTTTGCAAATTAAAAAAATATAATTTTTTACTTACACTTATTACAAAAATCTATTGACATATAAGCCGAAAAAGTGTATAATAATTATGTTGTATTTATTTGCATAGTATTACTATGGCAGTTTATGCGGCTTTGTTTTACATCATCTTCGGAGGGCAGCTAAAAACAAACAATTGCCATCCGCTGTATAAATATGATTTTGAACAACTGCGGCAGCAATTTATGTCGGAATCCATAATGATTACCAAGTATAGAATTACTGCTCCGGACGTCAATCGTCCAATCTGTTTTACGGGCGCTGCATCTTATGCAGGCTCTTAATCAATATATTTAAATGAATAAAATAATGCGGCATTTACCGCCTTTTAGTAATAGGTTTATAGTACAAGCTTATTAAATTAATTTTACAAAAAAGGAGGTAATGCACTGTATGGACTTGATTATTGCTATTATTTTAATCGTTCTTTCTCTCTTGATTGGCGCCGGCGCCGGAGGCTTCATAGCATATAAAAAGGGGGTTGACGCAGGCGTTGAAAAGCGCAGGCAGCAGGCTGAATCCGTTATCGGATCAGCTGAACAGCAGGCTGAACGCATCATTGATGACGCGAAAAGAGACGCTGATAACAAGAAAAAAAGCGCCCTTATCGAAGCAAAGGACGAAATACATAAGCTCCGCACGGAAGCTGACAAGGAAATCAAGGATCGCAGGGCAGATTTGTCACGTCAGGAAAGACGTATGCAGCAGAAAGAAGAAAATCTTGATAAGAAGAACGATAACCTTGAAAGGAAAGAGGATATTCTTAATCAGAAGATAAAATCTGCTGACGAAAAGCTCAAGGAAGCTGAAACAATTAAAAAAGGACAGTTGGATGTCCTTGAAAGAATCTCTGAATTTACCAAGGATCAGGCTAAGGAATACATAATTTCCAAACTTGAAGACGATCTTGTTCATGAAAAGGCCGTTAAAGTGGCCGCATATGAACAGCAGATAAAGGACGAATGCCAGGAAAAAGCACGGGGTTATATCTCCCTGGCTATTGCAAAAGTGGCGGCAGATCAGGTATCAGAGGCCGCAGTATCTGTTGTTCCGCTTCCTAATGACGAAATGAAAGGACGCATTATCGGACGCGAGGGAAGAAACATCAGAACGCTTGAAACACTAACCGGCGTCGACCTTATTATTGACGATACCCCAGAAGCCATCACTTTGTCGTGTTTCGATCAGATTCGCCGCGAAGTTGCAAGGATCGCTCTTGAAAAACTTATTGCCGACGGACGCATCCATCCCACACGCATTGAGGAAATGGTTGACAAGGCTCGCCGCGAGGTTGAATATCGTATCAAGCAGGAGGGTGAGCGTGCCGTTATAGAAACTAACGTTCACGGTGTGAATCACGAACTTATTAAACTTCTCGGCCGGCTGAAATTCCGTACAAGCTATCGCCAGAATGTCCTTGATCATTCTATTGAGGTTGCAAAGCTTTGCGGCGTTCTTGCTTCAGAACTGGGTGTTGACGCTAATATCGCACGCCGTGCAGGACTCCTTCATGATATCGGAAAAGCTCTTACATCTGAGATTGAAGGTTCTCACGTTCAGATCGGTGTTGACGTATGTAAGAAATACAATGAAAATCCTGTCGTTATCCACGCTGTAGAAGCGCATCATAACGACGTTGAGCCTAAAACGGTCATCGCCTGCATTGTTCAGGCAGCCGACGCTATCTCTGCGGCAAGACCTGCGGCAAGAAGTGAAAACTATGAAAGCTACATAAAACGTCTACAGAAGCTTGAAGAAATATGCACCTCCTACGAAGGCGTTGAAAAGTGTTTTGCTGTCCAGGCAGGACGTGAAGTCAGAATTATGGTTGTTCCCGAAGTCATCAACGATGAAAAAATGATTCTCGTTGCAAGGCAGATTGCTCAGCAGATCGAAACTGAAATGGATTATCCCGGACAAATCAAGGTTAATCTTATTCGTGAAAGCAGGGTTACTGACTACGCTAAATAATGCTGAAAAAAGCGGACGGTATATTCCGTCCGCTTTTTTAGAAAGGTCTAACATTATGGCAAAAAATATAATGAATACCTCAGATAAGTCGAATTTTATACTTAACATGACAGACGAGCAGTATTCCAAGGTTGCCGTTATCGGTCTTATCGCCGCCTGTCTTTCAGTTTCACTGTTCACAGCGCTGCCTGAGGTTTCATCAAAGGCTACATATTCCTTTTCAGCCGTAGGGCTGGCTATCCCCGGTGTTTTCTGCATGATAACCGCTCTTATTTCACTTATAAGAAAATTCATTGATAGAAAGATGATCTTTCCGGCATGTGCCTTTGGCACTATGATCGGCTGGGGAATTGTCTCCTTGCTTGATTCTTATGATATAAACATAGGATTTTACGGCTTTCCGCAGCGCGGAGAAGGACTTTTAGCAATAATCTTCTATTGCAGCTTCTTTATAACCGCTGCTTCCATAAAACGTGAAAACGCGCTGAAAGCTGTTACAAACGGAATTATCCTGGCAGGACTCCTTAACTCTGCTGCCGCTCTTCTTCAGCTATTCATCGGTCAGAACAGCAGCATCTTTATTGAATACCGCCATATGGGTCTTGATTTCCGGTTTGCGGCATATGGGCTTGCTCAATCGCCTATCTTCCTTGCTATGACATTAACTCTTTCCATGACGGCTGCTCTTGTCTCTTTCGTTTTAAACAGCGAAAAAAAACGGCGTATTTTCTGCATTATCTCAGCGTCATTTTTTTCATTCTGCATGATATATACCTTTTCTCTTGCCGGGATTGCAGGAATGATCTTTGCCGTTACGGCTGCCGCAACGGCTGGAATTATAAAAAAGAAACTTAATACAGGTTCGCTTTTGCTTATAGTTCCCATTTTTACAGCGATTCTTGCAGTAGTTCTCTGCTCTGCCGGTGTGGGAACAAAAAATAATTCAGACAAATTCAAAAAATATGGTCTGCACGACGGACGAACTCTATGGACGGGCGACTCATTCAGCAGAGCCGAATCAAGCGGATTATACGACGGTAAGGCAGTTGATATTGACAATACATATGATGTTTATTATCTGCTGAATTCAAAAACCATTGATATTATAAAAGAATATCCTATTACAGGAACAGGTCCGGAACAACTGATTTATCCACAGATATACACAACCGGCGATCTTACAGGTATAAACGAAATTATAAAAATAAATACGGGAACCTTTGACAAGGTATACAACGAATATCTCTACACTGCGGCAACAAGAGGAATCCCCTCCCTTATCGCCCTGATATGCATAATTCTTCCGGTTCTCTGCATCGGCTGCAAGAACATGAAAAAATCTGCATCTCCGGAAACTGCTGCGCTCTTTTTCACCGCTCTTGGCGGCATACTGATATTCTTTATCGGATGCAGCAATATCACTTTCTCTCCGATATTCTGGACAGCGGCCGGAGCGTCATGCGTAATGACGACAAAGCTGGAAAAAGAGAAAAGCGGCGGCAATAACAGAAAAAAGAGCACTTCGTAAGATACAGCTAACAAAAATACCTTGATTTTTTCTGAAAATATGATACAATATAAATATATACGGGAGCTTGGCAGCTTTGTTTACACAGCTCGAACTCCTGAATAATACGGAGGTGCATACTTATGGCATACATTATCTCAGATGACTGCATCAGCTGCGGCGCTTGCGCTGGCGAGTGCCCTGTAGGTGCTATTTCAGAGGGAGACGGAAAGTACGTAATTGACGCTGATACTTGCGTTGAGTGCGGCGCTTGCGCTGGCGTTTGTCCTGTTTCTGCTCCTTCCGCTGAATAATTAATTTTATTAAACCAACAATAAACAGCTCTCTTTTCTGAGGGCTGTTTATTTTTTCAGAAGCCGGCGATGCCAATTCGCGCTCACACCAGCGGAATGGGCGAAATTATGCTTTTATATTGCTCCACAGTACAGTCGGCGTAAAATATGCCGTACCGATATATTTTACGTCAATTTCTGAATTTCTTCAAAAAAGTAGTGACAATTACGGAAAGATGTGGTATAATAAAATAAGTATATACTCACGGCATACGAAGTATATACAACATTCAAGCAAAAGGACGTGATCATATGTCTCGCAATTATGATGTTATTATCGCAGGCTGCGGTGCGGCAGGGCTTTACGCCGCCATAAACCTCCCCTCTCACCTTAATATACTTATTCTATGCAAGCGTGACCTTGCTCTTTGCAACTCCTCGCTTGCTCAGGGAGGGATTGCAGGCGTTTACAACTCCTCATCAGACAGCATTCAGTATCACCAGAACGATACTATGATCGCCGGCGGTTTTAAAAACAACGTTGAAGCTGTTCATACTATTGTCAGCGAAGCTGCACAGGATATTGACCGCATTATAAAGCTTGGCGTTGACTTCGACAAGAATCCCGACGGTTCATATCATCGCACTCTTGAAGGCGGTCACAGTCACCATCGTATTTTCCACCACGCTGATTCTACCGGCAAGGAAATCACCTCAAAGCTGCTGGAATATGTAAAGACTCTCAAAAACGTTGAGATAATGGAAAATACTTTCATGTGCGAAGTAAAAAGAACATCCACAGGTTATTCTGCCCTTCTGAAAATGCCCGGCGATACCTACGAAATCTGCTGCTGCCACTTTATGATACTTGCAACCGGCGGTATCGGACGCGTTTACAAATATACCACAAACTCTGCAATTGCTACCGGAGACGGCATTACGTTTGCATACGAAATGGGGGCTAAGATCAAAAATCTCAGCTATGTCCAGTTCCACCCAACTGCATTCAACAACAAGGAAACCCGTGAATGCTTCCTTATATCAGAGGCTGTTCGGGGAGAGGGCGCATATCTGCTGAACTGCAAAAAAGAACGCTTTATGCATAACTACGATAAGCGTCTTGAACTTGCCCCCAGAGACGTGGTATCCCATTCTATTATTCTGGAGTCAAGAAAGCAGAACTCTACAGAATTCTTCCTTGATATAAGCTACAAGGACAGCGATTTCCTGAAAAAGCGCTTCCCGATGATCTACAGAAATCTCCTGGAGCAAGGATACGATCTCACAAAAGAGCCTATTCCGATATATCCCTGCCAGCACTATCTTATGGGCGGCATTGATGTCGATATGAACTCCGAAACCACTCTGCCGAATCTTTTCGCCTGTGGAGAATGCTCCCACACCGGCGTTCACGGCAGCAACCGTCTTGCCAGCAACTCACTTTTAGAAGCTCTGGTTTTCTCACGCCGTGCTGCGGCAGCTATCGCTTCCCGCCTTGATATGGCAGCCGAGAACTTTGAAGAAGCTGCGTTCGATCCACATCTGGGAAATCAGACGATCCCCAAAGGATACCGCACGGAAACAAGAAATATTATGCAGAAGGCTCATTTTGTAATACCCGATAAGCAAGCTGCCGCAGAAGGTCTGAAACGCATTGAAGAGCTCCGGAACGATCTGCTTACAGGCAATTATCTCGTGGACGCAGACTATGTTCTTGCCAAATCAATCGTTACCTGTGCCGGCATAATTCTCAGGGAAGTCACACAGTAAAGGAGATAAATATGAAACTTTTACAATGCTATATAGACAATATCATCACCACGGCGTTAATGGAGGATATTAATTATATTGATGTCGCTGCGGATAATCTTATTCCCGAAGATCACATAAGTTCTGCTTATTATGTTGCCAAAGACACAGGAGTTGTCTGCGGCATAGAAGCGGCAAAACGTGTTTTTGAACTTGCCGGCGGCGGTGTTGATTTTAAAATCCTGCTGAAAGACGGCACAAAAGTCAATAAAGGAGATATTATAGCTGAACTGGCAGGAAGCACTCTTACGATTCTAAAAGGCGAAAGGACAGCTCTTAATCTGCTCCAGCATATGTCCGGTATCACTTCGGCAACAAACAGATGCGCTGAACTTGTCAGTGGAACAAACGCATTCGTTACGGATACCAGAAAAACTCTCCCCGGACTTCGTGCACTTCAGAAATATGCCGTAACCGTAGGCGGCGGAAAAAATCACAGATTTAATCTCTCCGACGCTGCCATGCTGAAAGATAACCATATAGACGCTTACGGAGGAATTACCGCCGCAGTGTCCGCCCTGCGAGAAAAGGTCGGACATACCGTCAAAATTGAAGTGGAAGTCAGGACCCTTGATGAACTGAAAGAGGCTCTTGAAACAGGAGTGGAAATTATTATGCTGGACAATATGAACTGTGAGGAAATGAAACAGGCGGTTGATATTTGCGGTGGAAAGGCTCTGCTTGAAGCTTCCGGAAATATTACAGAGGATAATATCAGAGCCGTTGCCGAAACAGGAGTTGATATTATTTCTCTCGGCGCTCTCACTCATTCCGTTAAATGCTTTGATATTTCTATGAAAATAAGAAAGCAGCCGTCCTGAATAAACAATTTTCCACTTGACACAAATCATTATTTATGATATACTTATAAAAAACATCTTAAAAAGTGAGGCAAAAACATGAAAAGTTTAAAAATATCAGCGTTTCTTCTCTGTGCGGCAATAACTCTTACAGCTTCGGCAGGATGTTCAAATAACAGCAGCTCAGCTAAGGACAGCGGTTCAGGAACTTCAAATTCTGAACCAAATACCTATCAAAACCCCGGATATGAGGACGCTACTAAAAATGTTCCTCAGAATCAAACCAAAAATCCAGAACTTGGCCAAAATCAAATAAGCATAGGCATGAAAGAGGAAGCCGATGCTAATGAAACGGTTTTTAAGCTCAATTCTGTTTCTGATGCGGGAGTTCAAGGCAACGAAAACAAAAAATATATTTATCTTGACGTTGAAATTAACAATAACAGCAATGAGGATTATTCTCTCAGCAGCCTTAACAACTTTTATATTCTCCTCGATAATAACGTGGAAGTGCACTCAAGTCTAAGAACATATTATCATGCAATTAATAACTTAAAAAATCTTACCGTTTCTACAGATCCGTTTATTGTTCCTGCTAACGGAAATTTCTCCGGATTTATCCGCGGATTTGAAATTCCGGCCGATGCAGAAAGCTTCACTGTCGGCTTCTATCCTACACAGAATGACGAACGCAACAAAAGTACCGTTATTGAAGTTAAAGTCACTCCGGAGGATATCCAACCAATATCATAATTCATAAAAGCAGCCGTCATATTTATGAGGCTGCTTTTTTTATGACCGTAAACGCCGTCAATATGTAAACGGTTCCTCCGGCAAGAGCAGACAGAAGAATCACCGTAAAGCCGCTAACCAAATACGTTTCAGCCGCAGAAACCGTCAGATACGCCGCACCGCCGCACATCAGTCCGGCATAGATCACACCCATAAACGGCGATAAGCTTATATGCACTCCGGATGCTTTCACAAAAGCATAAAGAGATACCGCAAGGATAACGCCGTAGCAGATTGTTGTTGAAAGCGCTGCTCCGTCAACGCCCATGGACGGTATCAGCGCAAGGTTTCCGGCAAGCTTTACTGCCGTTCCCAAAAGCATTATCTTCAAGGGCTGTGCCGGCTTTCCTATGGCCTGAAGCATACTGAACAAAGGAAACGATATACAGAGAAAAACCATCCCCGGCATCATCAGACGAAGAGCGTTTATACAGATTTCAACCTCGTCAGACTGCCGCGGAAACAAAAATCTCATTATTTCCGGAGCTAAAACTATCATCCCTGCCGCTGCCGGAACCGCGATCACTGCCGAGGTAAGAAGCGCCTGAACCGCGCTTTTTTCAAGTCCCTTCCGGTTACCGCTTTCCCAATGATCGGTTATGCAGGTCAGCGCCCCTTTTCCAAGCATATTAGTTACCGACGGAACAAGATTAAACACAGTAATTGCAATGCCAGCAAAGGAACCGTATATAAAGTGAGGAAGCTCCTCCGGCGATACTCCGGCAGGAGCGGCTATTGATGTGCCAAAGTACGATATACAGCCAATAACTGTCCACATATCAATAAGAGCCGTAAGATTGGTTACAAGCGCGCTGACGCCTATGGGAAGAGCTGTGGAAAGCAGCTCACGGGTAATGCGTCTACCGCTCATTACGGTTTTGTCACCAAAGATTTCCTGTCGGCTGAAAAGACGCATAACAGCAAAAAATATCACCGCTCCAAGAGATGAAAGCGTTACACCCAAAATGCCCGCAGCGGCAGCTATGGCTCTTACATCGGTAATACTGGGGAAAAAACGCATAACGGATTCACTGTGTTCAGTGACATATCCGCAGAGCCACAGTCCGCCGAAAACCTTTACAGCGCCTTCCGCAACCTGTGACAGCGCTGTCGGATACATATTGCTCAGTCCCTCGTAATATCCGCGCTCTACAGCAGTTATGCATCCGAAAAACACAGCTGGTGAAATCATTGCCACTGCTGCCGCCGCCTGCGGACTATTGACAGAATATATACTGAAAGGACGCGCCAGCAAAAAGGTCAGTATGCTCCCAGCCAGTCCTGCCGCAGAAAATACCATAAGAGCTGTACGGCGAACCTTGCGGGCATTTTCAGGCATACCGAGAGCCATGCTCTGAGCGGTCATCCGTGCAACTGCGGAGGAAACGCCTGTAACGGTAAGGGCATAAACCGGCATGAACAGACTATAAGCACAGCTAAAATAGCTCATGCCTACGCCCCCAAGAATATTGGTAAGAGGAATTTTGAAAAAAGCTCCGAAAATCTTTGCGGCAACAGCGGAAAACATCAGGATCAAGGATCCCTTGATAAAAGTTTGTTTTTTCATTCAATCAACCCTTTTTATGCTTATCAATTTCCATTTTTTATAAAAATATATGTTGCAGAAATTAAAAATATGTGGTATAATATTAGAAGCTTACTTTCAAAGAAAGGTTGGTATTTTATGGAATACAGATTTTCCAATAAAGTCAGCGGATTGCAGGCTTCTGCTATCCGTGAAATACTTAAATACACTGTAGATCCGAATGTAATTTCTTTCGCCGCCGGCAATCCTGCTCCGGAAGCTTTTCCTGCTCGGCGCATAGCTGAAATTTCCGATGAACTGCTCCGGGACGATCCTATCCTTGCCCTTCAATACAGCATAACTGAGGGTTACGGTCCTCTGAGGGATTTTCTTAAAGGCTGGATGACTGAAAAAGGCTGTTTCCATTCTGAATTTGACGATCTTATCGTTACATCCGGCGGTCAGCAGGCCAATGAGCTTTCATGTAAGGTGCTCCTTAACGAAGGCGACACGCTTCTTTGCGAATCACCCAGCTTTATCGGTTCGCTTAACGCTTTCCGCTCCTATAACGTAAATCTGAAAGGTATTGAAATGGATGACGACGGAATCAATCTTGAAAAGCTGGAGGCAGCTCTCAAGGAGGATAATAACGTCAGAGTGCTTTACCTTATCCCGAATTTCCAGAACCCCACGGGACGCACAATGTCCCTTGCAAAGAGAAAGGCTGTCTACGAGCTGGCTTGCAGATATAATTTTATAATCTTAGAAGACGACCCATACGGCGAACTTAGGTTTGCAGGCGAAAATATCCCTGCTATCAAAAGCCTTGATACGGAGGGACGTGTAATTTATTCAAGCACTTTCTCGAAGCTTATCTCCCCCGGATTCAGAACTGGATTTGTTTCAGCCCCCGCCCCGATAATCCAGAAGATAATCGTGTGCAAGCAGGTATCCGACGTTCATTCAAATATCTGGGCGCAGGTTGTATCACACCGCTTTATGACCACTATAGACCGCGAAGCCCACTTCAGCAGGCTGCGCGGCATCTACAAAGAAAAGGCGGAGCTTATGTGCAGCTATATTAACAGCGGATTCTCCGACAAAATCACATACATCAAACCGGAAGGCGGTCTTTTCATCTGGTGTACGCTTCCTGACGAATGCGATATGAACGCATTCTGTACAAGAGCCGTAAAAGATTACAAAATTGCGGTTGTTCCCGGAAATTCGTTCAGCATTGCAGAAAACGAAAAAAGCAGCTCATTCCGTCTTAATTATTCTACTCCTACAAACGACCAGATAAAAAAAGGAATGGAAATACTTGCCGCTATGACAAGAGAAATTCTCGACTAAAAATGAAAGGAAAATTACTATGCCAAACAGAAACACAGGCAGATATTCTGTCACACAAAAATATCTTATGACAAGAGGACAGGCTATAAACTTTCCCTCTGAGATCTTTGACATGAACTTCAAAAAGAACGACGTTTACGGCGTTGTTATTGATATTCCCATGTCGCCCGAAATCCTTACAACAATGGTATGCTTTATCAACGGCGCGGCAAATCTCTATTTCAACAACGGCGGAGAATATACCGGCGCCGCTCAGAAATACAGAAATCTCGTTCAGGCTTCGCATGCTCTTGTCGCAAATGCCGGTCAGCTTCTCCCTAAGTGCGAAAAGACCACAAAATATGACCTTCCCACTGACAAAACACACAATATTTTTCTTCTCACAAAAGGCGGCGTTTACAAGACTACTCTTCCGACCGGACTTATCCCGGAAAACGAACCGGAAAAACGTTCCGTTTATGTACTCTATCAGCGCGTTCTCAACGAGCTTAGAAGCTGCCAGCTCAAAGACGCGGCAGTTACCGGAATGAATCCTATAAAGTAAGAATTTCCTGTCAACGAGACAGGCACTAAGGAGATTTCAATATGGAAGATAAAAAGCTGATTTTCAGCGGAATCCAACCTACAGGCACATTTACTCTCGGCAATTATATCGGAGCCGTAAGAAACTGGGGGCCGCTCCAGGATGAATACAACTGCATTTACTGCGTTGTGGATATGCACGCTATAACCGTAAAGCAGGATCCTGTAAAGCTCCGTCAGAGCACCCTTAATTCCTACGCTCTGCTTATGGCCTGCGGAATCGATCCGGAAAAATCAATTCTTTTCATTCAGAGCCATGTAAAAACACATGCTGAATTAAGCTGGATCCTCGGCTGTAATACACAGTTCGGAGAGCTTTCACGCATGACTCAGTTCAAGGACAAGAGCCAGCGTCATCCCGATGATATTAATTCCGGACTTTTCACTTATCCCGTGCTTATGGCTGCGGATATTCTGGCATATAACGCTGACCTGGTTCCTGTGGGAGTCGATCAGAAGCAGCATCTTGAGCTTGCAAGAAATATTGCGCATCGCTTCAATCAGCGCTACGGAGACTTCTTTACGCTTCCGGAGCCCTATATTCCCGAAGTCGGCGCAAAAGTAATGTCGCTTCAGGAACCAACGAAAAAGATGTCTAAATCCGATGAGAATCCAAATGCAGTTATACTTATTCTTGACGACAAGGATACCATTATCCGCAAGTTCAGACGTGCCGTTACAGACAGCGAAGCAGAGGTCTGCTTCCGAGAGGGCAAGGACGGAATAAATAATCTTATGACCATATATTCCACCGTTACCGGAAAGGACTTTGCTGCTATCGAGTCAGAATTTACAGGTAAGGGCTACGGCGACTTCAAGCTTGCCGTAGGTGAAGCGGTTGCCGATCATCTTGAACCCGTGCGCACGGAATTTGCCCGTCTTTCAAAAGATAAGGCTTATCTGAAAAAATGCTATACAGAGGGAGCTGAAAAGGCTCTCAGGTATTCTCAGCGCATTGTTTCCAAAGTGTACCGCAAGGTAGGCTTTGTGGACAAGGGCTGAGATTTGGAGGATGTTCATTTATGAAAATAGAATGTCCCAGATGCAAAGAATTATTTGATTTGACGGAAGATATAGCCGACCATATCCGTGAACAGGTTCGCACTAAGGAATTTGAAAAGGAAATCAAAGAACAACTTACAGCAGCGAAAAAAAGCTATGAAGAACAGCAGAAAAATGCAGTCAACAAAGCTATTCTCGCCGAACGTGAAAATTCAGATAAGCTTCTCGAAGCCGAAAAGAAAAAGACAGAAGATATTAAAAATCAATTGGCAGATTTAAACGCTAAAGCAGCAAGCTCCGAAGAACGACTTAGATCAATGGAAGAACTACACAAGGCACAGCGTGAGAAAGATGTCAGTGAGTCTGTTCGCAAGGAACGTGAAAAATATGAAAAACAGATCAAAGAAGCCGAGGATAAAGCGGCAGAACTGAAAAACGAAGCCGATAAGGCAAAGATGAATCTTGAACTTGCACGCCGACAGTCTGAAACAGACAGACAGCAGGCTGTCCTTGATGTCAGATCTGAATACCAAGGCAAGATTGATTCTTTAAAATCGGAATACAATGATAAGCTTGCATCTCTGGAAAAAGAAAAACAGGCTGTTGAGCTTGACCGTGATTATTATAAGGACTTAAAATCCCGCATGTCCACCAAAATGATCGGAGAAACTCTTGAACAGCACTGCGAAACTGAGTTCAACAAAATACGCATGACTGCATTTCCGACAGCTGAATTCGGCAAGGATAATCAGATTTCCAAATCCGGCTCAAAAGGCGATTACATCTTCAGAGAGTGCGATGAAAACGGCATAGAAATCATCAGCATTATGTTTGAAATGAAAAATGAAGCTGATACAACTGCGACGAAAAAGACCAACAAACATTTCTTCAAGGAGCTTGATAAGGACAGACGTGAAAAGAAATGCGAATATGCGGTTCTTGTCAGTCTGCTGGAAGCGGACAGCGATCTTTATAATCAGGGGATCGTTGACGTTTCATATGAATATGAGAAAATGTATGTAATCCGTCCACAGTTTTTCATTCCTCTTATATCGCTGCTGAGAAATGCGGCTATGCGAAGTCTTGAAGCAAGACAGGAACTTGTCCGGATGCAGCAGCAGGATATAGACTTGCAGAACTTTGAAGCGGCATTTACAGATTTTAAGGATAAATTCGGTTATAACTACAATCAGGCATCAAAGCGCTTTAATGACGCTATAGACGAGATCGACAAGACTATTGAGCACCTGAATAAGGTCAAGGAAAATCTTATTAAATCAGGAAATCAGCTGCGCCTTGCAAACGACAAGGTTGACAGCGTATCTATCAGAAAACTGACGAAAAACAGTCCCTCTATCAGAGCAATGCTCAACGATAAAAAAGAGAATTGACTTTGTGGACAAGATTTTTATATTTTTCACATCCGCTTTATACTATATATACAAATTTGTCAAAATCACTTGCATTTTGGCCTGTTTTAAGGTATTATATTATAGGTGCTGACGCACATATACCGCGCATAAAACCGTCTAAGGAAGTGTTATTATGGTTGAATACGAACAGAAGCCGAGGTACGGCATAAATGATCTCATTGACATTGTGAGGCTTCTTCGCAGCGTGGGCGGATGTCCCTGGGATCGCGAGCAGACTCACGAATCTATCAGAAGTGACTTTATCGAAGAGACCTGTGAGGTTATCGAAGCTATCGACTTGAAAGATACCGGACTTCTAAGGGAGGAACTTGGAGACGTTCTTTTACAAGTAGTTTTTCACTGCCGGATAGAGGAAGAAAACAGCTCGTTCACCTTTGACGATATATGCGACGGTATATGCAAAAAGCTAATCGTCCGTCATCCGCATGTTTTCGGTGATGTCCTTGCCGACAGCGCCGATCAGGTTCTCAAAAATTGGGACGCCATAAAAATGGAAACAAAGGGACAGGAAACCTATACCGATACGCTTAACAGCGTTGCAAAATCACTTCCGGCACTTATGAGAGCTCAGAAGGTTGGAAAGCGCGCTATGCGTGCAGGAATGGATTTCCGCTGTGCCGAGGACGCCGCAGCGTGCATCGAAAAGGAAAAGGCTGAACTGGACAAGGCCATAGCGAATAACGATAAGGCAAACATTGAAGAGGAAATCGGTGATCTGCTCTTTTCCTGCGTAAATGCTGCACGCCATCTGGGTGTTGACGCCGAACTTGCACTTAAAGCAGCAACAGATAAATTTATCAGTAGATTCGCTGCAGCAGAAAAGCTCACGGTTGAGGATGGACTCGAAATAGACAAGCTTTCCATCGAGGAGCTTGACGTTTATTGGAACAAAGCAAAAAAACAGTTGCACTAAAGCTTGAAAACAGCTGTTTGCGAAGTGTCATTGCTTCTATGCTTTCTGAACATAATTTATTGGAGGAATTAAAAATGACAAAAGCAGAACTTATTAATTCTATTGCAGACAAAGCAAACTGCACAAAAAAAGATGCCGGATGCGCTCTTGAAGCAACCCTTGCAGCAATTCAAGAGGCACTTGAAAAGGGAGAAAAGGTTTCTATCACTGGATTTGGTACATTTGAAATTCGTGAAAGAGGTGAAAAGAAGGGAATTAACCCCAGAACAAAGCAGCCTATGACCTGCCCGCCATGCAAGACTCCTGCTTTCAAAGCTGGAAAGACCCTCAAGGAAGCCGTTAATAAATAACCAAAAAGCTGTCCCTCATATCTGTCATTACACGGACAAAGGGACAGCGGCACTCTTTTTATGGGGGGAATTCGATGAGATTAGACAAATATCTTAAAGTTACACGACTCATTAAGCGCAGAACTATCGCTAATGAAGCCTGCGACGCACAAAAAATTGTTGTTAACGGCAAAGCCGCAAGAGCTTCTTATGATGTCAAAGTCGGTGATATTATAGAGATCAACATGGGAAATCGTCCTCTGAAGGTCAAGGTACTAAATGTTACCGAATACGCCACAAAAGAAAACGCCGCTGATAATTATACGGTTATTGAATAAAAAAATCCCCGAAAATTCGGGGATTTTTATTATTATCCGATCTCTTTCACGGCGATCCAGACCTCACACTCATATTCCGGATCGTCAACATCGGCAGAGGGATATACCTCTATTTCAATGCCTTTGCCGTATTCGTACTTGTCACTCTGAGGAAAAAATTCTGTAAAGATCTTCTTGTAAGTCTCCGGGAATACGTCCGGCATATTTCCCTTTATAGTAAAAACAGCATACGTTGCAGCTGGAATATCTATAATTTCAAATTTGCTGTCCTCAACAAATCTGCCGTCATATTCGCTGCCTATACCGTATGGAAATTCGTTTTCCTCAATAATTCCCGAAAAACAAACGCCGATAAGTCCTCTGAGCCGTGGATTTTCCGGGATATAGCCCGCCAGCCTTTGCGTTGAGCCATCGTTCATACATTCGCCCCAGAATGCCGAAATATCGGGGGTTGCCGTCATTCCGTCCTGCTTTGATACCTGTTTGCGTTTGCAGATAATCTTGAAATCATCCAGCTTTTCGATCCTGTAGTCCATTGTACTACCTCCTGATAAAATAAGTTTCACAGACAGTCTGGAAAAGGACTTTACATTTTTTCCACGTTTAGCCTCCGTCGGTGTAACGCCATGAAAATTTGTAAATGCACGGGTAAAGCTCTCAGGGGAATCATAGCCGTATCTCAACGCCACGTCTATCACCTTGTCATTCTGGCTTATCAGATCAGAGGCAGACATTGATAGTCTCCGCCGGCGAATATATTCTCCTACTGTGAACCCACAGACAATGCTGAATATCCTCTGAAAATGAAACTGTGAGGAATATGCCTTTTTCGCCGCCGTTTCATAGTCAATCTCGTCCGCCAGATGCAGTTCAATATAGTCAATCGCCCTTTGTATACCCTTTATCCATTCCATTTCACTTTCCTCCTGTTCTGTAATTCCATTATACCAGAACGGCAGAATTATTTCCTGATATCTGATGCTTTTGTATGTCAGACAAAAAATTCCCCGATAAATCAGGGAATTTCCTATTATTTCGTATTACTCAGATCCCAACGCGGCGTCGTCAGTTTTGCAGCTCTTGTATTGTCAAGAAGATTGTTATATTCCAGCTTGTTCAGATCAAGATAGCGATAATTTGTCTTTTCATCCTTGTTTCCGCCAAAAATTCCCTTTATCTTTGAGAAAGTTCCGCTTCCCGGATTCTTCTGAAGAACAGGTCCAAGCCGATAATTTTCTCTCATAAAGCTAATTATGTCGGCACAAGTTGTAAGCAGCTTATCGCTCACGTTATATATTCCGGCATAACTGAGATCATCCGCATTCTTTGCATAGCACAAGATAAAATCGACCAAATTGTGAACACAGCAAAGCTGAAATCCGTTCTGCCCCTGACCGATAACAAAATGTGTCCCGTCCTTTGGATTTGTAATTCTGGACATAAGATTTTCAGTAAAATTATGTGTATATACAGGAGAATATCTTACAATACAGCATATAACTTTTTTATGATGCTGCATTTCTGCAACAAGAGCCTTTTCAGAATCCAGCTTCATGACCGCATAATTTGAATCGGGTTTCAGCTCAGAATCCTCTCGTATAGGTTCCCTTGTTTTTGGAAAATCATAAACCTTGTCTGTACTAAGGAGAATAATTTTTCCAACATTCTCTGTCATTGCATAACGATATACAAACTTATCACACAGCCTGCTTTCGTTCATTTCTTTTTCAGTAACAATAGGGCCAAGATCATTGTCAACAGTACAGGCGCCATGAATCAGAATATCAACCTTGTTTTTTTCAAACACCTCGGCATATGCATCCTTATCGGTTGGATTAGCCTGCACAAAGGAATAATGAAGTTTGCCCTCGTTATAAATCCCCTGTTCACGGTCAATAGCTATAACTTCAAAACCCTTTTTGAGAAGTCCAGAACAGATATACTGCCCTATAAGTCCGCATCCACCTGTCACAACAACCGTATTCATTATCACAGCATCCTTTCTTGCATAAGGAATCACCAACCAAATCACACCTTGTTGCTTGGCTTATGCTCCACCTGCCAGATTCCTTAACTGTAATATTATATCATATTTTATTCATTACTGCAATACCGTTAATAATTTATTTACAATATTCAGTGAACTGCACAATTAATCTGTTTCTCCGCTATTAACCTTATCTATATAATTCTGAACAACTGCACTTATAGAATCATATGTTTCGCTCCATGGCGTTCCTCTGGCCGTATTTCTCAGACTATTGTCAATTATATCCGCACAGTCAGCAGACACTCCTCGTGAAATATCAAGAACAGGATTTTTATCTGCCAGCTTTTGAAGACTCTCTTTCATATCCACCATTTCCTGCGTCCAGCCGTAATTTTCTGTATACATAGTATCAGCGGCTGCCCTTGCTTCATCATTCATCAAAACGTAACGCTTACAGTCAAGATATTTAGCCACGCCCTCAGGATTGGATGCTCCGGAAACAATGGAATAAGCCTCCATTTTTGCGGAGACATAATATTTATCAGCTTTTGGATCCCTTGGCATGGGTACGAAAAATACATCCTCACCATATTTTTCTTTCCATTCCTCCGGATTTGAATAAAGCTCATAAAGCCCCACAGGATAGAACAAAAGCTTTCCCTCGCCAATATAATTGGGCTTCGACTCCCAACCATAATCTCCTACACCGATAGCGATCAGATCTTTCTGATAAAGCTCGTATATCCAATTCTGAACACGTTCCATATTCGGGTCGGAAAGGTTGCTCACTATTTTTCCGTCCTCAATTCCCACTGGAGGAATGCCCGTTGTGTTAATCAGACCAAATTCAAACCACCAACTGTCGATACCGAAACGCTGGTTCGACGTATCTACATACTTTTCAAGAAGCTCCTGAAAGGTATCCCACGTCCACTGGTCATTTTCATACAGTACAGCAGGATCGTCAAGTCCAGCCTCCTGAATAGTTTTTCTGTTATAGAGCACGGCAATAGAATCTCCGGTTGTTTGAATAACGGCGGTATAATGCTTTCCGTTCCACATAATACTGTCATTTACATCCTTTACGTCTTTCCACAAAGGCGATTCAAAGTCGATATAATTATCAACCGGCATAAACATCTCACGAATGGCGCCCTTTGGAATGGCATCTCCGTTTCCCGCAAAGAAAAAATCAATTCCCTCGCCGCTGCTTATAGCCTCGGCCAGTTTATCATAACGCTTATCATAATCAACATAATAAAATTTAATATTTCCCCCGTAAATCTGCTGAAAATAATAAAGATCAGCGTGCGGCACGGGATCAGATTCGTTTGGATTTATATCCCAATCGGACATCCATTTTATGGTTTTATTTTCAAGCTTGCCGTCCAGAGTAATGCTTTTTTCATTTTCGCGTGCCTTTATAAGCTGCGCTTCCCTCTCCGGAGGCATCGTCATATCTTCTTTTTTATTTTCATTTGCATCGGATCCGCTGTCTGAGCTTCCGCAGGCAGCAACGGAAAATGTCATTACTGACATTGCCAATGCGGCAAGAAAAGCTTTCAGCTTTCTCATTCACCATATCCCCTTTTCTATTATACGCCGACGTATCTGCACATATATTATACCATATCGTATGCAAATTTGTCAACAGTTCACAAAGCCTGTCTATGAAGTTTACTGAATCATTTCGCACTACACTGCGCCGAAAACGAACATTTTCCCCTCATATTACAAAATTCACATCTGCTCGGCATATTCTCTACAGGACTTTCAGATATTCCTATCACTGCCGTGACTGATTTTGAAGGCATCATAATGTTCTCAGGCGTTACTGTCAGTCCGATTCTTCTCTGTGCATTCAGAGCTTTCAAAAAATCCTCCTGCAGCGATATAGGAAGATCGCCGTATCCCGGACTAAACCGCCACGTCCTGTATGCGGCCTTTACCTCTGAAAAAATCTCTTTTTCCACCTTATCGCATACCTGTTCGACAAGTGCACTACACACACAATCCATTGCAAGGGCTTCAGCCATATCTGTAACTTCCGCCGTGCGGATAAGCTTATCGGCCTCAAAAGAAAGAGTAGCTGCAAAAATTACAGCTTTTCCGCATCCGCTAAGATGTTTTTTAATATCATTTCCTGTCAGCTTAAACCCGAACGCTTTCAAAACAACGTCGTCCCCCGTAATCTCTATTTCGCTGACACGATAAACAAACTTCGGAACAATGCTTTTGCCGGCCGCTTCATCCGCCTTTTCTATAAGCCGGCATACCGCTTCGTCTGGTTCTCCCTTTACCCCCATATACCGAGCCGCCTCGCTGACTGAAACAGGTTCCAGACGGATCATGAACGAATTACCCCCGAAACCGCTTCGCTGATTTTCCGTGCTACATAAGCATTATTCATAGTGTAAAGGTGGATACCGTCCACGCCGTTTGCCGCTAAATCTACTATCTGACTAACAGCATAGGCAATTCCTGCATCCCTGAGTGCCTCAGGATTATGCTCATATTTCTGCATTATCTTAACAAACTTTTTCGGCAGACTTGCGCCGCAGGTAGTAACCATACGCTCTATCTGATTTTTATTTACAACAGGCATAATTCCGGCTTCTATTGGTACGTTTATTCCGGCGATTGCCGCTTTTTCCCGAAAATCATAAAAGAATTCATTATCAAAAAACAACTGAGATATAAGATGCTGCGCACCCGATTCCACCTTTTTCCGCAAATTTATCACATCATCCACCAGACTGTCTGAGTCAGGATGCCCCTCCGGATAACAGGCACCGGCAATATCAAATTCACCCTTGGATCTGATAAAGGAAATCAGATCGCTGGCATGAAGAAAATCGGTTTTAGGAGGTATGTTCGGGTTTATATCGCCTCTGAGCGCAAGAATATTTTCAATCCCTCTGCTGTTTATTTCTTCAAGAGTCGCTGAGATCTCATCCCTGGAATAATTAATACAGGGCAGATGTATCATGGGGACGATGCCCATTTCTTTAATTTTAGCGGCAATATCACAGGCTAAATGACCATTTCCGCTGCCTCCGGCGCTGAAAGTTACACTGATAAAATCCGGATTCAGATCTTTCATTTCATCCAGCGTTCTGTAAATTACATCTATACTGCTTGTTTTCTTCGGAGGAAATACCTCGAAAGAAAAAACTGTTTTTTCTTTAAATATTTCTTTTATACGCATATTTCACCGTTTTATTCAATTGACCAGTCAATCTCAGTCATTCCCTTTGATCTGAGAAATGTATTTGCCTGTGAAAAGTGTCTGCATCCAAAAAATCCGTTATAAGCTGAAAGCGGGCTGGGATGTGCTGCTTTTAGTACGAGATGATTCGGATTCGTTATGAACTGCTGCTTTGCTTTTGCGTCGCCGCCCCAAAGCATAAACACCATTGGCTTTTCACGCTGATTAAGTAATTTAATAACTTCTGTAGTAAAATTTTCCCATCCAAGACCTCTGTGACTTCTTGCTTGATTTGCTCGTACGGTAAGCACTGAGTTTAACAGCAGCACACCCTCTGCCGCCCATTTTGTAAGCTCGCCGTGCTTCCCGAGATTGTCAATACCGAGATCGTCGCGAATCTCCTTAAATATATTCACAAGAGACGGAGGCGGTGCAACACCTTTTCGGACGGAAAAACTCAGACCATGAGCCTGCCCCTCGCCGTGATATGGGTCCTGACCTATTATCACGCATTTCACATCATTGTATGAAGTCAGCTTCATTGCATTAAATATATCGTACATTCCGGGAAATATCTTTTGAGTACGATACTCGTTAATAAGCTTCTGCCGCAGTGACAAATAATATTCCTTTGAAAACTCATCCTTCAGAAGCTCGTCCCAATCATTTTCAAAATTTACCATAATTAATTATAAACCGTATCCTCATAATATTTAAATTTTACAAGCGTATTTTTCTTGTACGTTAATGATCCCTGCTGATTAAAAGGGATTTTTTCATATGCCTCCGGAGAGCACTCAATAGTAACATTTTTGCCTTTTCTTGTAACAAAGACAAGCTCGTAATAGGCGTCTGTAATTTCTACCTTACCCGTGCTCTCAATAATTCTAAGTCTGTCATCGCTTTTCCTGATAAGGGTGGCCATTTCGACAACAGGACCGGAAACTTTTTTCTGATCATCGTCCTGAGACACATCACCGGATCTGCTTCTGCCGCCCTGATCTTCAAGAAACACAGACAAAAATCTTCTGAATGAACTCTTTCCGCTGAAAAGGAGAATTACCACAAGAAGTATTACGACTATTCCGGCAAGAAGAATCAACAGATTTTTAAGCTGTTGTGACATTTTAACATTCCTTTCTTTGTACGGCACGCAATAACAGGACGCGCCATATGCGCTGTCGCATTTATTCTATTCCGTTCGGATTCAGCTTTGTAAAATTCCAGCTGTCAGCACACATTTCGTTAATATCCGACTTTGCTTCCCAGCCAAAAAGCTTCTTTGCCTTTGAAGCGTCCGCAAAGCATACTGCAATATCGCCCGGACGTCTTGGAGCAATCCGCTTATTTATAGGCATTCCGCATGCCTTTTCATATGCAGCGGCTACTTCAAGAACACTGGTGCCTTTACCCGTTCCCAGATTCACAGCCTCAAATCCCCTGTGATTCATGGCGTAATCAATAGCGCATACATGACCTGCCGCCAAATCAACAACGTGAATATAATCGCGCACACCAGTTCCGTCAGGAGTATCATAGTCGTCGCCAAAAACACTGAGCTGTTCAAGCCTGCCTGATGCAACCTGCGCAATATACGGAATAAGATTATTTGGTATGCCGTTGGGATCTTCCCCAATAAGACCGCTGCCGTGAGCGCCGATGGGATTAAAGTATCTTAGCGCAACAACGCTGAATTCCTCGTCAGCAGCGCAGCAGTCACGCAGAATCTGTTCAATCATCACCTTTGTATAGCCGTAGGGATTTGTTGCGGAAACAGGCATGTCCTCAGTATATGGAGCCGTATTATTCATTCCGTATACCGTAGCCGAGGAGGAGAAAACAATCCTTTTGCATCCGCTTTCACGCATAGCCCTTAGCAGAATAAGAGTTCCGTAAATATTGTTTGTATAATATTCAAGAGGCTTCTGAACGGATTCCCCAACCGCCTTAAGTCCAGCAAAATGAATAACAGCATTTATGTCATTCTCTCGAAAAATTTTAATCATCGCCTCATAATCACAAATATCCGTCTGATAAAACTTTATTTTTTTCCCGCTTATTTTTTCTATTCTGTCGACGGCTGCTTTTTTTGAATTACAAAGATTATCTGCAATAATAATTTCATAATTATTTTTCAAAAGTTCAACACAGGTATGACTGCCAATAAACCCCGCGCCTCCCGTTACAAGAATATTTGACATAGCATAAACCTCCAATACTTTATATATTATAATTATAATATATTTTTTGAATTTTTGCAAGATATATTTGCAACTTTCTTAAAAATGTGTTATACTGTTTTTGTACTTGTACGACAGGCGATATAAGCGCCTTTTAAGAAGCGATTGACATCGACCTGCGGTTATAATAAAAATAAGGAGGCTTTTCATGCAAAAAATTCTCGGCTATATGAGAAAAGCAATTCAGGAATATAATCTTATTCGAGATGGCGACCGGATTTGCGTCGGTGTTTCCGGCGGAAAAGACAGTCTTGTAATGCTGTACGGACTTAAACTTCTCAAGCGTTTTATTGGCATAGACTATTCTATCATCGGGGTTACGCTTGATCCCGGTTTCAGCGGAGAAAAAACTGATTTTTCACCTATATCGAATTTCTGCTGTAATAACGACATTGAATACCATGTGATTGAAACGCATATTGCAGAAATTGTTTTCGATGTACGAAAAGAAAGTAATCCTTGCAGTCTCTGCGCAAGAATGCGGCGCGGAGCGCTTCATGATGCCACAGTATCCCTTGGCTGCAATAAAATTGCCCTTGGTCACAATTTCGATGATGCCGTGGAAACATTTATAATGAACTTATTCACAGAAGGAAGAATCGGCTGCTTTTCACCCATGTCCTATCTTGAACGAAAAAATATACATATGATACGTCCTTTGCTTTATGCACCCGAAAATGTCGTAAAACGAGCTGCTGTAAAAAATGAACTTCCTGTTGTTAAATCCAAATGTCCTGCGGACGGTCATACTAACCGGCAGAGAACAAAGGAATTTCTTGTGGAAGCTGACAAGACCTACAAAGGAATTAAAGACCGAATATTCGGCGCTATGCAGCGATTCGATCTTGACGGTTGGGGACCAAACAAATAAAAATATCCTCTCCCTGTGGAGAGGATATTTCTTATTTAGTGAACATCAGACTATTTAATTAGTCTTCCTTCTTTCTGAGAACAAATGCTGTTCCGATTGCTACTGCAAGACCTGCTGTAGCGATACCTACGCCAGCAACACCTGTCTTAGGCGGATCTGTCTTCTTTGTTGTAGTCTTAGCCTTTGTTGTAGTTGAAGGCTTCTTTGTTGTAACCTTCTTTGTTGTGGTTGTTGAACCAGGCTTATTAGTTACTGTAGATGTTGTTGTAGTTGTAGAAGAAGATGTTGTTGTAGAGGATGATGTTGTTGTAGTTGTAGATGATGTAGTAGTTGTTGTTGTTGTAGTTGTTGTTGTAGTAGTTGTTGTTGCGCCTGTAATCTTGATATATCCGTTAGTAATACCCTGTGTGAAGAAATATGCTTCACTCAGCATAGCAGGCTCAGAATCATAATCATAAGAAGAGAACTGATCAAATGTATTACCAGGGTTCTGATATCTCATACCAATAGGGTAAACATCTCCGGCAGCAACGCTATCTGGAATTGAAAATGTCAAACTATACAAAGTTCCAGAACCATTAGAGTCAGCTGTAGCACTACCAGAAATTGTAAGAAGACCATCCTCAACATACTGCTCATCCTTACCAAAGCCGTCAAGGGCATCACCCATCTTAGCATATGCTTTACCATTGTACTTCTCAAGGGTAAGACGAGTATCATATACAACATGGAGTCCAATAATTGAGATGCTATCCTCTGCTCCAGGTGCAAGAGTAAGATCAACAACCTGTTTTGGATTAGCCTTTGCCTCTTCAAGAGAAAGCTCAATCTGGCTTATAGAAAGCTGTGGCTTAATAGCAGCCGCGCCAATCTGATCAGCAGTAAAATCACAATTGTAATAGCTTACATAGGGTGCCTCTTTGTTGTCCTGCTTATCACAGTAATTTCCATCGAAAACAGTAACTTCAGTTGCAGAAGCAAACATAGATGTTGTTGAAGCAGCTACAGCTGAAACAGCAATTGCTGAGAAAACTCTCTTAAGTGTATTCTTATTCATTGTTTTCATTTCCTTTCAGTTATTTGAATATATATGTTATCTGCCGCCGTCAAAAGCGGCAGATAGAACAAACGTATAAATATTTACTTTGAAAGAACGCTTTTCCAAAGTTCTTCTTCAGTACTTTCCCAGTTACTTCCAAGTAATGTAGCTGCTCTCAGTACAATTGTAGCATCAGCACCAATTATGGCTCTCTTGTCCTTTGTTGCTTTCCAGTTATCAGTAATAGTGCAGTCCGCATCACCGAGGAATGCTGCAAAATGATCAAGGATACTGTTTGGTTCGCTTACAACAGCAGTACGAGTAAAGAGAACTGTATTCGGATCTTTAATTGTACCGCCTTCACCAGAGTTTATCTCTGTATATGCTCTAAGCATATATGTTGCATCAGCAGAGGTTAATTTATTATCAAGTGTAACGTCGCCTCTAACGCCAATGTATGCCTCGGCTGTAAGTGCTTCACCAGATGCATCAGTAAGTTCTGTTCCATTATAATACAAAGGAACATCATAACGGAATGTCAAATTACTTTCATCAAAAGTAGCTTTCGGAGTATTTTCACCAAAGTCTACAAGACCAGTAATATCTTCATCTTCGTTTTCAGTGCTTATAACAATTTTTTCTCCGTCGTCTGTAAGAACGTATTCGCCCTCATTGTCAACTGCAACATTGTTATAAACATTTACAAGCTTTGCATTACCAATCTGTTCGCTGTGGAAAGAATTTTCATAGCTATAGTAGAAAGCATATTCACTGTCTACCTCAGCGTATGTCTTTGCAAGCTCTTTCTTCACACCAGTTGTAGTTGTTGTAGTTGTTGAAGAACTTGTTGAGGAAGTTGTAGTTGAGGATGAAGTAGTTGTAGTTGTTGAGGATGAAGTAGTAGTTGTTGTAGTTGTCTTAGTTTTTGTATTAATAACTCTCTCAATCTGAACATCAACAGAAGCATCACTGCCTACGCCTAATTTACCAGTAAAAATTTTATATGAGTTGTCATATTCTGTATCATCGTGTGTGCTGTTATAGTATTCTTCAACTTCAGCCGCCTCAGCGTCCTCAAAGTTACCTGTAAGTGTATATGTACCATTAGCAGCTGACGCTTTCACATCTGTAAGGTTGTCAAGAAATGCGCCAAGCTCTGCACCCTTAATATCAACTGCATAAGGAGTTGCTGCTTCATTCAATGAACCAAGAACATCATCAAAAACAGTGGATACTGTAGAGTTAGCAAAGATCGCTGCACCTGTACCGGGTACTCTGTGCTTTGAGCCTCTCGCTTCAAGCTTAGCATTTACAGCCGCAAGAAGATTTGAAAAGCTGCCAAAATCTTTTGAATTTGTATAATTGAGAGCCTTATTGTAATACTTAACGCCCTTGTCAATCATATCGGTATAAACCTCAAAAGACTTATCAATCTGTGACTTTACATCGGCAGCATCAAGATATTCAGAAAGCTCATCAATCTTATCGTAAGCAATCTTCTTATACTCATTAAGTTTATCCTTTGCAAATTCAACAGAGCCCATAACATCAAGAGCTGAACCGCCATTAGGAGTAAAGCTAAATGATGCTGGAATATTTGTACCTTGCGCAAGAGCAGATGTACTGATCACAATTTCAATCTTACCGGAAGCGTCCACTGAGGAATAATCAATTTCAAGAAGCTCAGGAACGCCTACTTCTTCAGCAAGCTTCTTAATGGCGCTGCCAAGTGATTTATCAAAATCCTTAGCAAGAACGTCAGAAATATTATCAACATCAGCTGTAATAACAATATCAGAACCATTTGTAATTACATACTGAACATTCTTCACCTGTCCAAGAATGTTTTCAGCAAGTGCGCTATAACCTCCTGCCTTCTTTGCAATCATATCAAAGATGACGTCAGTTTTTATTGTACCTGTTGCGTTACCCTTAAGAGTAATTCCCATGAGAGCATTGGAAAGATCTTTATTCCATTCAGAATACTGCTTATCAGCTTCGATCTTAAGAAGGCTTTCAAGTGTAATCGTCGTATCTTCTGCTGCAACATCCGCCTGTAAAGCAGTATCAGCTGTTGTCTCAGCGAAAGAAGAAGTCAGACACTGTGTGAGAGCAAGCGGAACGGCTGCTGCTGTTGCTACTGCTCTTTTGAAAAAAGATTTCTTCATTGTTTTTTACCTCTCTATAATTTTTTTCAGACTAACCGTTTCTGTCAAAAACGGTTTATAGCCGATTTTAGTGCATACAGACATTTGCCTGCAACTTGCCCTAAAATTCATACTATCATTTTAACACATTATCCGTGATAAGTCAATATGATTAAAGCTTTTTTTAAAAAAATAATTCACGATTAATTGCTTAATTTTTTGTGCTTATTTCACAATAAATGCAATTGTCATAATTTTTCTTGTTTTTTAATGTTCATTTCCAACAAAGTCATTATAACATAATACTTCTGCTGTGTCAAGGGGAAAATGTTGACAAAAAAAGCAGACCCGAAGGTCTGCCTTTTTAGTTGATTTTAGTTAGCGGTGCCAAATCTGTTAGGAACAACTTCATTCCATGTTTCCTGTGCATCCTTTTGTTTACCGCCTTCTCCAGAACTAAACGAAGTGTAGAATCGGAGTATAAGCGTTGCGTCTGAACCATTAAAGAGTCTTTCTTCTTTTCTCAGTCTCCAGTTGTCCTCGCCGTATTCGTTTTCTGTAACGTCTGCAAGGAATACTGCAAGATGATCAAGATTGTCATCTCCGTTTGTAACTAATGGATTATGTGTTGCAATTACAGTTCTTGGATCAACAACTGTGCCTCCAACTCCTGAGTTGATAGCAGTGTAGTATCTCAAAGCATATGTTGCATCAGAGCCATTTACAACGTTGTCAAGTGTAATATCACCCTTAACGCCAATGTAAGCCGTGATGTAGAGCGGATTGCCATCCTTATCGTGGAGAGCAATATTTTTGTCTCCATCCTGATAATAAACCTGAACGTCCTTGTCATATGTGAAGTTCAGACGATCTTCACTATATACCTTCTGAGGCGTAAGTCCGTTATAGTTTACATTATCAATAGATACGTTCTTCATTTCGATAGGAGCCTGTTCAACACCGTTTCCGTCAACCCATACTGTCCAGATGCGGAGACTTGTTACCTGGTTCTTATTAAATCCGCCGATCTGCTTGCCATCGCGTTCACCGTTGTCATGGCTGAAGTAGAAGCCTACTTGAGTTTCAATCTCAGCATATACTTCCTTTTCTGTCCAATCCGGAAGCGGATCATCTGGAGGCAGAACTTCGATTGAACCGTCAACAGCAACAACATTGTTGTTTGTATATGTTACGCCATTTTCGCCGGCTACTTTCAGAATAGTAAGATCAATAGGATACTTGCCTACACCCGCATCATCCGGAACCTTTACATAGAATTCCAATACGATTCCGCCATCCTCAGAAGCAGTAGCCTTTCCAGCACCATCTGCAAACGAGAATTCATTTGTATCTGCATCCCATTTAAGTGTATTTGGAGCGTAAAGCTCTGATCCATTAGCATCAGTAATTACAAATCCGTTGCTTGGCACGATCGTCATATCAGCGCTTGAAACAAGAAGCTTCTTAGCATTAGGATCCATAACCTTTACCTGAACCTTAACAGTGTCACCAGCATGTGTCTTAACATCGTCAACCTTCCAGATAATCTGATCCTTATTGATTGGAGGAATTGTAGTAGTCGTAGTTGTTGTGGATGTAGTAGAGCTGGTTGTAGTTGATGTTGTCGAAGATGTTGTTGAGGATGTTGTTGTTGTAGTTGTAGTCGTAGTAGTGGTTGTAGTTGTAGTTGTAGTTGTTGTAGTTGTT
>CAJTWQ010000019.1 GCA_910579835.1 uncultured Ruminococcus sp.
GCCATATTTAAAGCCTGCCGTTATGGATCATAAAGACGAATTAGAAGCGATAGCCGAAAAAATAATGAAGGAGTAATTATGAATATAAAAAAAGATGATAAGTTGTATATTATTCCACAAAATACGCCATTAATGGTTGAGTACAAAAAGGAACAAAAAAAAGAATATGGTTACCAAAACGGCACTTTAATGCTATATGAATATGAAGAATATGAGTATCACATATTTATTATCTCTCTTGAAACAGAAAAGGTGCTAGCAGATTTCATTTTTCAAACTGAAAAAGAGGCGAAAGAATGTCAAGATAACATATTTATTAATATATGTTCAAATCAGGAACTGCCAGTTTGTGTTAAACCAGTTAAAAATACAAGATGAACACAATATTGAATTGCAGGCGGAGTTTGAAGAAATCAATAAACAGCTGAAAGAATACATAGAAAGCGGTGGTACGGACTCCAATTACAGCAAACTGAACGCATGTTACGAGGAAATCTCTACAAAAATTGATGCTGGAGAACAGCTTGTTGCCGAACGCAAAGGCAGAATTGCCAAAATGCAGGAAATCCTGCGTGTGCTGAAAAAGTCCGATACCATTCTTGAAAACTTTGACGAGAATGTCTGGACGGCTCTTGTTGAAACGCTGACCATTTTTCATGACGGCAGTATGGTATTCCTGTTCAAGAACGGAATGGAGATAAAGATATAATAATTAATTTTGGCAGTGAAGTAATCCGCTACCTATTTTTTATTTCAAGTCATTTATTCTTTCTGTTAACCATTCAATTGACTTAGTAATTGATAGATTGTTAAATGGCTGATGTACAAGATTCTTGATCTTATAATTAAATCGTGCCTGCTTTTCCATTCTTGAAATATTACGCTTGAAATCATTACGATTTAAAAATATCCAAATAACCCATAGTGTGGACAAAAATGAAGATACTATTATGGGAATGAATTGTACTTCTGGAAGAATATTAGGAAATTGTTTTCCAATGATGTCTGTAATCCAAAAACCAACTGTCAAAATAAGAAAGAACATTAGAACTCCCAGAAAGATAAGGACTCCCGTCGCAACAATGTTCGACTGGCTATTTAGATTATCTGGATTAATTACATAAGCAAGATTTTTCATTTTTTGAACTTTGTCTTTAATTGATTTGTTTTTGAAATTAAAATAAATATCCAATATGCAGGAGATTTCATTGATTGTTACCAATAAAATTTTCATATTCCCATCATATTCATCAATATTAAAATTACTGTCATTTACACCTCTTATCAGATTATTGCAACATTTTTCAAAAGCCAAATTAAGGGTTTCTAATTGTTTGTGCACTGCATCTTTTTCTGATACATTCTGTGAATTCTTCCAATAGTTTAATATTCTTCGAGGGGAGTTCGATGGAAAAAATGTTCTTTTATAATCGGTAAAAACTTTCAAACATTCATCAATATTTACAATTCTGTAGTATACATAGTATAAATCGTAGTCTCTTGGCATCCAATCATTCATAATTATAATCTCCTTCTATTTTCATACCAAAATCATTTTGAGTGCATTTGACTTTGTAATCGTTTGATTTTGCACCCAAGCAAGAAAAAATGCACCCTCTTTCGAGAGTGCATTTCTTACATTGTATCATTGCAGATACGATTATGGTCTGAGTGACGGGACTTGAACCCACGGCCTCTACCACCCCAAGGTAGCGCGCTACCAACTGCGCCACACCCAGATATAATTTAATCATCGCTTTAACAATATTAATTATATCACAATAATTTAGATTTGTCAACCCCTTTTTTAATTTTTATTGCAAAAAGTAAAAAAGATTGAGAGGTAAACGAAAATCTGATAGAATAAAGCCCGTACATCAAATATGGTTTAGAAAAAAGTCAACTCTTCACGAATTTACAAGACTCAGAGCATGTTCACATAATTTTACATGAACACGCTCTAAACATACTCCATGCGTCCCTTAAATAGAAAATTCCGGCTGAATATATAAAATCTTTCATTTTGAAGTTTTCTAAAATTTGTCACGCATTACCGAACAGCTATTGCTACGATGGTGCTTTTCCTTTTCACAATACATATTTTCATCCATTTTCCGGAGAAATTCATCGGTAGAGCCTTTGCCGTCCATCATGCTTACGCCGATAGAGAAAGAAAGTATATACGGTTTTTTGCCCAGTTCGTTGAATTCTTCTGCGGCAGCTTCAATACATTCCTTTATTCCCTTGATTTCTGATTTTTCCCTTGTCCGCATAATGACAATAAATTCGTCACCTGCAAATCTTATAGCAACAGCTTTTGGTGGAATCGCCATTTTTATTATCCTTGCAGCATCTGTAAGAGCGTCGTCTCCCACTGAATGACCAAACTTGTCATTTATCGACTTGAAATAATCAAGGTCGATCATCAAACCTCCTATAGAAACACTTTTGTGACTGAAGCCGGACATGATGTGGTCAAGATAATTTCTGTTATATAGCTTTGTAAGAGGGTCTATGTAAGAAAGCTCATTCTGGAGGCTCATATGTATACCCACAAGACCAAGGGCAACGGATGTCCAGGCAAGTGAAACGCCGTAAACAATGAACTGAATAAATGTTCCTGCCGCAAAGGGAACAAGAAACATCCAGATAGGGAAAAATGTATTTTTTTCATACTGCCGGACATAACGCCGCTTTAAAAATACCGTAAATCCCATATAGAAAAGCGTTATGAGATAATAGCAATAGCCTATCGGCTTTCTTGCGTAGACATTGCTGCTGTTAATACTGAAAAGAAACTGCCATTTTAGATTGGGTATTAGAAGAAGAATGCACAGAAAAGCCGGTATGGCGAGTTTCGAATAATATTTCTTTATACGGCGAGGATTTTTATAAAAGCGCAGATCGACATATATACACCATGTCAGGCTGAACATCATATTTGCTGCATATAACAGCGAATCACCTGCAAAAGAGATAGATCTTGAACCGGGGAAATTACGTCCATCGCATAGAAAGGTAATAGTTTCGTCAATACAGGCAAATCCAGTCAGGATGATCATAAATGTAAAAAGCTTGTCACTGAGGGTACTGCGGCGTCTGACAAGAGAACTGCTTATAAGAAGTATCAAAAGCACTGTGCATCCTATACAGTTTGTTATGATTATAGATTGTAGATTCATCAGGAACCTCCGAAATTTTATACATATTTATTATAGCATATCCTACAAAAAAATTCAAGAGATTTCAAAAAATCCCATTAAAATTTATTTTAGTAAACGAAGCAATATACAAAAACGGACTCCGAAGAGTCCGCTTTGAGAGAGGGAGGATATCATGATTTTGTTTCGGGAAGCTCCGGAATAATATTTATCAGGAACTTCTGAATAGAAAGAGCGTCGGCATTTGTAAGACCATCGCCACGATTTGAAACATCCCCGTTGTCAATACCCCGCGCTGTTATGTGCGTTACATTTGAGCCGTTTATGCCATATACATCGGGGTTTCCAATAGACTGCATGATTAGTACGGCGTCATTCAGTCTGACTTCTCCGTTGCAGTTTGCATCGCCGTAAACCACTTTCGAAGGCTCACCGCCTGTTGTCGTAGTGGTTGTTGTAGTCGTGGTAGTTGTCGTTGTGGTGGTAACGACCGGTGCCTTTTCTTTTACCATTACAGTATAGTTAATAACATATCCGGTCATTCCGTTATTGCCTAAATTAACGGAGTCACCTTTTTTAACATCCTTTGCGTATACATTAAATGTAACGTCGTTGCTGCTCTTGGCAGTCATAGCCGTTTTTGTCCATCCGTCAAGCCATGAGGGAACTGAGTTGCTTTCCTCAACTCGCGTATCAAGGAGAATGTATACGGTCATGTCCTCAGCTGCATTAAAACTGCCAAGATCTCCGGAAGCATTTTTGGAATCACAGGCTGTGAGAACAGCCTCTGATCCGATAAGCTCATCCGGAAGGTCGGTATAGATAAAATCACGGTCACCATAAATAGCGCTGCCTATATTTATGTTGGGAGCGATCTTCCAGTCGGAACGATTATCGGTGTCCTGAACGATAAGTTCCTTGATAAGCTCGCCGTTTATAGCGTCAATTTTTATTTCAACGCTCCATTTCTGGTCACCGCTGCCATTGCATTCCCACTGAACTGCGCTTGCACCCTCATCCTCGGAAGCAGAGGTTATGCCAACACAACTTGTATCTCTTGTTGCTTTTGTACAAATTGTATATGTTTCATCGTCGTTTTTTACAAACTTGAATAACTGAGCATCGCTGTTGGTGTCGGTATATATGCCAATATTTGTACCGTTATCTGTTTTTCCATTGTCAAGGTCAAGCATGTATGTCCTGCCGTTGCCAACCTCAGAGTATATCTTGTAGTAGCCGCCTCCGGCGTCAGCAAGAGTCCAGCTCTGACCGGAATCAGACTGAACAACGTCTGTGCCGACTGCTGCCGCTGCACCTGAAACTTCAAGATACAAACCGCTGTTTACATTTCTGAAGCGGTATTTTTCAGCTGTGCTGAAAGCTGTTCCTGTTTTGAGAGGAGAAAGAATTCCGGTAGTATTCACAACGCCCTCCGGTCTTGCAGGAAGATCATAGCCTGTTCCCAGGAAAAAGCTCGCATGGGGAGGCTGATTATAAGCAGTATTCTGTGAAGATACCTGCATACGGTACTGAGCGTCGTGCATAAGGGTTGTAATTCTGTAGTCTGTATCATAAGGCGTGCAGTAAATTCTTATACCGTCGTTAGTTGATTTTCTTACAATAAGTTCTTCTCGCCAGTCACCGAAAATATCGGCAGAAAGACAGGGATTAGCCTTTGTGGAGTTATTTGTCACGCAGCCGTCTGTTGTAAGGAGGGTATCAATTTTGCCCTGTGCATTTATTTTTGTGATTTTAGCGGGAGCATTATCCCCACCGTCAAGAAGTTCACGTTCAAGATCTCCGTCCCAGTATGTAAAGAAGTTCATAGCGGGTACAGACATTCCGCTTATTGTTTCGCCTTTTGTATTAAGTACGACTCCGGCAGGTCTTGCACCCCACATTTCGGCGCCCTTGTTTCCTGCCCATACGTTATCAGCGGCACATCTTCCCGTATCCTTGTCGCCATTTATATGAAAAAGAATCTTGCCTGTTTTTGCGTCTATATAGCTTACGCCATAGCCTGAACCCGCTTCTTCATGACATATAAATAACTCAAGACCGTCCCTGTCCGGATCAAGATCTGCAAGATGCAGAGCATCGCCGTGGCCCTGATTTGTACACCAGAGGATCGTACCATTATCATCAATGCAAGTCGGACCATTTATAATTTCCTGCCTGCCGTCTCCGTCAACATCGGCTGGCATACTGTTGTGGTTTCCGTCGCCATAGCCTGTGGCAGAGGAATTGAAGCCCGTATCATACCCCCACATCTTAACAAGCTTTTTGTTTTCAACTTTGAATGCCGCTGCTGTAAGTCTTGTATAATATCCGCGTCCCGTTACTACGCACGGATGAACACCGTCAAGGTATGCGACAGTGCCCCAGTATCTTTCACAGCGGTTACCGTAGTTGTCCCCCCATGTTGCTTTAGCTTCGTTTCCTGTTGCGACGCCTCTTGGATAAGGGTAATCGACTGTATCGAGAGCAGCTCCCGTTGCACCGTCAAACAGAGTATAATACTCAGGACCGTCAAGAATAGTACCGCTTGAATTTCTGTAGTCAGCGTCCTTATTACCGATCGCTTTTCCGGTTCCGTCTATAGTGCCGTCAGCTGTTTTGCAGGTCATTTCAGCTTTACCGTCAAGGTCAAAGTCGGAAACGTAGAACTGTGTATAGTGCGCACCTGCACGGATATTTTTACCCAGATCGATCCGCCATACTCTTGTACCGTCAAGTCTTATACAATCAATATATACATTACCTGTATATCCTGTTTTTGAGTTATCCTGCGAGTTTGACGGATCCCATTTGAGGAAAAGTTCATACTGACCATCGCCGTCAATATCGCCTACGGACATATCGTTAGGCGAATATGTAATTCCTGAAGCCGTAGGAGGCTGGAGAGAGATGTCGAAATAACTACTGTCTGAAATAAGCCGGCAGTCATCGGAAGCCGTTACTTTTCCGCCGACAAGCGTATCGACACGATATAAAGCTTTTCCGCTGCCTTCCTTATCAAGATAACAGGTTGATTTGCCGCTTTCACTGGTGTAGATAAGCGTATTGTCACGATAAAGCTTAAAAACGGCATTATCGTCATCATTGGCAAGGAAACGCCAGCTGACCAGCATTCCCGAGCCGGTGTTTATTGCGGAGATGCCTCTGTCAAGATATTCAAGAACATTGGCCGTCTGTGCGGCTGATACATCGAGAGGCGCTGATCCCTGCGGCGGCAGCGTAACGGCGGATGCTCCAATAAACAAAGCGGATATAGTTGCCGTTAGTCGTTTTATTTTTCTGCCCATAATAATTTCCCCTTAAAAAACTTAAACAGATTAAAATTCTTTGTATTTAATGCCTATGTTAATATTATACACATTTTCTTAAAACTTTACAATATATTATTGTATCTTTTTGAGAAGATTATTTTAAAATTTCCCAATAAATATGCATAATAGTCTTGCATA
This sequence comes from uncultured Ruminococcus sp., assembly GCA_910579835.1. Taxonomy (GTDB): domain Bacteria; phylum Bacillota; class Clostridia; order Oscillospirales; family Ruminococcaceae; genus Ruminococcus. The sequence continues at coordinate 6,629 of CAJTWQ010000019.1, forward strand.
AAATAAAAAAATATGATATAATAGTATATAGCGATTACTGTGCCTTAATATATGGCAAACGGCAGTACCTTTGAAAGGAGGATACCATGAAAAAAAGGCTTCTGATCGGCGTGGTAATGACAGAATGCAATATTGATTTTCAGGAGGAAATACTCCGCGGGATAATTTCTCAGGCGTTTAAAAGCAATACCGATATTGCCGTAATAACGACAATGCATAATTTTTATCATGATTCGGCTCATAAAAATACGGATAAATATATATGCGATATGGTGCTTTCTGACCGATTTGGCGGCTTTATCTACGACCGCAATACATTCCATGATGAAAATATAAAAAAATATATAGACGATCTTCTCACTATGTCCGGAAAACCTGTTATGCTTCTTGATTCCCCTGAACATAAGAATTTTGAAACTACAGCTATAGATGACTGCTCCGCTTTTGAAAAGCTTACGGACCATCTTATCGAGGTTCACGGATGCAGAAAGATATATTGTCTTACGGGACCTAAGAAAATCTTTGTTTCCGGGGAACGTCTCAGCGGCTATAAGAATTCCATGAAGCGTCACGGACTTTTCTGCGACAAATCCTTTTATTTCTACGGCGACTTCTGGAAAGATTCTCCTAAGCGTTTTGCCGCCGGCATTATAGACGGAAGCATTGAACGTCCCGACGCTGTTGTCTGCGGAAACGACATTATGGCGGCAGAACTGACAAACGCTCTTATAGCCGGCGGCATAAGAGTTCCGGAAGATATTGCCGTAACAGGATATGACGCTTCTGATGAGGCTTCACGGAATGAGCCTTCAATAACCACCTACAGACGTCCTAATTTCCAGCTTGGAGCAGAAGCGTTCCGAAGGCTTTACAGGATAATTACCGGCAAAATATGCAGCAAGATCCCAAACGAATACGGTACGCTCTGTCTCGGCGGCAGCTGCGGCTGCACTGAAAACGATCATATGCGCCGCGGAAATTCCAGGAGAAACAGAATAGACAGCCGGCTGGAATCATACCTGTTTTACGGCGATATGCTGTTTGATATAACAAATACCGGAAGTCTGTCCGTTTTTGCAGATAAACTTGATAATTATACATATCTGATATATAAGCGGTCAAAACAGAAGATCTGCCTGACAAAAAAATACATAGAGTCTGCCCAAGGGATATACAATGACAAGCTGAGCTTTCACTGCGGCGATGAAATGAAAGTGATTCTTTCAAAGAGCACTGTACACAGGGAATATGACGATACTTTGAAATACTTCAACTCTTCGGAAATACTTCCGGATTACGACAGCAATAGAAATTATCCCATAGCATACTATATCTCGCCCCTGCATTACAACGATAACTTTTTCGGCTACAGCGCTGTTTCTTTCGGTAAGACTCCAATGGCTTTCAGCAGGCTTTATCTCCAGTGGATAAATTATGTAAACATTGCTTTGGAACAAGTGCGAATCAAAGGGATAATGTCAAATACAATTCTCAGCGGCAATATGTCTATGCTTTACGACGATGTGACAGGTCTTCTCAACAGAGGCGGCGCAGAACAGGAGCTTGCAAGACGGCGTAATTTATTCAGCGGCTCAGAGACGCAGTTTATTACTATTGAACTGACGGGACTTAACAAGATCTATTACAGCAGCGGTGAAAAAAGATGCAGCAGTATTACCAGGGCATTTGCCGATATACTGAAAAAATGCGTAAGCGACGGGGAAATCTGCGGAATGTGGAATAATAATACCATGTGCGTAATCTCCTGTGAGAAAAAACGTGCTGGTGAGATTTTCGAGTATATTCAAACCGAGGTCGAAGAAAGTCAGTTTACCGAAAATAATTTCAATATAGATTTTTCCGTTGGTCTTTTCAGCGTATCGCTTACGGATGAGATTAATACCGGAGAGGCGATGTATAAATCGACGACAAATAAGATATACAGCTATAATGTTGCCGAAAAAATTGAAAATCCCCAGTATGAAAAGCTCTGCTCACTCAGGAGAAGTATCAGGAAAAACCCGGCTTTTCCATGGAAAATAAGCGAGATTGCCGACAGTCTTTATCTCAGCAAAAGCTATCTTCAAAAGATATACAAAACATTTTTCAATAAAAGCATTATTGAAGAAATGATCGAGTTCCGGATTGAAAAGGCAAAAAGCCTTCTTCTGGAAACTCAGATTACAGTAACGGAGATCTCACGAATCTGCGGTTATTCATCCTATAATTATTTTGTACGTCAGTTCCGTGCCATCGTGGGATGTACGCCGCAGGAGTACAGGCTCCAAGAAGCAGATAAGTATTGAAAACTTGCTCTCATATAAGAGTCAGTTGTCTGATTATTTTATATAAATTTCTTTCTGAACGCCTATTTCCCCCTCCAACTGGTAGGTTACAGTATAGGTCAAGGATTCGCTGCTGTTTTCTTCGGTTATTTTTCTGTTCAGGATCTTTTTATCGCTGAGGAAGTTTTTCTCATAAAGGTATATTTTCTCCATAAGCCGCTCCGACAGCTGCTCCTTTGTAAGGGTTTGTTGACGGAGCTTTGTTTCAGTAAGCTTTTCTTTCTCAATGCCGATAGGCAGCCGTTTTCCAAATATTTTAAGATAACTTTCCGTTTTTTCGGATTCATAGCTATCAAAGCCGTTTTTTCCCAGATACAGCGGAATTTCAAGACTAAACAGGCAGAGGCGGCGTTTTGTCTTTTTTTCCCCCGTAGAAGTCTGCTCATTTATGGTATAACTATCGGTAAAGGTGAGGGTTTCTTCATAGATCCCGCGGATCTCACCCATGGCGTGATGCAGAGTGCTGTGACCTGTATCGTCCGTTATTACGCCGGTGACAAGCAGTGTTCCAGCCGGAACATAATCTCCTACCTTATGCATAAGCATACCGTCGAAAACAGAGGTATAAGTTATTTCTGCGGATTTTGAGGATATAATGTTGCAGGGAATTCTTTTCATCTCCGTTTCCGGCTTTTCGACTATTTCCGTTACGTCAACTACAATACGGTTTCCCGTATGGCGTATAGCCGCCCATGATACGCCTTGAACCATTACGCGAAGCTCGTTTTCACAGTAGTGAAAATTTATGCGGCTGATCGGGGTACCTTTTTTTATGTCTAATTCTTCCAACGCGGCAAGGATCGCCTGATCGCTGACCCTGGAATTTCCGTTGATCTCAATGGATACCACCACGTTGGAAAAGTATAGGGAAGATATGATAACAAGAAGAACTCCGAATATGATGCCGAAGCGTTTTCTGTAGCGGCGCATCTTTAGTGAAAACGTCTCGTACTCTGTACAGGTCAAGGTAATTCCGTAATCGACGGCAATGGTTTCCGCTTCTTTAAGGTCGCTGCGGCGTATATCGGCACGGAAAATGTCCTTTTTCACATACTGTCCGCTGCATTTTACCGAGCTTCCGTGCAGTGCGTTTATAAAGCCGTATAAATCATTTCCCTGTGCGCTGATCCTGATTCTTCCGGCTATCATTTTGTCCATTGCACTCACCGCTCCTTTCAATAAATTCCACCCTTGATATTTTTCCTCTTACGATAAGCCCTTTCGATTTAAAATCATATGCGCGAAGCCCGTTTCCCCATATCTGAATATATAATCTTCCAGACACAAGCCGCATAAAAATTTCGTTGTATTCTTCTATTCTCTTGCAATTTTCAATAAGAAGCTCATGATTACAGTCAAAATATATCTGCGGATTAAGATAGAAAGCGTCCAGCCCCTTTTCCTTTACTCTGTTGAACAAGCTGATCCCTCCGAATAATTTCTTTCTACAAATAATATGATTAACCGGGTGATTATTATGAAAGAAATAAAAGAAAAAGGTTCAATGTGTCTGAAAATCATGATTCTTGGAGCAGCCGTATATTTCTGCATTGCCGAAGCGAATGCGGTAAAGTCTGCGGTAAAAGACGGCATAGACCGGTGCCTGACAGTTGTAATTCCCTCGCTTTATGCGATGATGATCGCAGCTGTCATGATAACCGGAAGCGGTATCCTGGGCTGTATTCCAAAATTTATAAAAAAGCTTGGCAGGGTGTTTTTCGGTATGCCGGGAGAAAGCTTTCCGGTATTTGTGTTCAGTATGTTCGCAGGCTATCCTGCCGGATCAAAAATGATAAAGGAACAGTATTCCTCCGGAATAATTTCCAAAAGAACAGCATCCGTTCTCTGCGGAGTCTGTTTCGGGGCAGGGCCCGCCTTTGTAACGGGCTGCATATCAGGAGAGCTTTACAGTTCGGGTATCGCCGGAAAGCTCATTATGATTTCAACCGTCTCCGCTAATATTCTTACAGCGCTGATCGTTTCTCCGTTTTTGAGAAAGGAAGAGCTTTCAGGAAAATGCTTCGGCAGCCGGACAAAACTTCATGGAGATGTTATTCTTACGAAATCGGTCGTATCAGCAGGGCGGACAATGGCGGAACTTTGTTTTATGATAACGGCTTTTTCTGTTATAACTGCAATTCTCAAGGAATATGGCATTATTTCCGCTGCGGCCTCGGTATTTTCCGGACTGACCGGTTTTTCACCTGAAATCTCCAACGCCTTTATACCTGCGCTTCTGGATATAACGACTGTCCGCGGACTGTGTGATAATAATTACGCTCTTCTGCCCTGGCTCTGCGCTTTGGTGTCTTTTGGAGGGATATGCGTGCTTTTCCAGACAGCGGCTATCATTTCCGGAAGCTTCTCCCTGCGAATATTCCTTGTTCTGAGACTTGCGGCGTCTGCGGCAAGCTTCTGGATATGCCGCCTTATAATGCCTTTTATGCTCAAAGACGAAACTATTGCCGCCGCCGCTGTAAATGTAGGCGTTCACAGCGCGCCGTCCCCCGTGCCCTCGGTAATGCTTCTGCTGATGACCTTTATGATAATTGCCGAATATGACAAATTAGTAAAAATTCAAAAATAGTATGGAAATTATGTGGAAAGTGTGCTATAATAAAACTATTGCAATCAAATATGAACAGGAGTGTTACCGCCAATGAGATATAAAAGAACAGAGCTTGCCGAAAATATCGGTTATTCATCTGTAATTGACGAAAAATTCAAAACGAGTTTTCTTACAGTGAGATTTATTACCGTACTTGACAGGGAGACGGTTTCAGCCAACGCCCTCTGCATCAGTTCGCTGTCCACTTCAAACAAGCGCTATGATTCTATTGCAAAGATGAACGAAAAGCTTTCCGCTCTGTATGGAGCGTCCCTTAGTTCTTTTACCAGAAAAAGAGGAGACATTCAGATCCTCGTTCTTACTTCCTCATGGATCAACAGCTGCTACGCCTTTGACGGAGAAGATCTTGACGCCGATATGCTGGAAGTGGTAAAGGAATGCATTTTCGAACCAAATGCAGAAAACGACGAATTTGAGGCAGATACTTTCCGTATTACAAAAAAAGAACTTCTTGACCGCATCGACGCCGAACTGAACAACAAGAGAGGATATGCCGTCGCAAGAGCGTCAGAGACTGCGTTCAAAGGAGAGCCGGCTGAAAATTCCTGCTGCGGAACTAAAGAGACAGCAGAGTCGGTTACAGCGGCTGATGCCTTCGCTGCATATAAGAGACTTCTTGAAACGGCTCAGATCGAAATCTACTATATCTCCTCAGAGGAAAACGACTGCATTCCCGATATGTTCAGAAATGCTTTTGCCGGGATAAACCGCAGACCGGAAAGCGTTCAGTTTGAAAATTTAAGTCCTGTAAAGCCTGAGATTGCCGAGGTTTCCGACGAATTTAACGTGAATCAGTGCAAAATGGTGATGAGCTTTAAATCTGACTGCAAGGACATATATGCCCTTGGTCTTGTAAGCAACATTCTAGGAGAAACTCCGGTGTCAAAGCTTTTTGTCAATGTCCGTGAAAAGCTCAGCCTCTGCTATTACTGCGCCTGCCGTCTGATTTCCTCAAAGGGAACTCTTATGGTAGACAGCGGAGTAGAAAAAGAGAATATCGAAAAGGCAAGAACGGAAATCCTGGCGCAGCTTGACGAGGTATGCAGAGGAAATATAACGGATGAAGAGCTTCAGAACGCGCTGCTTTCCATAGACAACGGTCTTTCTCAGGTGGGCGATACCCCTCTGTCATACGAGGGATACTATTTTGAGCGGTTCTGCTTCGGAAATGTTATGACTCCGGCTGAGTATATGGAACAAATCCGGTCAGTGACCAAGGAACGTATTATCGGGGCGGCAAAATCTCTGCGCCTCGACAGCGTTTATCTTATGCTTAACAGGGAGGAGACCGAATAATGAAAAAAAACATTCTTACAAGCAAAAGAACGGGAGACAGCTGCATTCATGTAAAGCACAGCAGCGGTCTGGATATATATATATGCGAAATGCCCGGATTCAGCAGCGTTGAGGCTCTTTTCGGAACCAGATACGGATCTGTGAACACCATGTTCAAAATGAGGGACGATAAAGAATATACTGTTGTTCCCGAAGGCATAGCGCACTTTCTGGAGCATAAGCTCTTTGAGAACGAGGACTGCGACGTCTTTGAGCTTTACGCGAAAACGGGAGCAAGCGGCAACGCCTTTACTTCATTTGACAAAACCTGCTACCTCTTCAACTGCTCAAAGAATTATCAGGAATCTCTAAAAATTCTTCTCGACTTCGTTCAGAAGCCATATTTTACTCAAGCTACCGTAGATAAGGAACAGGGCATAATTGGTCAGGAGATAAAAATGACCAACGACAACCCTGAATGGCGTGTTTTCTTCAATATGCTCCGCTGTATGTACCACGAGCATCCTGTAAAGATCGACATTGCCGGCACTGTGGAAAGCATTGCGAAAATAGACGCCGATCTGCTTTACAAATGCTATAATACTTTCTATAATCTTAATAATATGGTACTGTCCATTGCCGGAAATGTCAATGCGGACGAGGTACTTGCTATTTGTGACGAATGCCTGAAGCCCTGTGAAGACAAGGGCCTGGAAACCGTATTTCCGGAGGAGCCTGAAACGATAGTTCGTCCGGAAATCTATGAAGTACAGCCAGTGGGGGCATCCATTTTCCATATCGGCTATAAGTGCCGTCCGTGCAGCGGAATGGAGCGGATGAAAAAGTCCCTGACTGCTTCGATCGCCGTTTCTCTTATTTCGGACGCTTCTTCGGAAATGTACAAAAAGCTTCTGAGCGAGGGCGTAATTAATTCAAGCTTCGGCGGCGAAGTATTTTCAGGCGACGGATATTTTTCCGTAATATTCAGCGGCGAATCTGATTCTCCCGAAATCGTCCGGGACAGCATATGTGCCGAAGCAGAAAGAATGCTCCGTGAGGGAATAAATGAAAAGGATTTCCAGCGCATTAAAAAATCCGCTTACGGTATGGATGTCCGTGAGCTTAACAATGTTGAAGTAGTAGCGAATCTTATGATCAATTCTCATATGGACGGCGTTTCACCCTACGATTCAATAGAACTGCTTTCGGATATGACTTCCGACGATGTGCTTGAATTTATACGCAGTGAATTGAAACCCGACAAGCTTGTTATGTCGGTTATAAAAGGAGCGTGAAATAAATGACGGCAGTTGAAAAAATAGATGATCTGAATAAAATATTTTTTCCGAAGCTGGGCTGGAGCTTTAATATTGATCCTACGGCTTTCAAGATAGGCAAGTTTGAAATACAATGGTACGGCATTATCATTACTATTGGACTTTTACTTGCCGTACTATACTGTTTTCCACGGATGAAGCGCTTCGGGCTTGATGCAGACAGGGCAATTGATGCCGTTATCGGCGGAATTATTGGCGGAATCATCGGAGCCAGGACATATTATGTCTTGTTTAATTGGAAAGAATACAAAGGTGATCTTAAAGAGATATTCAATACTCGCGGAGGCGGGCTTGCCATTTACGGCGGAATCATCGGAGCCATTCTTGTGGGCTTGCTGATATGCAGGCTGCGGAAGGTAAAAATGCTTCCTATGCTCGATATAAGCGCTATTGGTTTTCTAATAGGACAAGGCGTAGGACGCTGGGGCAACTTTGTCAATCAGGAAGCTTTCGGTTCAAACACAGACAGTATTTTCGGAATGACCGGCGGCAGAATTCAGACAAACCTTGCATGGGAAACTACCGATATGGCAGGAGCTATGTATCAGGAGGGAACGGAGGTATTTGCAGATTATGCTGTTCATCCCTGTTTTCTGTACGAGTCTCTCTGGTGTATTCTTGGATTTGTTTTACTTGCTTTTTGGACGAAACGCAGAAAATACGACGGTCAGATCTTTCTTATGTATCTTGGTTGGTACGGCGCAGAAAGGTTCTTTGTCGAGGGACTTAGAACAGACAGTCTGATGCTTGGCAATATCAAGGTATCACAAATGCTTTCAGCCGTTCTCTTTGCAGTTTCAGTTATCATTCAGATAATGCTTTTCTTTCGACGCAGAAGAGAGCCCGAAGCATTTGTGCTCTATGCGAATACCGACGAATCAAGGCAGCTTATCGAGGAATCACGCAGAAAACGCATGGGAATGCCTGCGGAGGACATACGCACAGGAATTGATGACGATTATGACGATGAATTCTTCGGCGATATAGATGACGAAGAATCTCTGGATGACAGCCCCGCGGAACCGGACGAGCTGTCCGATGATATAACGGCAGAGAAAAACGAAAAGGATAATAAAACCAAGGAGGATAAATAAAATGGCAAATATAATTGACGGCAAGGCGGTTTCAGCCGCCGTAAAGCATGAGGTTGCAGAGGAGACAGCGAGGCTGAAAGACGAAAAGGGACTAAAAATAGGTCTTGCAGTTGTTATTGTCGGAAATAATCCAGCTTCCAGGGTTTATGTAAACAATAAGAAGAAAGCCTGCGAAGCCGTAGGCTTCCAGTCATTTGAATACGCTCTGGACGAAAATACTACACAAGAACAGCTTCTTGATCTTATCAGCGTACTTAACCGCGACGTGAGAGTAAACGGAATCCTTGTACAGCTTCCGCTTCCGGCGCATATTGATGAGAAAAAGGTTATCGAAGCTATCTCCCCCGATAAAGATGTGGATGCGTTCAATGCTGTCAACGTAGGAAAGATCATGATCGGAGAATACGCTTTTCTTCCTTGTACACCTGCCGGCGTAATGCGTCTTATTGAGAGTACGGGTACTGAAATCAGCGGAAAGCAGTGCGTAGTGATAGGAAGAAGTAATATAGTGGGAAAACCCATGGCAATGCTCCTTCTGCATAAAAGCGGAACCGTAACTATCTGTCATTCCAAAACTCAGAATCTGAAAGAAATATGCCTCGGAGCCGACATTCTTGTTGTTGCTGTGGGCAGGGCAAATTTTGTCACCGGTGATATGATAAAGGACGGAGCGGTTGTTATCGACGTCGGTATGAATCGTCTGGAAAACGGCAAGCTTTGCGGTGACGTTGAGTTTGAATCGGCTGAGAAGAAAGCCTCGTATATTACTCCTGTTCCCGGAGGTGTCGGTCCTATGACTATTGCCATGCTTATGAAGAATACTCTTACAGCAGCTAAAAAGCAGGCTGGGATTGAATAAAAAAACCGAAGAATAAAGCATCGTAAAAGCCGGTATCACGGCATTTTCGGTGCTTTTTCTTTTTTTTTAAATGTTTGTTATAGGTTGTCACAAAACGACTTTGATTTTGAAAAATGGGTGTCAAATAGGGTGTCAAAAATAAGCTGAAACAAAGCATTACCGTCGTCATAAGTACCTCCTTTTGAGTTGTGGGGTCCAGAGGCTTCCGAAACAGCAAAGAAATATCGCAGAATGATTGATGAGTATGGTCTGATGGGGCATGGCAATCATCACAATTGTATTGTTCTGAAGTAACAGCTGGAGTCTTAACAGATCTTATTAATATAAAAAGTGAAATTCCACAAAACATAAGAGAATTAGCTTGTCAATATATTAAATCGTGCTATGAAGAAGATGGATATTTTAAATCTGATCCTCATAATGTTACTGTTCCACATATTTTTACTACTTATATATGTACTAATGCTTTAATGTTATATGATATAATCAACGTCATGTACCTCTGAGTGACTCTGAGTGACTTTGAATCCCCAATTTTACGGCACTTTTCTTGGTAGAAAGCTCAAAAACAGTGTAACAGCGCTGTTTTGAAAAAATCACTGAAATCAAAGTTTTTTGGTAGAAACTTGGTAGAGAACTGGCTGTGTAGGCTGTCCGTTCAGCAAGAACATCAATGAGGAGCTTGCAATTATTGAAGAACACGAGCCTGAACTGTACAAAGCTGCTGTCAATATTTTCGGCAAATCATACGAATATACACGGAAGTATCGTGAGTTCGTGAAAATGATGAAAGAAAGAGGAGAAAAATCGTGATAGACTGGATAGCTCTGTTCAAGCATCTGCCTGAAATCATGGTGATTACAGTTATCCTTCCACTTGTGGCAGGAATACAGTATTTGATTGAAAGAGCGTACCTCAAAAAAAGAGAAGCGCAAAAAACAATAAATTACATTAACGGAGGTTTTTATTATGAAAGCAAAGAAGATTATTAAGGGTATTTTGGGACTCGGTGTTGTGTTGGGTGTGGCATATCTTGCCTATAAGCTCGGTTAGGGCAATGGCGAGATCAACGAGCGTTTCCGTGAAAAGTACGGCGATGATGATAATGATTTCAACTTCTATGATTACGATGAGCCGGACGATGGCTGTATAACTCCTGCGGACAGGGATAAGCCTGTTTGTACAATGGAGGATCTGAAAGAAATGACTTCCGCAGAGGAGAGTTCTTCTGAACAGGAGAATAATTTCGCTCCGATAAACAGCATTACCACTGTTCCTGCAAAGAGTATAAGAAATCTTCTGCTTTACAGTATTTCCAAAAAGTACATCTCTAATAAGTTTATCAGAGATTACCTTGATGTGGATCATGACAAAGTGGCGGAGATACTGGCTGAATTTCAGCAGGCAGGCTACATCGGTGATGAAACGGGTAACTACAGATACCCTGTAAATCTTGCTTTTTACGATCTGATCGAGTTGGTTAGAGACAGCAGAGAGAACTAAAAAGCACACTCCCCATATTGGGGAATGTGCTTGGGTGGGTGTGGTTATGCGGTGATAGAAGCTAACTGAGAAGCAAGTTCCTTAATTGTCTCAATAGGAAGTTCGGTAAACTTTACAATCTGCTCAAATGTCAAAGAGCCATCAGCAAGCATACGGACTGCGGTCTTAATCTTTTCCTGACGAACATTTTCACCGCTGATTTCTTCCATGATCTTACACATTTCTTCCCTACCTCCTTGTGTGTTTTTTAGATGATTAGCTCTGTCGGCTAAATTTTTGTAATACATATCTTTCGGTTCTTTACATTTAAAATCGTGCATGAGCTTTCCAAGAGGTGTATCTGCATTATTTTCGCCATTTACATATATAATATGTTCCATATCGCCGAATGGCATCATATCCATTTCTTCGATATGTCGGTTTATTGTATAGATGGGTAGTCCTTTGCCCCAATAATCGTGCGAAGTAATAAAAATCACATAGGTTTCGGGTAGCAATTCAAAATCCTGCATTGGCATTAAGCTGTTTGAATCCATCATGCTGCTATGAAATCTTGCACGTTTTGGCTTTGCACCTGAATTTTCTTGCTGTACCTCGACATCAACTTCCTTACCACCATTGAGAATAGCATCAACATCAAGTGTAATAGAACGACCTTGCAGATTTTTCATAACTTTCTGTGTTTTATCATTTGTTACTACAAGTTCATCATCACTCATGATAATGCGAAGAACAAACTGAATTAAATCTTTTCTTCCGTTGAAAAATGCGGACATATATGTATCGTCCATAAGTTTGAATTCAGGTATCTTAGCAAGAATTTCGGATTTTATCTGTTCGGGAGTTTTTATTTCCGATGCACTGCTCATGTTTTAGTTTTCTCCTTGTAACAATAGTATTCATATTCAATAATATTATACCACACCCCAAAACAAAAATCAATAGCAAAATACACATTAACGTAAATTACCGCATTTTTAAGAAAGGGTGATAAATTATGATCCTTATAGTTTCAGAAAAGCCCTCTGTCGGGAGAGCGATCAGTTCCTTAGTCGGTGCGAATACCGAAAAGAAAGGTTATAACGAAGGGTGCGGGTCTCCGGGGGAGACCTCTGCCTTAGGCAGAAGCACCGACCGAGGCGACAGCCGAGACACGAGCTACATCGTTTCATGGTGTGTCGGACATCTTGTTGGTCTGAAATATCCCAATGACTACGGCAACGGTTGGGTGACTCCCCACAGTGTGGGGAGATGTCACGAAGTGACAGAGGGGACGGGCGCCAGTTGGGCGGATAAATGGAGTTTTTCTCAGCTTCCCATGATTCCCGACAAGTGGCTTTTCAAGGTCACAGACAGCACAAAGGCTCAGTACAATGTACTGAAAAATCTGATGAACAGCGACAGCGTGACAGAGATCATCTGCGCTACCGATGCAGACCGTGAGGGAGAAAGTATATTCCGATATGTCTACAATATGGCTCGGTGTCACAAGCCAGTCAAGCGTTTATGGATTTCTTCTTTGGAGGAATCGGCTATCAGGCAGGCTCTCAAAAATATGAAGCCTATGTCCGCATACGATAATCTTTTCTCGGCAGGATATGCAACGGTTTTTGAGACTATCGCTGTCAAAAATGATGAGGACAAAAAAGCTGTCTATGAAGCTCTCGACAATCTGTGGCAGAAAGGCTCTGTCCTGATCGGTCTGAGTGAAGTTGCAAAAGCAACAGGTATTCCCTATAATACGCTGAAAAGCCTTGACTATGAAACGCAGCAGACGCTTGTCTATGAATATATGATGGACAGTTCTCAGATCGAACGCTTCTATGAGGTCACAAACAAGGATCTTGCCGTCATTGAGCTTGACAAGGTGGCTAAGCTGCTTTCCGTTCCTGTGCGCGAACTGAGAAAGCTTCCTCTGAATATTCAGGAGCATATTTGCGGTGCGTACACAATGGAATACGATTCTGACAGCACCAATACAGAGCTTATCGACAATATCAGGGAGATGATTGCCAATGCGTGATTATCCTTATGTATGCGGCGCTGATATTCACAGCGTTGCCAACAAAGCGTTTGTCCGCTTTGAAACAGCTAAATCAAAGGATATTGTTGTTGCACTCGATAAGAGCAATATTCCGTTTTCTGCAAAGTACAACGATACTAAAATAGTCCTGACCTATGACGGCAATTACAAAGACTCTGTAGATGAGATTACTGCAAAAATTATGTCGGAAATTATGATGAGTTACTTCGTGAGATCAGGGAAAAGAAGTCGGACGATTATTTGCTTCTTCTTTCTGAGGTGGCTGATGTGCTGAATACTACAGTCGGTACTTTGAAAGCAAGACCTGTGGAAATACAGGAGCTTCTCTGTAAGGCTTATGCAGATTTTTGGATATGTGACACACCTACGATCCAGCGTGAGCTTGACCGCTACATAACGGTAAACGGCAGGACTTTGCAGGATATTCAGGAGCATGAAAAGAGCAAGACTCAGGAAAAAGCTCCGAAAGCACCAGAAAAAAGTACGGCTGAACCTCCCACTTTTGAGGAGCTTATTGCCGATTACCAACGTCGTGAATCTCATGCAGGATTTACAAGAGAAAATCACAAGGCTAAGGCAGAACTTGCAGAAGGCATTAAGTCAATGGAAAGTCTTGCAGAAAATCCCTTTGTTCCACAGGAAATGAGGAACAATGCTGTTTCGGAGCTTGCAAAGATGAAAAGCCAGCTTGAACTTTTCAATATGTACGATGAAGTCAAGGCGGATAATTGGCTGTCGGATATGCTTGAAAGCGGTAATGCAGTTGTCACCGAGGACGGCGGTTTTAAGGTGAATCCCGACTATTACAAGGAACTTCCCCGTAATGACCGTCATGTGGAGACTATGACCGAGATCCAGGCAGTCGAGGTCATGTCAGAACTTATGGCGGCAGGAATGCAGTTTTCCGCATCTTCTCAGGGTGAAGATAAGGTCGGCATTACGGTTTCAAAAAAAGATATTGATGCTCTGAATGACATTATGCAGGAGGCTGTCGGCAGAACTGTTAAAGCTCCAAAGTCCCGGAAAAAAGAGGAGCATTATCAGACGGTTAATCCCGATTATTATAAGTCTCTCCCGAAAGATCAGCGGCATACCCGTGTTGAGCCTAAAGATGCAGCTCGTGAAATTGTTAGAGGACTTCAAAGGGAAAATATTTCGTATTCTGCGGTAGTTCGCAAGAAAGATACGGTTGCAATTACTGTGTCAAAGGACAAGAGCAACTATTAAAAAGAGTGTTGCTGACTTTTACTGTGGTGGTGCAGTGGGGTGGGACGAATTGGCTGCCCGGACTGTTCTGAAACTGCGAGAGGTTTATCCGCATAGAAATATAATTGACATGATTTGGATTTTTTTCTTGAAAAAAGTCTTATAATGTGCTATAATTGCTATGTAAAGCTATCAATTGTGAGGGGATTATAATGAATATTGCTATATGTGATGATGAGAAAGTTTTTCTGAAACAACTACACATGAAAATCAACAGCCTAAAAATCCATGACTGCCAAATTTCAGAGTTTACAAGCGGTCAAGAATTACTGAGTAACTTTGTTAAAGGAATGTATGAGATCATCATACTTGATGTGGAAATGCCCGGATTGAATGGATTAGAAACGGCTGAAAGAATACGTCAGACGGACAAATCAGCTATTATTTCTTTTTTGACGAATTATTCTGAATTTGCGGTGAAGGGATATGAAGTTGGTGCATTCCGTTATATCCTGAAAAATCAGCCCGATTATGCTTATACAGAGCAGCTTTTATCGGTTTTCGATGAGTATAATCAGAAATTCAGGACATTCACGTTTACAAATCGTAATTTAACATTCAGTTTCAAACTGATACATATTCTGTATTTTGAGGTGCATGGCAGAAAGGTTACGATTTTCACAACATCAGGTGAAATAGAATATTACGGTGAGTTTGCTGAGATATGCAACGAATTACAGGAATATAATTTCGTTCAGACAAATAAGGGAATGTTGGTAAATCTTGAACATATCCAGCAGTTTGTTAAAAACGATATTATACTGTCAAGCGGTAAGAAAATCCAGTTGGGAAGAACATACAAAGAAAAAGTTATCTCTGATTATCTTGAATATACTTCGGGGAGATGAGAAATTTGCCAGTTAAAGGTTCTCTTGCCCAGACTTATGATATTGAGTTTATATGCAGAGTGAATATTGTTTCAGAAAGGATGAAATGGAATTATGCCGTATTCTTGGTAACGGACTGGATAATGCAATTGAAGGCTGTGAAAGATTGGGAGATGAAAGAAAACATATTTTGCTTAGCATCAGTGAAGATAAAGATAATCTGCTTATCTCCATATCCAATACTTCTGATATGGTTGACACAGAAAATTTATCTTCAACAAAGAAAAAGAAAGGTATGCATGGAATCGGAGTAAACAGTATAAAATCATCGGTGGAGCGACTAAAAGGAGTTGCAAAATTCAGTTATAAGGACGGCGTTTTCAAGCTGAATATAGTCGTGTGGAATGGCTAAACGTTTTTACTAAAATGCATTTCATTACATAAAACCCCACTTTCATTACATTTGGAACAAAATCTCTTGACAGAAACAAATAACATGTGTTATGCTTTTTGCAGGAAGTGATCAGAAATGATTTCTAAACTTGCAAAAAACTGTTGAAGAAAACAAAGAAGCGATATATGCTTACGGTATGGAGCTGCTGATATCTGATGTGCTGAATACCTTGATCACCTTGCTGATTGCCATGATTTCCCATACACTGCCTGCGATGCTAACTTTTACAGCCGTATTTATGGGATTAAGGAAATTTACAGGAGGGTATCATGCCAATAGCCATTTGAGCTGTATGCTTACGCTGATTGTTGTGATGCTGATTTTTTCGTATGGTATCTGCAATGTATCAGAGAAATATGCATGGATGATCAGTATAGGATTTGTGGTTGTCTCAATACCTGTTATTTTCAACCTTGCACCTGTTCCTCATCCGAATAAACCTGTGTCGGAGGAAAAAGGAGCGAAGCTGAAAAAACGAAGCCGAATCCTTGTATTGCTTCTGTCAATGCTTGCTCTCCTGCTGATAATATTTCGGCTCAATAAAATAAGTCTTTATGTATCAAGCGGAATATTTCTATCGGCGCTTGCAGCAGTTATGGGGAGTCATTTGAATCGAGGTGATAATAGTTAAAGATGAGAAGGAAAAAAGGTGTGTTTTGGCAATTGTAATTCTTGCTCTTGTAAGATTGGCGTTGTATCTTGCAAATGGCAGTGTTTGCGGATTTACGTTCTATCAGCCGAAAGAGCCTGATTTGCAGGAGCTGTTTGAAAGGAGGGATTTGGAATGAAAAAGCTGATGAAACTTGCAGCAAAAGCTTCTACCGTTCTTGCTGCTATGGCGATGTTTGTTGCCACATCTTCTGTTTCTACTTGCTGTCATTGCTGGTTTGCACAGCCTGTTGAACCGGAAGAACTCAGAAACCTTGTAAATAATAAGTAAAAACACGAATTACGAATGGAAGATACCATGAAAAAAACAACTAAATTTAAACGCATTCTTTCGGGTGTGCTGAGTGCGGCAATGGCGTTTAGTGCCGTACCTATCGTTTCAGCTAATGCCGAGGAAAGCATGGAGTCGTATCCGTATACGCTGTTTGCAGCTTCAAGTGATGAGGGTGCTATTAAAATAAATGCAAATAATTTTTGCGTAAACGGAAATGTAGCTACCAATGGCACTATTGTTTCAAGCGGCAATATGAACATCAACGGAATAAGAACCGAAAGTGCCGAAGAATCCATGATCTTTATCTTTGATAAGATAGATAATCAGTATTTTTCAGCTTCTAATGTTGATGAACACGATGAGGACTATATCCTTGATGAAATAAACATCAATATCAATGTGCCTACCGAGGTACAGGGTGAAGCTACGCTGACAGGTAATATCAACATCAACAATGCACTCAAGGCTCTCGAAGATGTTAATCTCTACGGAGAAGTAAAGAATACGAACGATTCTGTTATCTTCTCTAAATATGGAGATATTGTCATTGACAGCCAGAATGTAAACCTAAATGGACTTGTTTATGCTCCGTTCGGTAGCGTGACGATCAATGCTCAAAATCTCAATCTCAATAATGTGGTTATCATTGCTGAGAGTATTGTTCTTACTTGCCCTAGTGTTAATGCAAACAATAGCAACAATGCAAGCTCTTTCGTGGGAACAACCTCAGAACCATTGGATATTCCCTATGATGAGTGGCAGTACATGAAAGACAAGAACGAGAACGATTTACCTGATTTCTTTGAGAACCCTGATAATTGGGGACTTCTTAAAGATACAGACGGAGATCATCTTCCCGACTGCGTAGAGCAGTTTCTCGGAACAGATGCAAATCTTGTAGACACAGACGGCGATCTACTTGACGATTACTATGAGGTGTTTGTTACATACACAGATCCTACAAAACCTGATTCAGATGATAATGGCATAGATGACGGCGATGAGGATTTTGACAGTGATGGTCTAACAAATTTTGAGGAATATACTCATAAAACTGATCCATGGAGTGATGATTCAGATGACGATGGTCTAAAAGACGGGGAAGAAGTGAACACATATTTTACTGATCCGTTAAAGAATGATACTGATGATGATGGTCTTGAGGACGGTGAAGAAATTTATCTTGCTGATTTTGGATTTTTACCAACAAACCCTGATTCAGATGGAGATGGAATTCTTGATGGCGATGAACGATTTGAGCAAACAATTGAACAGGATATTAATGCAGATGATGATAAGATTTCTGCTGTCACAAAAGTATCTGTAACATTTGATTGTCCCGGAATCATTGACAAGTATGTGACACTTAAAAATATGTATAACGTTGATATGCTTTCTTCAAATGTAGTCGGTATGGTTGGAGCACCTATTGACATTACATCAACAGTGGACTTTGATTATGCAACTATTACATTTACATATGATGAAGCATTGCTTAATGGCATACCAGAGGAGAATCTTGCAATCCTTTGGTATGATGAGACTAATGATCGTTATGTAATATTGGACGAGGACACCGTAGTAGATGTGGAAAATAATACTGTTAGTTACACTACAACACATTTTTCTACATATCTTGTAATTGATAGAGAAGTATGGTATGATTGTTGGAGAGAAAATATTGATTACAGAAACTCTCCTGTTGTTATTGAAACAGCATATGACATAAGCTTTGTGGTTGATGTTTCAGGAAGTATGGCGGGAGATCGTTTAGATAGAGCCAAAACAGCATTAAATACATTTATTGATGCTATGTATCCATGCGATAATGCTTGCTTAGTAAAATTTGATGATTACGGAAGTGTAGTAAGTAAATACGGTTCATCTATCTCAGAACTTAAATCAGCAGTTTCTTCGCTGTATGCATCCGGTGGAACAAGTACAAATAGTGGTTTATCGAAAGCTCTTGAAGAATTATCCCCTAATTTATCTGATGATAAAACTGCGATGATAATATTAATATGTGATGGTGATGTTGAATATAATGTTGCAACTATGGTTTTAATTAATAAAGCGATTATCAATAATATTGCGATACATGCGATTAATGTGTGTGATTCGGCATCCTCAATTCTATCAGAAATATCTGAGCAAACTGGTGGTACTTATTATGTTGTAAAAACCTCATCAGAAATAGCTTCAGTTATGGCTACGCTTCAACAAAAAACTGTGTCGTCAATAGATATGACTGATTCGGATGGAGACGGATTATATGATGTTTATGAAGTAAATGGAATGAAAATTCAGAATGGTCAAATCATAAAAACTGATCCGAATAAAGCAGATTCAGACAACGATGGCGTGAGCGATTTTGATGAAATTGGCTGTGCTCCGATATCTGAAGTGGTAAAATTTGCTAAATCTGAATATTCCTGCGTGCTGTTTAAATCTAAAAGCAATCCTTTGGAATTAGATAGTGATGGGGATGGGTTTCCCGACAAATATGTAGAAACATTATCTACAGAAATATACTATCCTTATGATGATCCAAATCCTTTTAAGTCCGATGTTACAGAAACTACATTAAAAAACGATTTCTTCTCTATTGATTATGACTATAAAGCCGATGTTGCTGAAGTAGATTGGAAAACAAAAAATAATGGTAACAGTGCTTCCTACGGAGGATATCAAGGCTGGTTTGGAAAATATGGTTATACGAAAGATGTTAATTGTTTTTGTAATCAACAAGTATCAGGTGACACAATGCACAGCTATGGTTGTGGAATAATTGCTGTTGCAGATATGTTTATGTATATGTTTATTTCTAATAATGATAATGGATATTTTTACTACGGAGATTGGGCTATGTATTTGGGAAATAATTTTAAAGGAATCGACTTTGATATGTATGTTTTCTATATTATGGTAATTTCCAATTATTTCGAAATGTACGGTAGACCAATAAACGGAACTGCAGCTGCTTATTTACCCTTTAATTTAAAATGGAGTATCAAAATAATTGGCTTGTTAAATGATATGGATTTAAAAATTAAATGGGGAAATAGTACGAATTCAAAAAAATGTCTTAAAAATATGAAGGAAATGCTAAAAAATGACATTCCTGTTGTTTTTTCTTGTTCAGTTAGAGAAAGCAAAGCTTTACAATTATACTGTTTCAAGGAACATGTTTATACCAAAAATGATTATATTAAAGATGATGGAAGCTATGAATTCGCACCTACGGTAGATTCACATTATATGGTTGCAACGGGTATTGTCGAGTATAGTGATGATGTTAAAGATCTTGTTGGGAGAGAAAAAATGATACGTATAGCAACTTATGGAAAGGAATATTATGTGGACTTTGATGATTATGCCGACCTTCTTTCATCAGTTGATACAAACATAATGATTATAAAAAAATGAAACTAAGAAAGAAATTAATCATTACTATCTTCATTTGTCTTCTTTGTATATTGGGCACTGCTTTGGTTTTTTTATTAAAACACAGAGCTAATATTAAAGTGGATTATTGTAAAGGTATTGGAAAACAAATTGAAAATCTTAAACTAAAACAATTTCAATTAAATGTAATTGATTATGGTGATACGCAAGAGAATGTAATTTTTTACTTCAATTTGAAAAATAAAAGTAAATTTAATCATGATGAGTGCGTTGAAGATATTTCTATAGTTAGAAATATTGTTACTGAATTTTTAAATCAAAATCCTTCAAACAAATTAAACAATAGATTGGTGGCATTTGTTTTTCAGACTTTACCTGGAGATTCAATTTCAATGTTCAATTACAATAATAATGAGAAACTGATTAATCCCGCACAATTCCATTTTTTTTCATTTTTAAATGTAAATTTATCTTCAGCTACAGATTTTTATGATGCTAAAATTATTGATATAAAAGTAGATGAAAAAGAGAAACTTTATCTTTTGAAAAATTTTAAAAATTTAGAGAAAGTATATTTAAATGGAAAAGTCTTAACAGAAGATGAAAAAAAATATCTACTTAATATCCTTCCAAATTGTATGATAATTTGTAATGGTGTATCAATATCTGACGTTAACATTGAATAGTATATGAACTCAGCCTGTCCATACCCCCGCTGCAAACATGTCAGAGAGTAAAAAAGCGGCGAAAAATCAAACAGAAACAAATATGAATCAATGGTGTATAACAGTATTTGTATCAAAAGTTGATGGTGCAATTACTGTTTTGGATAAACTCAATAACTATCTTGAGAGATATGGATTTGAGAGAGCCAGTCGTGAGGGGAATTTAAACGTTTATTCTACACATTACATAAGTGCAGTAATGGGAAATGTTTGGGATGCATGGGATTACAATTATTATATTAACAAGATTTCGATTAATGGAGATATAGGTGTAGTGGATGATACTATAACTGATGAAGAAATTATAAACTGGTTTGGTTGGGAAAGACCTTAAAAAGTACTAAATGCTCCATATATTTATAAATTTTCAAACATGGGCGATATAGGAAAAATTGATGATACAATTACAAATTCTGAAATTATTGATTGGTGCGATTGGGTAAAGGTAGAATCGGCATGAGATACATTGTTGGTATAATAGCATGCATAATATGCATAGTTATTGATGTATTTGCTTTTATTTTTGATAAAAACAAATCAAAAAAATGTATGTTTTCTTATTTTATCCATAATTTTCACTGCAATAGCGGTATTATGTCTACTATATGGTTTATCTCAGACATAAAGCGTGCAAGTTTAAATTTTTGCAAAGCTTGTTTGTAAACAGAACGATTTATAAAGCCATATGAATTCTATAAGTAGACTACTCATCATATGATAGCTTTTGATTTGATTTTCGTTCCATTAATAAAAAGATGTTAATAAACCATAGCCTGTTTGTGCGCTTACATTCCGTTTCGCACAAGTCCAAATCAGTGTTATGCCGCACACCACAATAGATGCATCCCCTATTTGAACTGAATAACCATATAGCACTCTCTCAAAGCGTTTCTGAGAGAGTGCTTTTTTCGGCAATTACGTTTTTATGCTCCGCAAGCTCGGACGGCGCTGAGAGTATTTCCATTTGTCTAAGAGCATTGTCAAGCGGAGGTTATCTCGTTGATATACTGACTTCCACGATCCGAATGAATTATTGCTCCTTTCATAGATTTCATTGTACTCGTCTTCTTCTCTTATTTCTATCATCTTCGCCGCCAGTCGGGTGTATTTCCAAGGCTTATCCTTGTTTTTTAGGTACTCGTAAAATCTCTGTCTTGATACGCCCAATGCCTTGCAGTAGAATGCGATTTTACCTGTTATTCTGCCGTTATCGGTTTTTAGAGCAATTAACTTCATTCTTTCCTTTTTGCATACTTCTGACGGCTCGCTGCGAAAAAAGCCGATGCTTCCTCCAGAAACTCATTCAATTCTTTTAGCTTCCTTATTTCTTTTTCCTGCTCTTTTATTTGCCGGCGTGCTTCCTGCAGCTGCTGGGCAAGATTCAATGCTTCTCCGGGTGTTCTGCTTCCTATTCCTGTATCTATTTCACCCTTTCTGCTTTTCCTTACCCAGCCGTCTAACGTCCCTTGGGGTATTCCTAATTCTTCCGCTGCCTGCTTGATTCCCATTTCTTTTGATAGCTTTACTGCCTCTGCTTTAAACTTTTCATCGTATTTTTTCACTGTTCCCATTTTTCACACGCTCCTTCTTCTTTTATTATATTTTTTTGTGTTTTGTGTCAAGTTTTATTGTACTACATATGCTTTGAACGTTAAGCCCGAAAAATTTATGTAAATCTAAAGTAAGACGAGAGCGAAAGGTGAAAATATGGTAAATGAATTTTTAATGTATGCTTATTTCGGCATTACAAAAGCAGACAAAAAAGATATTATCCTCAAAAAATCTGCCGAAAGAGCGTATCTCGACTTATGCAGAACGATCAAATTAAAAACAGAAAATGAGGACGTTAAAACAAAATACAAAGCCCAAATATGCGAAATGCTCGTCAAGGAGTATGGTGTTTTGCTGAATGCTGCTGAAAGTTCTGACGATAAACAGAGCGCCTTTGACAGCGAGCATAACAGAATCTGTGAAGAAATCATCAAAGCATATTCTGAAATCAGCGGACTTACATACGGACAGGCTCAGAAATGGCTGAATATGATGCTGAAATATGTGCTTTTGGTTGAGGGGGATTCTGTACTGAAAAGTTATCTGCATATTCCCGTTGACAGCTACATGATGCAGACGGTCGGTTCAGATAATTCAAAGATGAAACATTGTCTAAAACTGGAGTGCGTTCCGAAAAAGGACGGTACTGTCGGCAAGTACAGCGAAAGCACCTCGAAGCCTTGGAGCAAGTGGAACTATGACGAGTATATCGCCTTTCAAAATTCTGTAAGAACCGCTGTTTCCGAAAGCGACTATAATTCTCCTATTGAATGGGAGAATGAGGCTTGGATTGAAGTTGCGGAAATAAAAAAATAAATTGTTAAGGAGAAATAGTTATGGCATTTTGTATTAATTGCGGAAATAAGTTAGGCGCAGTAGCTGCCTTTTGCCCTCAATGCGGAACACCGGTAAACAACAATGCAAGCCAAAATACAACTCAACAGAATGCAGCACCGCCTATCACACAGAATCAGACTGCACAGAATCACTCCTCACAGGGAATGCACGAATCATTTTCGCCAAAGTGGGGATTAGGCGGTAAAAGCTTTACATTTACAGACGATTCTTTGATTTATGGAACTGAAACCATACCGTATACTCAACTTACAACAATCAGTATTCTTACTCCTCCTACAAGACTTACAAACGGTGTAGCGCAGACAAAAACCAAGGACGGCAAAGTTCTCACATTGGCATATGAGAACACTCAAAAAGATCGTTTTGCTGCTGCTTTAAGCGTTGTTAATGAGAAGATTGATGAAGCCAATGACCAGAAAGATTATCAATTCAGATTTCAATCTCCGACCGGAACGAAAATTGAAGTATATGAAGATTATCTTATGATGTATTATGTTTCGGCAAGTGCAACAAAGGTATTTTCCAATGCCGTCGGCGGAGGGGCTACTGGGAAGATTGTTCATTTCCCGGATATAAGTGATATACAGTTTATGCTATGTTCACTTGAATCAACATAAATGATGGAATTGTTTCGGCATTAAGTATAAAGGTTAAAGCTCAGCGGATCAC
>CAJTWQ010000020.1:0-10473 GCA_910579835.1 uncultured Ruminococcus sp.
GTCGCATCAAGGTCAGCCTGAGAGATTTTGCGGTTCATCTTATCTTTAAGCTTATTGAGCATGGGACAGCTTTTTGACTGGACTTCAAGCTGCAAGTCAACCAGAAGTTCAAGATATTCTTCTTTTTTCTCTGGATTTTCTTCCATAAGTTGAGCCAAGGTTTTACCCTTGATATAATCCGAAACGATAGCCCACTTGCCCTCAATAGTTGTTACTTCAATGATTTTTGGAATATTTAGCCCCGTTTCTTCTACGCGAGCCTGGTTCAGCGCCTCATTGAGTACATCGGCCTTTGAATAATCAGCGTCAAAAATTTTAATGCACTGATTGCCGTCACGATAAACGGTTTTTGCAGTTCTTACTGCGATAACTCTTTCAAGATTCATAGTCTGACCTCCTTACTTCTTAACGTATATCTGCTTTACGCTGTCTGCGTCTGAGCTTGAAATATTTGTCTGTACACCGGGAATATTCATTTCTGTGAAGTGCTTTCCATAATAGGCATTGAGATACATCTGCTTTATTTCACTCATTAGAGGATAACGAGGATTTGCGCCAGTGCACTGATCGTCAAATGCCTGTTCGGTCATTTCATCAAGACGGTCAATGAAGTTTTGTTCATCAATATCATATTCCCTGATGGACTTCTTAATTCCTATGTGCTCTTTAAGTTCATTTATTTTTTTAATAAGTCCTTCTAACTTTTCTGTATCGTTTTGGCCTGTGACACCGAGATAATCGGCAATCTCGGCGTACCTTGCAAGGGTGCTTGGATAACCGTACTGTGGGAAAGTACCCATTTTCGCCGGAGTTTCGCTTGCATTAAAACGAAGGACTTCTTCAATCATAAGAGCGTTTGCAATGCCGTGGGGTAAATGATGGAAAGCGCCGAGCTTATGTGCCATTGAATGACATACTCCGAGAAATGCGTTTGCGAACGCCATACCTGCCATTGTTGCTGCATTAGCCATTTTTTCACGGGCTTCAACATCATGCTGACCGTTATCATAGGCTCTCGGGAGATACTCGAAAATAACTTTTAATGCACGGAGCGCAAGTCCGTCGGTGTAGTCAGTGGCAAGCATGGAAGCATAGGCTTCAAGGGCGTGAGTTACAGCGTCTATACCGGAAGCGGCAGTCAGTCCCTTGGGGGCGCTCATGTGGAAATCAGTATCTATTATTGCCATGTCTGGAAGCAGCTCATAATCTGCAAGAGGATATTTCACTCCTGTTTTTTCATCAGTAATAACGGCAAATGGAGTTACCTCAGAGCCAGTGCCGGCTGATGTAGGAATTGCAATAAAATATGCTTTTTCGCCCATTTTAGGAAAACTGTACACACGTTTGCGGATATCCATAAAACGCATTGCCATGTCCATAAAATCAGCCTCTGGATGTTCATAGAGCACCCACATGATTTTAGCCGCATCCATAGCAGAGCCGCCGCCGAGGGCGATAATGCAGTCAGGCTCGAAAGACTTCATCTGCTCCGCACCTGCTTTAGCGCTTGCAAGCGTCGGGTCCGGAGCAATATCGGAAAACTCCGCATACTGAATACCCATTTCGCTAAGCTTATCTGTAATCGGTTTAGTATAGCCATTTTTATAGAGGAAGCTGTCAGTAACGATAAATGCTTTCTTTTTGCCCATTACGTTTTTCAATTCGTCAAGAGCCACAGGCAGGCAGCCGCGCTTGATGTAGATCTTTTCGGGTGCTCTGAACCACAGCATATTTTCTCTCCTCTCTGCTACGGTCTTAATGTTGATAAGATGCTTTACGCCTACATTTTCACTTACGGAATTTCCTCCCCATGATCCGCATCCAAGCGTCAGGGACGGAGCAAGCATGAAGTTATAAATATCACCGATACCGCCTTGTGATGAAGGCGTATTGACAAGAATACGACAGGTTTTCATTCTTGCGGCAAACTCATCGATTGTCTTCTTCTCGGCTGCTGCATCAATGTAAATGGAAGATGTATGACCATATCCGCCGTCTGCTATAAGATGTTCTGCCTTATCGAAAGCGTCCTTAATATCATACGCCCTGTACATAGCAAGAACAGGTGAAAGCTTCTCATGAGCGAACTCCTCGGAGATGTCGACGCTTTCCACCTCTCCGATAAGGATCTTTGTTCCTTCTGGAACCTCGACGCCTGCGAGTTCAGCAATTCTATGGGCTTTTTGACCGACAATTTTAGCATTCAGAGCGCCGTTTATGATGATAGTCTTGCGAACCTTTTCAGTTTCTTCAGCGCTGAGAAAATAACATCCGCGAGCGGCAAATTCATTTTTTACATTATCATAGATTTTTTCATGGACGATTACAGACTGCTCTGAAGCACATATCATGCCATTATCAAAAGTCTTGGAGTGGATTATTGAGTTGACCGCAAGAACAATATCAGCAGTTTCATCAATGATAGCCGGAGTATTTCCCGCACCTACGCCGAGAGCAGGCTTTCCGCTGGAATAGGCAGCTTTCACCATTCCGGGGCCGCCTGTTGCGAGGATAATGTCGGCTTCTTTCATGACAAGATTAGTCATTTCAAGACTGGGAATGTCTATCCATCCGATAATATTTTCTGGTGCGCCTGCTGCAACAGCCGCTTCAAGGACTGTTTTTGCAGCTTCAATGGTGGACCTTTTTGCTCTGGGATGAGGACTGATAATGATTCCGTTTCGTGTTTTCAGCGCAAGGAGAGTCTTGAAAATTGCTGTAGAGGTGGGATTGGTAGTCGGAATAACAGCGGCAATAACACCGATCGGATCAGCGACTTTCTTAATTCCATAAGCCTTGTTTTCCTCAATGACACCGCAGGTCTTAGTATCCTTATAGGCATTATAGATGTATTCGGAAGCATAATGATTTTTAATGACCTTATCTTCTGCGATGCCCATGCCGGTTTCCTCAACGGCAAGTTTTGCAAGCGGGATCCTTTGCTTGTTCGCAGCAGATGCGGCAGCGAGGAAAATTCTGTCTACCTGTTCTTGAGTATATGACGAAAAAATCTGTTGTGCCTTTCTGATACGGATTATCGCTGTTTCCAGTTTTTCCACGCTGTCAACGATTTCATAATTTTTTGTTTCCATGTTAGTCCCTCCGTTGAATTATTCTGGAATAAACCATATGGCTTATCTTTGATATTATTTTAACATACTTTTCAGGATTTGGGAATTGTTTATTTGGCATATGAGTATTGTACTTTTTGATATATCTTAGAGTCTGTTCAGGCTCTCGTCAGTATTCCTGCGCTTTTTCCTTTTTACCGGCAAAATTACGCTTGAAAATCCGAACACAATAAGACTTTAAACAGACTTTTAAAGTATAAGCGTTTTTAGATATAAAGAATCCCCATGTATATTATTTCCATGTATTTTGGAAATATTCAGGGGAAAGTTTATGTATACTGTCTTTTTGATCTGCAAAGCTCTGTGATAAATAGTTTATCAAGGTCAGTAAGATGATAGTCCCTGCGGTAGATAAGTATATCCTTATAGATACGTTTATTACCGGAGCATTTTTTCTTCACCAGTCCATATCGGTCAAGAAGTTTCTGAGGCGCAAGCGAAACCCACATAAAAGTATCAGGATTCTCAGATAAAATATCAAATTGACTTGCACGGTCAAAAATAAAGATACGTTTTTCAATGTCGTCGGGAAGTTCAACTTTCTTTACTGCTGACGCAGGTATAGACGGTACAAATGGATCGGCGTGAGTTATTTCTATATAGGGCTTTAAATCTTCGCAGCGGATGTTTTCCTGCTGTGCAAGCGGATGATCGCAGCTCATTATCAGTACATATGTAAACTCTGTCACAAGTTCATGAATAAGTCCTTTTTCGTCGAGAAGCGTACGAAAATATTTCTCGTAATCCTCGGAATATCTTACAATTCCCAGAGAGTAATCGTTTTCAAGAATGTTTTTTATAACGTGTATCGAATTTGTTTCATTGTAGAAAAGTTCAGCCGGAGAATCGTGCTTTATAAGTTTTGAAAATTTCGCAAACGCTTCAGATATATAGCAGGTTCTCGGAACTGAGATAGAAAACTTCTGCTTTGTTTTTACTCCGTTTTTATACATGTTCTCAAGGGAATCTATCTCTGTAAGAATTTTTCTGGCATATATGAGAAATTCTGCCCCCTCCGGAGTTACGGTCATTCCCTTTGCCGAACGGTTAAAAATGGTTATTCCAAGAGAAGCTTCAAGTTCTTTTATAGCGCGGCTGAGATTAGGCTGACCGATGTAAAGATTTTCGGAAGCTTTGTTCAGCGAGCCTGTTTTGTCAATCTCAACGGCATATTTTAGATGCAGTATATTCATTTCTTCATCTCCGTAATTTCTTTTTCAAAAGTTTTTTCTCATAAACATTTCCGCAAAGTCGACTCCTTAATTATTTTAAAATAACTTTATTTTATTATAGCAATTTTTGTGCATGTTGTCAATAGTAAAACAAAAAAGACAATATCAGCAACATCTGTAAATAGAAAAACAGATTAATTATTTGTATAATGTCAATCCGATTTAAGGATTATTTAATAATTGCTATGCTATAATAGAATCACAATAATGAGAGGAGAAAGAAAATGTATTTGAACATTCTCAAAAAGGATTTAAAGCGAAAAAGGACAATGAATGTTATTGTGTTGATGTTTATAATAATTTCTGCAATGTTCTTGTCAGGAAGCGTAAACAATATTATCGCAGTATTCAAAGGTCTTGACAGCTATTTTGAAAAGGCAGGCATGCCGGATTACTTTCTGGCAACTTTAGACAGAGGACATCCGGAAGAAATATATGAAAGTCTTGACGCTATTGAAGAAATAGATTCTTATGGACTGGAACCAGTAATTTACATATCAAGCGACAATGTTTCCAATATTGGAAAAGAGCTTCCGGAGATTAACGGAACGTTAGTCTTTATGGCATATGAGGACGCAAAAATCACCTATTTTGATGAGAATAATGAGCCTATTAACAGTGTAAAAAAAGGAACGATTCGTCTTTCTGCAAAGTCTATGAATAAAAATAAGCTTAAAACCGGAGACAGAATTGCTATTACTTTTGGTAATGATACGGAAGAATTTGAAATAGCCGGCGGAATTAAAGACGCTTTTCTTGGGGCTGATATGATTAGCATGACGCGTTTTATGGTTTGCCGCGAGGATTTCGACAATTTCTATATGAGTCAGGAAACCTCTAAATATTGCGGCAATCTTTGCTATATCGAAACAAATGATATTGACGCTGTAGAAAAGAGTCTTTCTGAAGTCGATACTGTTTTTAATGGCAGCCGTGACTTGATAAAGAAGACCTATTTTTTGGACATGGTAATGGCCGGAACAATTCTTGTGGTCAGCGTTCTGCTGATAATTACAGCTTTTATTGTTCTGAGGTTCACTATAGGCTTCACTCTTTCCGAGGAATATCGTGAGATAGGCGTTATGAAAGCAATTGGCATAAAGAACAGTAAAATAAGGCTATTTTACATTATTAAATATTTGGCATTGGCATTAATCGGAACTTTTGTTGGATTTTTCACAAGTATTCCGTTTGGGAAAATGCTGTTGAAAAGCGCTACAAAATCAATTGTTCTGGAAAATGAGAACAGTGTAATCATTAATTTGATATGTTCTGCTGCAATTGTAGGCATTATCGTCCTTTTCTGTTACGGCTGTACACGAAAGGTTGTAAAACTTTTACCGGTCGACGCTGTCAGAAATGGTCAGACAGGTGAACGTTTCCGCAAAAAAAGTATTATCCATCTTGGAAAAAGCCGTCTTTCACCATGTAGTTTTATGTCTATCAACGATATTTTTAGCAGTCCGAAGCGATACGTTATAATTGTTCTTATAATCTTTCTGTGTCTTTCACCGCTTCTTATAGTTGCAAATACGGCAAATACTCTCAAAAGCGACAAGCTTGTAACTTCTTTAGGCGTTACAAAAACTGACGTGTATATCTCTGACGAAGGAAAGCAAATGAGCTTTATGCATGATAACGGAGCCGAAGAAATAACAGAATATCTGAATACAATGGAGCAGATGCTTGCAGATAGGGGAATTCCGGCAAAGGCAAGCTGTGAAATTATGATGAAACTTACAGCTTCACACGGTAATAAAAGTTTTAAATCAATGACTCTTAAAGGCTTTAATACAACGACGGATATGTATCCGTATAAATACGGTACACCGCCTCAGAATGAAAATGAAGTAGCAATAACGCCTATTGTTGCTGAAAAACTTGATGCGGAGATCGGAGATACAATAAAAATAAAGTTTATAGAGGGAGAAAAAGAATTTACCGTTACGGCGTTTTATACCTCTATGAATAATGTCGGAGAGGGAATTCGTCTCCATGAATCTCTGGATGTAAATTTCAGACAATTGGCAGGTTTTCTTGCATTTCAGGCGGATTATACAGATAATCCGGATAAATCGGAACAAGAGCGCAGAATTGGAGTTATCAGAGAAATATACGGCAAAGATAACGTATTTTCAGCCGAAGAATACGTCGAAAAAATGACTGGCGTTAAAGGTGCTTTTGACAGTATCAGGATAATTATTCTTTTACTTGTATTGATTGTTGCCGCTCTTGTTGCGGTACTTATGGAACGTTCCTTTATTGAAAAGGAACACGGCGAGATAGCTGTGATGAAAGCTATAGGCTTTAAAAGCGGCAATATTATCGCATATCACACTTTCAGAATGGGAATTGTTGCTGCAATTGCTGTGATCTTATCAGCGGTTCTTTCAACGTCTATAACGAAACTTTCTGTAAATCCCATTTTTAAAATGCTAGGGGACGTTTACGGTGTCGAGTATGAAATTAAACCGCTGGAAATTTTTGCGGCATATCCGGCAGCTGTATTTGCAGCGGTAATATTCTTTACGTTTATTTCTGCGCTGCGTATAAAGAGGATACACACCAGCGAAGTTTCATCCATTGAATAAGTTTTTAGTTAGGAGATTTAAGTTATGAATAAAATTTTAGAGGTAAAGGATCTTTGCAAAACATATATTGTAAACAAGCG
The DNA here is from genome assembly GCA_910579835.1 of uncultured Ruminococcus sp. Taxonomy (GTDB): domain Bacteria; phylum Bacillota; class Clostridia; order Oscillospirales; family Ruminococcaceae; genus Ruminococcus. The sequence goes on from CAJTWQ010000020.1 coordinate 7,035, forward strand.
TCAGAACAATGTTTTGAGAAATGTGAATTTCAGCGTTTCTGAGGGAGAAATGGTCGCAGTTATGGGACCATCCGGCTCCGGAAAATCCACTTTGCTTTATTCTGTTTCGGGAATGGACAAACCAAGCGCAGGAGAAGTGAACTTCTGCGGAAAAGATATCACAAGCATGAAGGAGAAGGAGCTTGCTTCACTTCGCCTTGACGAAATGGGATTTATTTTTCAGCAAATGTATATGATGAAAAATCTTACTGTTCTGGATAATATTATTCTTCCTGCCTGTCAGTCAGATAAGATCAGGGAATCCAGAAAGGAGACTGTACAGCGCGGTGAGGATCTTATGCGAAAGCTTGGGATAATTGACACCGCCGACAATGATATAAACGAGGTCTCAGGCGGACAGCTGCAGCGTGCCTGTATATGCCGCAGCATGATAAATAAGCCGAAGATGATATTTGCCGACGAACCGACAGGCGCTCTTAACAGAAGCTCCTCCGATGAGGTTATGGAGGAACTGGCAAAGCTTAACGGCGAAGGTGCAACGATAATGCTTGTAACTCATGACGTAAAAGTTGCAGCAAAATGCACAAGAGTAATTTATATAGTTGACGGAAACATAAAAGGGGAGTATAATTTAAATAGATACACTTCACCGTCCACACTTCGGGAACGTGAGAGGAATCTGAATAATTGGCTTATGGAAATGGGTTGGTAAAAAATGATAGATATACTCGTAGTTGAGGATAACAAGGAAATCGCAGGGCTGCTCTGCGATTTCCTCAGATCTGAAGGATATATGGTCTCTGTGTGTGAAAGCGGAGAAAAAGCCTTGTCACTGTATGAAAAATACGGCGCAAGGCTTATTGTGCTTGATATAATACTTCCCGGTATTGACGGATTTACTGTATGCTCAAAAATTCGTGAACAGAGCAACACGCCGATCATTATCGTCAGCGCTAAAGGCTCGAAAGACGATAAGCTCGGGGGCTTGATTTTAGGAGCCGATGATTATATTGAAAAGCCTTATGATATTGATATTCTTCTTGCTAAAATCAACGGTATCTTCAAACGGAGATATGCTGCCGATGAAATTTCTGACGGTGATCTGAGACTAAATATAGCAGGAAAAACTGCTTATAAGAATGGTTGTCCGATAGATATGACGGCCAAGGAGTTTGAATTGCTGCTGCTTTTTATGGAAAATAAGGGCAAGGCGCTCAAAAAGGAGTATATTTTCAATTCTATCTGGGGCAGAGATAGCTTTTCTGCTCTTCAGACTCTGACGGTGCATATTAAATGGCTGAGGCAGAAAATTGAGAATAATCCTAAATCGCCTGAACGCATCATCACTGTATGGGGTGTGGGATATAAATTTGTATGAAGAGCTTCAATAAATTGTTTGCCGGAATGCTTCTGATTATTGCTGCTGTTTTTACTGGGGTTAATATGTTTTTTTTATTTCCGGAAAATGATAAAACAGGCAGGCAGCATATTGTGGAAATTAACAGAATATCCCGTGAAATAGAGAATGGCGGACTTGATGTCATTGACCTTTCACAATATGAGTATGTTGTTGGCATTAAGAAATATAGTGACAATAACTTTTATTATTCTGAAAATGATTATACCGTTCGTGAAATTAACGGTGAACTTTATCGGTTTGATTATAAAATCCGCAATACCTTAGAAGGAAATATCAGGGTTTGGATAAATCTGATAATGGCGGCAATGTCTGTTCTTATTATTGGTATTTTGCTGTATATCCGCAGAGCTGTAATTCTGCCATTTGAACGGCTGAACAATCTGCCCTATGAGCTTTCAAAGGGGAATCTTACCATTCCAGTGAAAGAGAGTAAAAATCGTTTTTTCGGACGTTTCTTATGGGGAACGGATATGCTGCGTGAAAGCATCGAACAGCAGAAAAAACGTGAACTTGATCTTCAAAGAGAGAAAAAAACGATGCTTTTATCGCTTTCTCATGATATTAAAACTCCGTTGTCGGCTATAAAGCTGTATTCAAAGGCGCTTTCAAAGGGAATCTATTCGGACAGGAAAAAGCAGCTGGATATTGCTGAAAGTATAGATGAAAAAGCAAACGAGATAGAGCAGTTTGTTTCTCAGATCGTTGATGCGTCAAGAGAAAATTTTCTTATGATTGAAGTGAAACCGGGTGAGTTTTATCTTTCGGATATTATAAAAAGGCTTGAAAAATATTATTCAGAAAAAATGAAGCTTGTCAAGACCGATTTTTCTATAGGAAGCTACCACGACGTTATTATAAAAGGAGATATTGAGCGCAGTATAGAGGCTTTACAGAATATTATTGAAAATGCTTTGAAATACGGTGACGGACGAAAAATATTCGTGGGATTTTCAGAAGAAGAGGATTGTATTCTTGTATCTGTAGTGAACAGCGGAAATACTCTTTCGGAACCGGAACTTTTTCATATATTTGAGAGTTTTTGGAGAGGATCGAATTCCGGTGATACTGTCGGCAACGGACTTGGTCTTTACATATGCCGACAGATTATGAATAAAATGGGCGGCGAGGTATTTGCAGAGATTCATGGGGAGGATATTTCGGTTACATCGGTATTTGTAAAAGCATAAAAAAACGACCTGTTTAAAATCATTTAAACAGGCCGGATTGTTTTTTAGAACTTGTTTTTAAAGATATTTAATAATTTCAGGAAGAATTTCGGCATAATGTTCGTCTGTGATGCCGAAATCCTTTTTCTTATAGCACCATACGGCACGTGAAATATTATATTTTTCAAGAGCGGCATGAATATCCGCAAACCATCTTACCGTACTTTCCGGATCAGCTTTATCAATAACTCCGTATTCTCCGCAGTACAGCGGAACATCATATTTTTCGCTGACATTTAAAGCGATTTTGAACATTCTCTCAAAAAAGCTTGTATCTATAATGCCGCCGTCGTAATCGAATTCATTGTCATAATCACCGCCGAAAAATTCACGGCATTTCTCACGGTATTGCTCCACTGTTCCCGGATAGCTCAGCTTAAAGTCAGAGGGCATGTTTTCCACCCAATAAGCCGACTGATGTGTGAAAAGCAGAGGACTGTAGCAATGAAAAGTGAAAATAATATTTTCGTCCACCGGTTTTTTAAGCATGAGAAGTCCCTCTATACTGCTGTTGAAATAGCCGCCGATAATGATTTTTACATCACTGTTTATCTCACGGATAGCCTTGATCGTTCTATCGGCAATGCGATTCCAGATCTCCGCCGTCTCCTTTGCAGTTATTTCATTAAGCAGTTCGAATGCGATAAAATCAGAGTATTTTGCATATCTTCTTGCAAGCTCACGCCAAAGCTCCACAAAAATATTCTGAAGCTTCTCATTGCTGAAAAACTGACAGTATGTCTTATCGTCAAATACATAGCCGCAGGTTTTATGAAGATCGAGCACCATTTTA
>CAJTWQ010000020.1:10483-30207 GCA_910579835.1 uncultured Ruminococcus sp.
AAGACCGTATTTTCTGCACCAATCTATGCATCGGTCAATATGGGCGAAGCCGCTTTCAATAAAGCTGCCGTCGTCGTTTTGAATAACATTATAATCGATTGGCAGGCGGATATGATCCAATTCCCATGAAGAAATTTTTGCAATATCTTTTTCCGTAATGAAGCTGGTGTAATGCGCCTCGTTGAAGTTCTCATCTCCACACTGCGAAAGCCATCCGCCAAGATCGACGCCCTTTTTGTATCCTGTAAATTTTCTCATAATAACGCTCCCTTTTATGTATGGTATTTGGTGCTTTCATATTATCATAAATCAATATAAATATATATCATATTATTTGCATTTTTATTATAAAATCAATATAATCGCAGGAAGATGACCGCTGTTCAATCACTTTGCCTCGTTGAAAGAAAAGCTTTAAAAATTTTAAACCGCTGGCGGTGAGTATACAGGGAATTCACTGATTCTTCCAAGAATATAGCTTTGCAGAAGAACGGCATCTTTAATATCGACAGAGCCGTTCTGATCAACGTCTGCATTTTTAAGAACAGCCTTGTCAGTTATTTTTCCAAGTATGCATTGGCGTTCAATAATCATATCAAAAGATGTTATCATACCGTCAAAATCGGTATCTCCGAGGAGAAAATTCCGAACTGCCGGCTTGCCTTCTCCAGCGATTCCGACTCCGCCGACCGCCCCGATAGCCTCGTCAACATAAAAATCGGTAAGGGACTCTTCCGTTTCAATGTATATTCTTACATTTGAGGCATCAGCAGGGATAGTATAGTTTGAATTGGCAAGTTGTGCCCAAGTTCCGTCGGGAGCGGTCAGGCTGTCAATTTCGTCGTAGCTTGTGTTGCCGTTTGCATCGGTGTACTCCATTTTCATCATAAATTTGACATTTTCTCCGGAGTTTTGCTTAACATGTGCGGAGAAGCTGTAGGTTTCTCCGGCTTTGAAAGCTCTGGGATTCAGTTTATATGACGTACCCATCCATGCAGACGTTCTGTCTGTAATATAAAGTGATTTGCTGCCCCACTGGGTATAATGTTCGGTATCACTTACATCAACAGTATTTCCGCCTCTGTCCGTCCATTTCTCTGTTCCGTTCTCATATGTACAGTGATAATACCATCCGTTGCTGTCAGGCTTGATAACAGTAGGAGCATTCCATGCTTCACGTTCGTAGTCGAAGAAGTCAATATCAGCGAAGCCGCCGGTATTCTTTGTTCCGTAGCTGTAAATTCCACTTCTGTAGCCGGTAAAGAGTTTAAGGTCATAGCTCATGGAAAGCTCGCTGCCAATTTTTACCCAGTTTTTTCCGTCGTGGGAGTAGAAGAAATTCACTTTGTCAATATTGTTGGAAACATTCATATCTGAATCAACTGTATTAAACTTAAAATCAGCTTTCAGATAAATCTCGTTTCCGTTAAGACCAACTTCCTCGATAATTTTATCATAGCTGTCTGTGATGGCTGCATTTCCGGAATATCCTCCGTTTTCCGCCATGTAGATCTTCTTTGAGCCGTCGTCGGAAACACGCACGCCTACGTTTCCGTATTTGAACTGAAATGCGGAAAGTCCTGCATGATCTCCGGGCTTCATGCCGCTTGTATCGAGCTTTATAACACTGGAGCAGCCAGGCCCTTCTGTACGCATTGTAAGAGTATTTCTTGCATTTAAAATATTAGTGGCGATGGTTTTATTTGTAAGCCTGAGCCAGCCTTTACGCTCGGTAACAGACCATGCGGTATTGTCGGGATTATGATTCCATTGCCACTCATTCGCTAATTTATTGGAATCATAAGTAAAGCTGTCGTCTTTTGCAAGCTGTGTTCCCTGATAACCGCCTTCGACCTCAAAGGTTACGGGCGCTTTGCCGTTTACGCCCATTATCGGCCAGTTATCCTGCCATGTCACAGGAACAAGAACTGGGATTCGTCCTACTGAACCGTGATCCTGAAAGAGCATTCCGTACCATTTGCCATCAGGCGTATCAACGATACCTCCCTGTGCAACGCCGGAGCCATAGGTTCCAAGACCTGAATTAAGAACAGTTTTTCCTTCGTAGGTTCCAAGAAGCTCCTTGCTTCTGTAGCAAAGCTCGATACGTCCGCTGCCGCTGGGCCATGCGATAACAAAAACATAATAGTAATCTCCGATTTTTTGGATATGGGAACCTTCGCCGGCAAGACCGTCCAGACCGGTTTTAAAGAGCGTTTTTTCAACTCCTCCCCATTTGAAATCGGTCATTTCGGCGTTAAATTCCTTGATTTTTATTTCTCCGCCGCCGCCGTATACCAGATAATTATGCCCGTCATCATCAAAAAGGATAGATGCGTCGTGATACATTCCATTTATTTCAGAACGCGTCCATGTTCCGTTTTCAATATCGTTGGTTTTATAGATATAAGATTTTCCTGTTCCGTAGCTGCCGAAGAAAACATAGAAATTGCCGTTATGGTATCTTAGGCTGGCTGCCCATTGACCGTGAGCGTAGTCGTTTTTTCCGTTGGTGAGATTCTGCACGTCGCCATCAGCAAGGGTGTCATAAACGTAGGAGCATATCTCCCAGGAAACAAGATCCTTTGATTTCATGATAGGAGCACCCGGACTGAAAAACATAGTTGTGCTTATCATATAGTAAGTATCTCCCACACGGATAACATCACAGTCAGGAACGTCTGACCAGATTACCGGGTTGGCAACTGTTGCTGATTCAGCGGCTTCGGCTGCTGTGATCCTATTGTTATCCGGAATGACTCCCGAAATTAAAATGGATGAAGAAAATACAGCTGATACTGCCAGTGATATAATTTTTTTATTCATTTTATCCTCCTCAATGATTAAATTCGTTCACTTTTTATTAACATTATATCAAAATATTCGAAATTAGTCAATGCACATAATGAATGTTTAGTGGATTTTTTGCGTATTATTTCACTAAGATTTAAACTCTAAAATATACTGAATATAGTATGCTTATGAGTTTTTTTGATGCTGTGATCCAAAATAGAAAGCTATAACCGTTGTAAAAACAGTCTGAAATTGTTCGGCGGAAAGTGTACCCTTAAGCGACAGGATTCCAAAAACAGCTGTTAAAGAAAGTGTTACAATTGATTTTACATCAATCAGTTTCGATATTTTTTCTCTCATTATAATCACGCTCCGTTACTTATTCTATGGTTAAAGCAATAATAATGCTACTATAAAAATATAAATTAATCCACTATTTATTATTGATTTTTATATATATTCATGATATAGTTAAGGTAGCAATTAGTATGAGGAGGTATTATGAATATAAGTTCAAAAATTTTATTGGGTTTTATTTCGATTCAGTTTGTTCTGTCAATGATGGGTATGCCGGCGGCAGCCGAACCGTCTTATCCGATAGATTCGCCAGTCCATGTAAATAATATTGTTCTTTTCGCTCAGTATGACAGTACGGATCAGACAAATTTTATGGCAGAATACAGTGATATGATTATAGAACTTTGCAACGGTGATGAGACAAATCATTCGCTTTCCGGATATATTGATGCTGTCTCCTATGGTCAAATGCAGGTTAAGAGTTATTTTCCGCAGCTAAAGGACGATATAATTGTTCCATACAAGCTTTCGGGTACTGATTCTGAATATGCCAACTGCGAGCAGTATGCTATTGAAATGATACGGAATATAGATGTTTCAGAAGAAATTCCTTTGGACGGAAATTCTGACGGCATTGTAGATAATATCATTCTTATTGTGGATGGAAAAGCGGAAAGCATGAGTTCTCCAATATGGCCAAAAGCTTTTACCGCTCCCGGCATCACATTAAACGGTCTGAATGTAGGGACAGTCAATATTCACAACAGTCATCAGCTTTTTGAGAATCTTGTAACCGGCGGTGAGGGGGTGCTTTGCCATGAATTTATGCATTCAATTGGCTATCCCGATCTGTACAGAAACGGACGCACTGGAAATCCGGTAGGGCTATGGGATATTATGGCATCTAATTCTGTTTTTCTACAATATCCCTTGGCATATCAAAGAGCAATGATTTCAGGATGGCTTGATTTTCAAGAGATCACTTCGTCAGGGACGTATACGCTTTCTCCGGTATCTTCCTCAAGCGGAAACCGCCTTTATCTGCTGAAAACTCCGCTTTCTGAGACAGAGTTTTTTGCCGTGGAATATCGTCAGCAGGGAGCAAAGTATTCTGATGAGCTTGACGTGAAGATATATGGTTCCGGTCTCTGCGTTTACCGTGTAAATACGGAAGTGGACGGAAATTTCAGGGGAGGACAGGATCAGATTTACGTTTTTCGGCCTGATGAAACTTCTGTTGATGCCGGCGGAGGTGACCTTTTCCGATCAAATTACGGCGGAGAAAACGCTCCGAGGGTTATCGGCTCGCTTGATTGGGGCGACGGTATATCCGAAGGCGCACTGGTATACTCGAACGGAACAAATAGCGGCATAAAAATAAGTGATATTGTTATGAACGAAGATTCGCTGACTTTTAAAGCAGAATTTGCCGATTTCTCTGGTGTTCAGCTTTGGGAAAGTATTGAAAGTTCATTTCTTGGTTCAATGCTGCCTTATGATCTGGAAAACTCTGCGGACGGCAGTGTATGGCTGCTGGCTGCCAATAACGAAAAAGCCGCGCTTTATCATGAAACTGCCGAAGGTTTTGAAGCGGTAGGAGAGCATCTGGGAGATGGTTCGTATGCTTCGATGAACAGTCCTAAGATTTCCTTTTGCGGCGGTATTCCATATGTTATGTACCGTGACAGCAGTTTTCTGGTGCATATCTTCCGCCTTGATATGAATACGGGAAGATGGACTGAAATATATAAAGGCAGGGAAACGGCGCAGTATGCGGACATAACCTCTGATGGCAGCAGGATATATCTCGCATATACGACAGGAACTTTTCCGTATGTTCTGAACGGAGCGGCTTATGATCCGCAGACAGACAGCATGACTGTTTTTAATTCTTTGGACGGATCGAACGTATGCAACCTTTCCGCTGCTGTCTGCGAAGGAGATCTTACAGTAGCATATCGCGATCTCAGCGATTCAAATAAACCAAAAGCTGCATTTTATACTGATGAAAAATGGATTGTAAAAAAAGTATCGGATAAGGAGTGCGGTTCTGTCTCAATGACTTCTGACGGTGATTCACTGTGGATTTCTCCATGCGGCGCCGGATGCAGCGTATATCGCTATATCAATGATGAGTTTGAAGAATATCCGCTTGGGGAGGAAGCGACGGATTATATGTTTATGCAGATTCCGGTGATAGTGAACGGTGATGTTTATACTGCGGTAAATACGCAGAATCCTGATGAATTGTCGATTTATAATTTAAAAGGCGGCAAATGGACGAATTTCGGAGATATGCTTTCACGGGAGATTGTAAACGAGCTTTCCGTAACGGAAAGCGGAGATTATTTATATTGTTCATGGTTTACAGTCAATAATACGCCTTTTTTGAAAAGGCTGAAAACAAGCAGTTCCGTTAAGCTTATAGGTGATGTAAACGCCGACGGAAAATTTTCTGTTGCCGATCTGCTGATGATGCAGAGATGGATTCTTGGTTCCGGTGTTCTGACAGATTGGACGGCAGGGGATTTTACTGCCGATGGCGTTATAGATTCCTTTGATCTGTGCCTGATGAGAAAAGCGCTTATAAAATAAAAACATGTCGGCATTTATGCGGACATGTTCTAAAAGATTAAAGTATCTCCCCTTACTGAAAACAGGGGAGATTATTTTACATGTAATTGTATTTTTTTCTTTTAATTATAATAAAGAATACTGACAGTGCCGCAGCCATAAATTCTGCAACAATCATGGACGCCCATATACCGTCAACTTGCCAGATCAGGGGCAGAATAAGAACACTGGCGGCCTGGAATACAAGGGTTCTTAAAAAAGATATAAGTGCAGATGTCAGACCGTCGTTGAGCGCAGTAAAAAAGCTTGATCCAAAAATAGCAAATCCGGCGAACAGAAACGAGAAAGAAAAAACGGAAAATGCGTGTTCAGTTAATTTACAAAGCTCCTTATCATATCCGACGAAGATTTTTGCAAGCGTTCCAGATAAAAATAATGAAGTTATAAACATAATAACGGCAAAGACTAAAATAATAAATGAACTTTTTTTAAGGAGGCTTTTAAGTTCATTGTGATTTTTTGCGCCATAATGATAACCTATAATAGGTGCGGTTCCTATAGAATAACCTATAAATGCAGCAAGAAACACAAGATTTACATACATCAGAACACCGAAAGCAGATACGCCGTTTTCTCCTATGTATTTCATAAGCTGAACGTTGTACAGCATATTTACAAGAGACATAGATATGTTGCTCATAAGCTCTGATGAACCGTTGGTACATGTTCTTACAATTGCATGACCGTCAAAATTGGTTTTTGTTAATTGCAGCCGGCTTGAATTTTTACGGCTGAAATACAGCAGGGGAATAATTCCGCCCACTACTTGGCTAATCGTAGTTGCTGCTGCGGCTCCTGCCAGTTCCCATTTAAATACAGCAACGAAAAGTGCATCCAGAACTATATTTGTAATGCCAGCCGAAACTGTTACTGCAAGACCGAGTACTGGCTTTTCCGCCGTAATAAAAAAGCTTTGAAACGCCTGCTGCAATATGAAAAAGGGTACGGCAATTATGATGATTCTGCCGTATATAACGCAGTTATTCAGCATATTGCCCTCAGCGCCAAGTATTGATGCGATAGGCTTTAAGAAAATGGAGCCGATTACGGCAATACATATTCCGCAAATTATAGACGTATATATCAGCAGTGAAAATATGCGCTGCGCCTTTTCGTACTTTCCTTCTCCCATGGTTTTTGCAATAAGAGCCGATCCTCCTGTTCCGAACATAAAGCCAAGTGAGCCGAGGATCATCAAAAACGGCATAATAAAATTAACTGCCGCAAATGGGGTGCTTCCCACATAGTTTGATACGAAAAAACCGTCTACAACACCGTATATCGATATGAAAATCATCATTGCAATTGAAGAAGATGTGAAACGAAGAAGTTTTTTATATCCAAAATGATCAGAGAGTTGGATCGTATTTTTCATTCTTTCACCTCTGAAATTAATTTAAGCTGTTTTTTTAAATCTTCGGCGTATCGCTGATTCAAAGATATATATAAGTTAGAATCACCTTCAGACCATGAGTCTAAGATATTGTTTTCTGCGGCAATAAGCTTTGAAACAGTTTTATCCGCAAAGGCGATCCCCTTTTCCGTCAGTATAGCCTTTTTTAATTTTCCATTGTACTGTTCAAGAATAATAAGTCCATCGTTTTCAAGACGACGAACGGCTGAATTGATTGTCTGTTTTGGTATGCCGCATGATCCATAAATATCACGGAGCATACATTCACCGTCTAAGCAGCTTAAAGTATAAAGTATTGTCAATACGCTGTCTGAAATTCCAAATAAGCAGGCGGCATCGTGATAAATACTGTCAATAAGACTGATAGCTGAGTTTAAACGTTTTAGCTTATTATTTTGCATTTTCATTTTACTGCTCCTTTGTATGAAATCGTACTATATATTATTGTAGTACGATTTCGGTCATTTGTCAAGAGCTGCAAAAAAATACTTTTGTCAAATTGAATTTTCTGAGTATAGATATATAAAGCCTGTCCACATAATTCTATATGGACAGGTTTTTATTTTATGATGCAAACTGGCTGTTATAAAGCTTGGAGTAGAATCCGTTTTTTGACATAAGTTCGCTGTGACTGCCTTGTTCGATAATATTACCGTTTTTCATGACAAGAATAGTATCAGAATTTTTTATTGTAGAAAGCCGATGGGCGATTATAAAGCTTGTTCTGCTTTCCGTCAGTTTTGAGAATGCCTTTTGTATCCGCTGTTCTGTTCTCAGATCAATCGAGCTGGTAGCTTCGTCAAGGATAAGCATAGGAGGATTCATAAGCATGATTCTGGCGATACAGATAAGCTGCTTCTGCCCCTGAGAAAGACCGCTGTTTTCACTTATAACCGTATCATATCCGTTCGGCAGTCTCTTGATAAATCCGTGAGCATAGACGGATTTTGCCGCCTCAATTACCTGTTCACGTGAAGCGTCAGGAACGCCGTAGGCAATGTTTTCCTCAACAGTTCCGGTGAATATCCAAGTTTCCTGCAATACCATGCCAAAATTTTCCCGGAGGCTGTCTCGCGTTATATTAGAAATATTTTTTCCGGAAATTTCGATTCTTCCGTTGTTGATGTCATAAAATCTTAAAAGCAAATTTATTATTGTGGATTTGCCGCATCCCGTAGGTCCTACGATAGCTATGCGTTCTCCGGGATTTACTTTCAGATTAAAGTTTTTGATAAGTTCGGTTTCTGGAGAATAAGAAAATTCTACATCGGTAAATTTAAGACTGCCTGTACATTCGGTCAGCTTTTCCTTGCCGGAATCGTCGGAAAGTTCTTCTTCGTCCAGTAGATCGAAAACTCTCTGAGCCGAAGCTACGGCATTTTGCAGTTCTGCAAAAACTCCCGATATTTCATTGAACGGCTTGGTATATTGATTTGCATATGCCAGGAAGCTTGAAAGCTTTCCGATAGACATTCTGCCGACGAACGACGCCGAACCGATGGCTCCCAGTGCACCGAGGAGTCCAACTGCGGCATAAATAACACCGTTTACAAACCTCGTTGTCGGATTAGTCATGGAGCTGAAGAATGTAGCTTTTGCTCCGATCTTTCCATAGCTTCTGTTTATCTCGTCAAAACGCTCTTCAGCGCGTTCGCCGTACACAAAGGCTTTGATTATCTTCTGATTTCCGGCCATTTCTTCTGCAAGAGCTACCATATCTCCTCGAAGCTTGGACTGCTTTACATAGTAATCATGAGACGCTTTTGTTATCTTAGAAGCCGCGATAAATGAAAGTGGAGTAAGGAATACCACAACCAGCGCAATCTTAATATTAATTGTCATCATGAATATAAGTGTGCCGATAATCGTAATTATTCCGCTGAAAAACTGAGTGAACCCCTGAAGAAGTCCGTCCGAAACGATCTCAATATCATTGATAACGCGGCTTGTAAGCTCGCCGTTTGTATGGTTATCAATATATCTGATAGGAACGCGTTCCAGCTTATTGAAAACATCAGCACGCATATCGCGGACTGTAAGAAATGCAAGCTTATTGGTGCAGAGACTCATGAGCCATTGGAAAAATGTGCTTGCAATAACGATAGAAGCAAGAATAATAACCAATTTTTTCAGACCGGCGAAATCCACAAGCTTTTTTCCTATGCACATATCTACGGCTTCGCCTATAAAAACCGGCACTGACAGTGAAAGAGCCACTCCAATGGCGGCAAAAAGGACTGTAAGAATGAAAAAAATCATATAAGGACGGGCATAAGACACCACTCTTTTGAGTGTTTTAAACATTGCTTCCGCCCTCCTTTTCGCTTATCTGAGATTGGTAGATCTCCCTGTAAATACTGCAATTATTAAGAAGTTCGTCATGAGTTCCCATACCCGCAGCTTCGCCGTCGTCCATAACAATAATAAGATTGGCATCTTTAAGCGAAGTAGTTCTCTGAGAAATCATAACTATTGCCGATTTTTCCATATCGTTTTTTAAAGCTTTTCTCAGGGCAAGATCTGTAGCGTAATCAAGAGCGCTGGTCGAGTCATCAAGAATGATAATATCCGGCTGTCCTACAAGAGCGCGGGCTATAGACAGTCTTTGCTTCTGACCTCCAGAAAAATTTTTTCCTCCCTGAGATACTGTTGAATCAAGCACGTCAGGCTTAGCAGATATGAAATCCCATGCCTGAGCTGTTTTCAGGGCGCTGATGATTTCATCGTCAGAGGCGTTTTCTTTTCTCCATTTCATATTGTCACGGACAGTTCCTGAAAAGAGTACAGCCTTTTGAGGAACATAGCCTATAATTTTTCTGAGGGCATCGGGATCATAATCCTTTACGTTTATGCCGGAGATTAAAACATCGCCTTCCGCAGCTTTGTAGAAGCATGGTATAAGATTTGCAAGAGTAGTCTTTCCGCTTCCTGTTCCTCCTATAATTCCAAGAATCTGACCTTTTTTCAGACTGAAAGAAATACCGCTAAGAGACTTATCTCCTGCTCCTGGATATGAAAATGAAACATTTCTGAATTCAATTATAGTATCGCAGTCTTTGTCAGCCAACTTAACATTGCCTTTTTCTTCAGGGCGTATATTGAAGATTTCTCTGACACGGTTTGCAGAAGCAAAAGCTTTTGTAAATGTTATTATCAGATTTGCCAGAACTACCAAAGCGAGAAGAATCTGAGTCATATAGTTAGTAAACGCCGTAAGTTCGCCTTGAGTAAGACTCCCGCTGTCGATTCTTATTCCGCCGAACCAGAGAATCGCAACAATTCCAAGATTCATAATCATAAATGCCGCCGGATTTAGAATGGCAGAGATTTTGCCTACGGCAACTGAGCATTCCGCTATATCGTCAACTGCGGTTTTAAATTCGTCAATCTCCTCCTGCTGACGTGAAAAAGCACGAATAACACGTGTTCCCTCAAGATTTTCTTTTGTAAGCATTGAAGCGCGGTCAAGCTTCTGCTGAGTTTTTTTGTACATGGGAACGGTTTTTCTCATGATTAAAAAAATCACTGCTGATATAATAGGCGCAACGATAAAGAAAATAACAGACAGCCTTAAATCTATCATAACTGCCATTATTGCTGCGCCGATAACAAGAAACGGAGCTCTGACTGCAAGACGTATGAACATATTAACGCCGTTTTGTACTGTATTTGTATCGTTAGTGAGACGATTGACCAGGGACGCTGTTCCCATTCTGTCAATTCCACTGTATGAAAGGCTGTTAATATGCTTGTAGAGATCTGCACGCAGCTCCGTGCCGAAGCCGTAGGCGCATTTTGCTGCGAGAAACTGGCAGGTAAGAGCAAAGCCGAGTCCGCATACTCCAAGAATCACAAGGAGACCGCACATTTTTAAAATATATTCTTTATCATTATTTCCTATTCCATTGTCAATAATTTTAGCCATGACAACAGGTACAATAAGCTCGAAAATTGCTTCAAGGAGCTTAAAAAATGGACCTAAAATTAATTCTTTCTTATAATTTTTAATATACTTCAATAAACTTCTCATATATTATAATTCAACACCGTTCTTTTTCAAAAGAATCTTTGCCGATTCGATTGAATCTGTACCCTTGGCATTTTTTACCGGAGCAAATTCGTTGTTTCTGACCACCTCATACGACAGGCAGCTGTCCTGCATATGCACCATATCAAGTACAAGTGTTTCAAATTTATATCCGTTTGGACGTTCAGGAGTGATAAAACAGCCGTTTTCATCCATATATGGTATCTTTTTTTCAACAATATGATTAGGAAGCGCATTATTTACAATTTCGGTCAGCTTGTCGATATTGAAAAGATAGTTGAGTATAACTCCGAATTTATATAAAAGTTCGCCGTTTTCGTCAGTAAGCGTGCGCATTTCGTCAGTCATCTCGTAATATTCAACGATAGATGGCCGTCCGTCCTCCAGACAAAGAACGCCTACACGCTCGTCCGGAGCGGCTTTTCTCACAACCTTGCTGCCTGACTGCATATCTGAGCTTATGACAGCTCCGATAAACAAAGGATCGGCAATACGCTGAAGCACATTATCAACGGAAAAAACATTTATCCATTCGATTCCTCTTTCTTTGATTTCGTCAAGAAGCCCGGCTCTTACAATGGATGAAAACCAGCCGCCATTTCCGTTTGGCGAGACAGCCATTTCAAATTTGTTTTCCATAAGAATCTTACCACTGAAATCAACTGACGGAGCCATGTCTTGAATAAAAAACTTTACATAGCTGCTGTCGTATCCAAAATATTTTTTTTCCTCAAAAAAGGAAATGGTTTTGCTGTTGTTTTTTTCACTGGTCATTATATAAAGAGGAATCCATGTTCCGGTCAGTTTTACGACATCAAGAAAGTTATTGATCTGACATTCAAAAATAAACAGATCTCTTGTTTCTCCTAAATTGAACATTCCCTTCGGATTGTCAAAGCCAAGTCGTGTACCCTGTCCTCCCGCAAGCATTACTGCCGCAGTCTTTCCGGATTTAATGGCTTTGATTCCCTCCTCAAGATACTTGTTTTTATTTTTTTCTATATCGTAAACTGTAACGGCTCCAAGCGGCGCAAAAGTTCCTCTTTGGATTGCCGCATCATTCCTAAACCTGAAATCGTCAAGTACGGAGAAGTCGGTCAGTTCTATCTGTCTCAGAAGCGCTGCTTTATTCTCCTCGGAAAGCTCGTCAAAGTATCTGAGTATGTGTTCCTGTCCATAATTAAAAAGAATTTTTTTAGCCTCATTATATGTTATCATCAGTTTCTCCTTTATTTTAAATTGCTGATAACATAAGGCAACACCGTGTAAAGACCGCTTCTCGGTTTTGCGGCATTGCCTTTCTTTATATCAGATATGTCCGGTAATCAGCCTTGTCTTTTTGCTTCAATATCTGCAAGAGCGTCTCTGCGTGAAAGGTTAATTCTTCCCATTCTGTCAATCTCAGTAACCTTTACAACGATCTCATCGCCGATAGCTACAATATCTTCAACCTTTTCAACTCTCTGCTTATCAAGCTTGGAGATATGAACGAGTCCGTCCATTCCGGGAACAATTTCAACAAAGGCGCCGAATTCCATGATTCTTACAACTTTGCCTCTGTAGATTGCGCCGACTTCCGGGCCGTGGGCGATCGTTTCAACGATCTGAATCGCTTTTTTTGTGTTATCGGCGTTAATGCCGCTGATAAATACATTTCCCTCATCGTTTATATCAATTTTTACATCGCAGTCGGCAGATATTTTCTGAATAATCTTTCCTCCCTGACCTATAACCTCACGGATCTTGTCTACTGGGATTTTTGTCTGGAGCATCTTAGGAGCGTACTGATTAACTGTTGCTCTTGGTTCAGGAATGGCTTTGAGCATGATCTCGTCAAGGATATATAGTCTGGCTTTTCTTGTTTTTTCAAAAGCTTCCCTGATAATAGCCGGAGTAAGACCGTCGACCTTTATATCTACCTGGATTGCAGTAATACCCTTATGAGTACCTCCAACCTTGAAATCCATATCGCCAAAGAAATCTTCAAGACCCTGTATATCGACCATGGTCATAAAATCGTCGCTGTCCGGAAGCGTGATAAGTCCGCATGAAATACCTGCTACAGGAGCCTTTATCGGAACTCCGGCATCCATAAGAGCAAGAGTAGAACCGCATATCGAACCCTGAGATGTAGAACCGTTGGAAGAAAGAACTTCAGATACCAGTCTTAAAGCATATGGGAATTCTTCAACAGAAGGAATAACAGGAGCCAGCGCTCTTTCAGCCAGCGCTCCATGTCCTATTTCACGTCTTCCGGGACCTCTGGATGGTTTTGTTTCGCCTACGGAATAGCTTGGGAAGTTGTACTGGTGCATATATCTCTTTGTATCTTCTTCGTCGAGACCGTCAATACGCTGCGCATCGCTTACAGGACCGAGAGTAGCGATCGTAAGCACCTGTGTCTGACCTCTTGTGAAAAGACCGGAACCGTGAACTCTGGGGAGAAGTCCCACCTCGGCTGCAAGCGGGCGTATTTCATCAATGCCTCGACCATCGACGCGCTTGCCCTCATACAGCCATGCACGGACAATTTTTTTCTGAAGCTTATATATGCATTCGTCGATCATAGCGATCTGCTCAGGATAAATTTCGTCAAACTTAGCGTGTACGTCGTCAATGATTGGAGCAAGTCTTGCATCACGAACTGTCTTATCGTTTGTATCAAGAGCCAATTTTACGCGATCTGCGGCAAATTCCTCAATAGTGTCGAACATATCGTGATCGACCTCCTGAGATTCGAAGGCAAACTTCGGTTTGCCGATCTGAGCACGGATGTCGTTAATAAAGGCAACCATTTTCTTTATTTCTTCATGACCGGTCAGGATAGCTTCCAGCATAGTGTCTTCAGGCACTTCATTAGCGCCCGCTTCAATCATGACAATTTTTTCGGCAGTTCCGGCAACGGTAAGAACCAGATCTGTTTTTGCTCTCTGCTCAAGAGTGGGGTTGAGAACTATCTCGCCGTCTACAAGGCCTACGTTAATACCTGCAATCGGACCATTCCATGGAATATCTGAAATAGATACGGCAATGGATGCGGCGATCATTCCGGCAATTTCAGGGGAGTTGTCCGGTTCGACTGAGAGAACGGTCATAACAACAGAAACGTCATTTCTCATGTCTTTGGGGAAGAGGGGACGGAGAGGTCTGTCAACACATCTGGAAGTGAGAATAGCTTTTTCAGAGGGTTTTCCCTCTCTTTTGGTAAAAGAACCGGGTATCTTTCCTACAGAATAAAGCCTTTCCTCATAATCTACGGAAAGAGGGAAAAAGTCTACGCCTTCTCTGGGCTTTGCACTTGCCGTAACATTGGCCATAACGACGGTATCACCGTATCTTACCCAGCATGATCCGTTGGATAATCCGCATGCCTTACCTGTTTCAACGACGAAAGGTCTGCCTGCATAGGTAGTTTCAAAGGTTCTGTAATTTTCAAACATCTGAGTTTCCTCCTGAATAAATTGATAAATAATTTTGCACCGGCTTTAGCAATAAACTCTGATCCATATTTGCAATGGAGCACAGTTTAATGCTAAAAGCCGTTTCTTTCATGCCGCATAGTAATGTCTGTACGGCATTTTATATGATAACATGTACCTAAAAAACGGATATATGTTATTATTTAAGTTTATTTTATGCGTAATAACAAGAAAAATCAAGCAGGACGTACAGCAAGCCGTAAATTGCTGACCGTATCTCTCTGCCTTAAAGATAGACGTAAAGGCAGAGAGATAGCCCTCTGCCTTAATACAAACCGGATTACTTACGAAGACCGAGCTTTTCTACGATAGCACGGTATCTGTTGATGTCTTTTTTCTTAAGATAACCGAGAAGATTGCGTCTGTGACCTACCATTTTGAGAAGACCTCTTCTTGAATGATGATCGTTTTTATGGCTCTTAAGATGTTCTGTAAGATCGTTGATTCTTCTTGTAAGAATAGCGATCTGAACCTCGGGGGATCCTGTGTCGTTTTCGTGTGTTCTGTTAGCTTCGATAACAGCTGTCTTTTCATCTTTCAGTAACATTGAAAGCACCTCATAATTATAATATTCCGTACACTCAGACAGAGGTGAAATAGGAGGTCAAGCCACTGTCCGGGAACACGGTTTTTTTATTATATCATATTTTCCTTAATTTGTAAAGAGGTTTTTTAATATTTTCAAAAAAATTTATTTTTGAACGTCCCGTCATAAAAAGCTAATTATTTAATTAACTTTATAAAGAGCTTGCATTAATAGATTCCGAAAGGATTGATAAATTTTTATTTATTTTTACGGTATTCTGTTGGCGAAAGTCCGTAGAATTCCTTAAACGATTTGGTAAAACAGCTCTGACTTTTGTATCCGGATGATGCTGCAATATCTGCAATGCTGCTGTTTGTCTTACAAAGAAGTTCGGCGGCTTTTTTTAGACGTAAAGATCTCATATATGAAGCTATAGGCTGTCCATATATTTCTTTAAATATTTTTTTTAGCGTTGTAGTGTTGATAAAATATTTTCGAGAGATTTCTTCTGTTGTATAATGCTGTTGTGGTTCGGAAATAAGCATATCGTGTATTACAGCAACTGTTTTAAGCTGCTCCTGCGGAAATTTTTTTTCATCGTTTTCCAACGGCATCTTCAATCCTGCAAGAAAAAGCAGAAGTTCCGTTATTTTAAGACGTTTATATGGATCCAGCATATTTTCTGGTATACTGTACAGAGGAAGGAAGATTGCGTTCGTTTCCGGAGACGGATGGAGTTTTATAAAACTTTCTTTGAATTTTTTACTGATTTCAGAAAAATCTGCTATACTGTCAGTAATGTATTCCGGCATTGATTCAAATATTTTTTTCGGGTTAAGTCCCACTGTGATTCCCTGACAGTGCGAATCCGTCAAAACTATGCATTTTATGGGAATGGTCGTTATCAGCATAGAACCTTTTCCGAAAAAAAACGAACTTCCCTTAGTATTTTTAGCAAGACAGCTTCCGTCATAAAAATATTTGATTATAATATTCTTACCATGCGCGGCTACAGTTTCTCTGTCAGAGAAACAGAAAGGTTCTATAAAGGCGCCCGGAAAAAGTTCTGATCCGTCGGCAGACGTCATTTTGATTCTCCTTCACGGCAGTACGGACAGGAAAAATCAACTAACATTTCAATCATGTGGTGAAGCAGCTCTGTCTGACGTGATTCCGACGCCTTGTAATAGACTTCCTTTCCGTCACGGCGGCTGACTATAAGTCCGCAGGATTTCAGTTGTTTTAAATGATGTGAAACAGCTGGGCTGCTCATTTCCATCATTGCGGAAATATTTATAACACATTCTTCGCAGTGGCATAATATCCAAAATATTTTTAGCCGGCTGCTGTCTCCGAGCTGTTTAAAAATGTCGGAAACAATTTGAAAATCAGCAGTTTTCGGCATATGGTCAAAGTCATGTTCGATGCTCTGACCATGATTGTGGGGCATTTGCTTTTTCATAAATTTTCCTCCGTTCAGAGCATTAAGAATTAGTTCTCATATGCTAACGGCATGTCTGCTTTACATAAGCACTACCAGTCAAATCAGAAGTTTGGAGCGCTGCTTGTTTTCGGAAATTTTTACTGATAACTGAGTTGAAAATGTTTGCCATACAAAAGTATGCCTGCACATTTTCCTTTGATCTTGGTAAAATCAAGCTTGAAAATTCGTATACAAATCCTATGAGAACAAGTTCTTATTTTTCCTTAACAGCAGCGCATTTGATTATTTTGCAATATATTCGACAGCGTCGTTAAGCCAATCGCCTTCAAACAGCTCAATGGTTCCCTGATCGCAGTGCTTTGCAAGGTCAGGATCAATCGGGAGCTGTGCCAAAACAGGAATTCCGTACTGAGAAGCGATTTCTGAAATATGGCTTTCACCATAAATACTGTGACGCTTTCCGCAGTCAGGACATTCAAAATAGCTCATGTTTTCGACTATGCCCAGAATTGGGATGTTCATAAGCTTGGCCATTTTTACAGCTTTCTCAACTATCATTGAAACAAGTTCCTGTGGAGAGGTAACGATAACGATTCCATCGACAGGAACAGACTGAAAAACAGTAAGTGGGACATCGCCTGTTCCGGGCGGCATATCAACGAAGAGACAGTCTATATCTTTCCATATAACGTCTGTCCAGAACTGTTTTACAACGCCTGCTATAACAGGTCCTCTCCAGACTACAGGATCGCTTTCGTTTTCTAAAAGCAGATTGATCGACATAATATCGATTCCCATTTTGCTCTTGACGGGAAGAATACCAAACTCGCAGCCTTCTGCCTTATCATGAATACCGAACGCTTTCGGTATAGACGGTCCTGTAATGTCAGCGTCCATAATACCAACGCTTTTTCCCGCTCTTTGCATAGAAACAGCCAGAAGAGAAGAAACCAGAGTTTTTCCGACGCCGCCTTTGCCGCTGACAACACCGATAACCTTTCCGATATTGCTCATCTGATTTGGTTTTTCGATAAAGCTCTGAGGTTCATTTCTGCTGTCACAATTGCTTGAACAGCTTGAGCAGTCATGTGTACAATCACTCATTTTAAGACACTCCTTAATATTTTTATTTGTATTTTTATATTATACCCTATTTTTCCTGATTAGTCAAGACAGTTATTTTATAGGGAGCAACTGAATAAAATACGCTTATTGCAAAAAAAATGTTGACTATCGGCAAATTATGTGTTAAAATAAAAACAGATGAATGTTTCCAAGGAGGAAATGCATATGAAAAAAAATGCTTTCAAGTATGTGTGGACCGATAAAAAACGTACTATCTTCGGTTTGCCGCTCTCATTTACACGTTACTATCTTACCGAAACAAAATTTATTACACGCACCGGATTTCTTAATGTTGATGAAGATGAGATAGATCTCTATAAAATTATTGACAAAAAGGTGAGATTCCCTTTTTTTCAGAGGTTATTTAAATGCGGCACTATTATTATATACAGCCGTGATGCAGATACTCCGTCGAAGGAAGTTCATTGTATAAAAAATGTCCGTCAGGTTTCTGAGCTTATTGACAAGTATCTTACTATTATGCGCGATCGTTACGGCATCAGGGGCAGGGATATGATGACATTCGGACACGATCATTCCTGCGGAGATGATTACGATGATTATGGAAACTGCGATGATGGCTTTGAAGATCAATTTTAATTGCGGGGTGATAACTGAATGCTTTCTTTCATAACAGAAAAGCAGTCCTGCTGGGACCGGCTTAAGGCTGAAAAGAAACCCATATTCATATATGGCATGGGTGACGGCGCTCTTAAGATTATGTCTGTTTTTAAAGATAAAGGGATCGCCGTTTCTGGAGTTTTTGCAAGCGATGATTTTGTCCGCGGGCATTCATTTGAGGGGTTTCGTGTACATAAGCTCTCCGAAATAGAGGATATGGTTGAAGATTTTGCAGTAGTTCTTGCATTTGCGGCGGGTTATCAGGAAATCGTTGACAAGATTCACAATATTGCTTCACGTCATACGCTTTATGTTCCAGATGTTCCGGTTGTGGGACGCGGGCTGTTTACTTATGAGTACTGTCAGGAAAATGCCGAAAAGATTTTTGCTGTCTATAACAGTCTTGCCGATGATTACTCCAGAAAGGTTTATGCAAATATACTTAATTTTAAGATAAGCGGAAAAATTGAATATTTATCGGCTGTTACGACTCCTAAGGCTGAAATATACAAAAAGATTATCAGGCCTACTCTGAATGAAACATATGTAGATCTTGGGGCGTACAACGGAGATACGATTCGCGAACTGCTGGAATTCACTCACGGTATGTTTCATTCCATTTATGCTCTTGAACCGGATAAGAAAAATTTTAAAAAACTTGCCAAATCAGTTGACGGAATGAATCATGTCTATGCTTTTAACGCTGCTGCATGGTGTGTTGATACTGAACTTCCGTTTTCCGCAAAAGCAGGGCGGCAGTCGTCGATTACAGGTTTTTCCGATACGCTCGTTCCTGCCAGATCTGTTGACAGCATTCTCGGCCGGCGTCCGGCAACTATTATAAAAATGGATGTCGAGGGATTTGAGCGTGAGGCGATATGGGGCGCTTCACAGAATATTGCACATTTTTCTCCAAAGCTTATGGTTTCTCTTTACCACAGAAATGAGGATATTTTTGAACTGCCTCTGCTGATAAAGTCTTTAAATCCCAACTATAAGATTTATATAAGGCATCAGCTTTACATTCCGGCGTGGGAAACTAATCTTTACGCCGTGCCATAAATTGCACGCAAATCAATAAGGAGACGCAGGGGACGGTAATGGATGCCAAAGAGGGGGAAAATCTACGGTATAAGATTTATTTTTGAATTACTGCGTAAATTGATGCCAGACTTGACAAAAATATTACATAATGATATAATAAAAAAGCAGGGGAGCTTGTATACCATAATTTATTGCAAATGATTTTGGGTATAAACAGGCTGAGAGGAAGATATAAGCTTCGACCCTTTACCTGATGCGGGTAATGCCGCCGTAGGAAGTCATATGGGCTTTTAACGGAG
>CAJTWQ010000021.1 GCA_910579835.1 uncultured Ruminococcus sp.
CGGTATAACCAAACTCTATTCTCAGAGATTACAATTATTTATATCTGTATAAATTTTATTAGAGCGTGTTTACATAAAATAAATGTACGGATTTTCAATCATAATTTAGGCGAATACAAGACGAAAAAGTAAAAGCATACTGTTGTATGGTGAACTTTTCCAACGAAGTAGTCGTCAAAATTTGCCGAAAAGACATGCATTATATTTTTATGTGAACACGCTCTAGATTTACTCGTCCCATGACAAAACACCGGTTTCAACAGCAATTTCATAACGTGAAATCTTGTAATTCAGCCTGTTGAGCATTTCATCAATCGCTTTTCGCTGTTCAAGCAGCGCTTCACGCTGTTCTGACAAAAGCTGCAGTCTTGCCTGAATCGTTTCATCTCCCTGCTGATATAGCTGCAAATACTCGATCAGAACTTCCACAGGCAATCCTGCTGAGCGCATACACTTTGCAAGCTGAACCCATGCAATATCCTGCTCTGTATAATCACGGATTCCGCCAGGTATTCTTGTTACCGGTGGAATTGCTCCCACACGTTCATAGTACCGAAGCGTATCCGCAGGAATATTATATTTTTCGCTTACTTCTTTAATTGTCATAATAATCACTTCCTTATTTAAACTATTATATAACTTAGAGTTTACTATAAGTCAATAGAAATGTAATAAATTCCACCATTTGAACAAAACAGCATCATGCCTTTTGTGCATAATGCTGTTTTATAAATATCAAAATACATTGACATTGCATTTGAATGTCAAACCAAGTATAATAATAAATGAAGATATTTTCCAGGGAGGCTTTACTGATATGAATTTTAAAATAAGAGACGCAAAAACCTCAGACGCAAAAGAAATACTGAAAATATACGCATACTATGTTGAACATACAGCGATTACTTTTGAATATGACGTTCCCACGTTAGAGGATTTTCAAAACCGCATCAGGAACATAATGATTCACTACCCATACCTTGTTGTTGAAAATGACGGTGCCGTTACAGGATTTGCCTATGCCAAAGCATTTGTAGAACGTGCCGCTTATGAATGGTCGTGCGAAGTATCTATATATATTGACCATTCTTTACAGAAAAGCGGCTTGGGAGGAAAACTTTACAAGGCATTGGAGAAAAGACTAAAGGAAATAGGAATATTAAATCTATATGCCTGTATTGCTTATCCGATAAAGGAAGATGAATTCCTGAACCGAAACAGCACAGATTTCCATGCACATCTAGGATTTGCCAAAGTCGGAGAATTTTATAAATGCGGTTATAAATTCGGACGATGGTATAATATGATATGGATGGAAAAAATTATCGGTACACACAAGCCAAAACCAAACACAGTTCTTTTTTCAATCTACGGAAAGGAGAAGTAAAATGAACTTGAAAATTCGCAAACTAAGAAAGCAGGACTATAAGCAGGCAATTAAATTTGCTATAAAAGGAATGCACTTTGGCTGGTATCTTGATAACAAATTTCTGCTTAATCTATATGGTACTTACTTCTGGTATAATGAACTTAATCATGCAACGCAGGTCATTGCAGCGTATTGCGGAGATAAGCTTTCCGGAGTGCTTCTTGCTCAAATAAACGGTGAGAACAGAAATTATAAATCATTAGGAAAGACCGTATTTACAAGGTTGTTCAATTTTCTGCAAAACCTATTCTATAGCGGCGGAGTCGATGTGTATGACGAAGCAAACCGCAGTATGCTTGCCGCATATAAAAGAAAGAATAAACCTGACGGTCAACTCATATTTCTGGCGGCAAATCCTGACACCAAAATCCAAGGCATAGGCACGCTTCTTCTGAAAGAGCTTGAACGCCGTGAAAAGGGAAAGCTTGTTTATCTATATACCGACAATGGCTGTACTTACCAGTTTTACGAGCATAGAGGGTTTGAACGGAACGAAGAAAAGGATATTATTATGCTGATTAATAAAAAGAAAGTTCCGCTGAAATGTATGCTTTACAGCAGACGATTGTAAAGCATATGGTACATTTCTCACAGTTTATTCTGAAAATATTTCATCTCTAATTATTTTACGGTTTATATCAAAATCTACTTCCAGCACTGACTGATAGCTTCCGTCTTCATAATAAATATCCTTACCCTGATAGCCGTTCTCAGCGGGAATCTGAATTTGTTTAGTACTATAGTTCAGTACAAAAGGAAGTCTGAGAGACAGCATATAAAACTGACCAGTTGTCATGTTGCTGGTTATATTCGGCAAAGCCTGTTTCGAGACCTTACTTATAAACGACGGACCGGAGGATGCCGCTTTTTTAATAAGCTCAGTAACAACTCTTCTCTGTCGGGAGGTACGCTCAAAATCGCTATTGCCTACATATCTGATACGAGAGTAGCAAAGAGCCTGTTTGCCGCTGAGATGTACTTTTCCGTTTTCGGAAACAAAATCAGCTTGTTTTTCATCCCCCAACAGTTCGTTCACTTCGTTTTGCAATATAACATTAATCTCTTCGCGTTCATCTTCAGAGATTTTAATGTCAATTCCACCGGCAGCATCAATTATTGACGCAAACGAAGCGAAATTTACTGACATATAATTATCAATTCTTACATTAAAATTGCTTTCGATAGTGTCCATAAGCAGCTCCGGACCGCCATATGAATAGGCCGCATTAAGCTTGTCCCAGCCTAATCCGGGAATATCAACATAGCAGTCACGCATAAACGAAGTCATGACAATCTGATTTGTTTTGCGATTAAGAGACACAAGAATCATAGAATCTGAGCGTCCTCGATCATCTTTGGTGCGTCCATCAGTACCTATTATCAGTATGCTTTCTACATATTTCTCACTCATAGCTCCGGGAGTTCGCGTTCTTTCGCCTGTTTCCCTGTAATTGATTTTCGAGGCGAGCGAAAGTGAGATGCAGGAATATATACCGAAAATCAGCATAAAAATGATAAAAAGGATAAAGAAAATCCGCAATATTATCTTTAAGACAAGATTTTTTTTCTTTCTCTTTTTTCTTTTTTGCGGCGGCTTTCGCTGCGGCTGACGAGGATATTGCGTCTGCGGCGGATGTTGATACTGTCCGCCGTAATATGGCTGTTGGTACTGTGGATAATACGGCTGCTCCCGATAATATTGCTGCTGTCCATAATAAGGCTGTGCGTCACTGTAGTTATATTGCTGCTGATTATAGGCCTGCTGTCTGTATTGTCCTGATTCCGAACTGTGATTGGGATAGTTTTGCCTGCTGTATGCTTGAGCACTTTTTCTGTATTCCTCGGAATCATCGGGAATAAGGATAGTATTGTCATTGTCGTCTATTTTTTTGTGTCCGGCATTATATTTTTCTGCCATAACAGACTCCTTTCTTAGTCCGGAAGAAAGTCCGAACAGTTCTTTCATGAAAACGACCTGTATCCGTAAAGCTTCGGATACAGGTCAAATTTATCGGTCAGAGCTTTTTTATGCTCACAGCTGCGCAGGTCAGAACAGAGCAGACCACATTGTAGATTATCAGGGCTGTTGCCGACATATAAATGTAATTTGTCTCAAAAGCTTTTGAAAGGATCATAAGCATAGCGAGACCGAAGCCAAGAAATATTGAAACAGTCTGGACAATAAGTCCGATGATTGCCGAGTTATGTACGATCTTTGTGCCGATAAGCAGTTGCGCCAGGGATGTAAACTTTCCCGTAGTAGCCATAGAAGCGCTGAGGCGGACAGTTTTCTTCGTTTCCTCTTCAAAATCCTCATGAAGTCGCTTGGGAAGAATTCGTACCATTTCTTCCGGAATTCCGAACAAACTTCCTATTTTTTTCAGGGAAATACATGGATCAACGCTTTTTAGAATAAGACATACTTTATTCTTGCAGAGTCTTTTTGCCCACTTTTTTACTTTTTTGTCAGCGGTAACGTCTACAATAAACATAGCTGCCAGATTTCCTGAAATAGATAGATACAAAGCTTCCTGACCATCGGAGGCAAACTCTGCTTCCTTTGTTTTTGTAGGGATGCCCTCGATATTGTGACTTGTCATAAGCTCCCTATTCCCAAAAAGCATTCGTTTGTTGTTGATCCATCCGCAGATACCCAAGGATTCTTCATATGAGAAGTTTTCAATCGGATAAAGAACTTCCTCTTTGCCGTATACAACATCCTTAAATAGGGATCGCATAATACTTCCGGCATGGTGAGTAAGGCTTGCGGCTTCCAATAGCGCCTCGTCAATCTTAGTATTTGAAAATACTTTAATACCGGACAGCTTAACAGTGCCGTCAGGAAAAAGTGAATCCGCGTCAACAAGAATTGAGTTGGTATCGTAAAAATCATCCACACTCTGATATCCAAGCATTATGCCCTTGTCTGGAAATACGGATGCAGCAATCTTTTCAAGCGGAATATTTACCACAAAAGGCATTGCAATACATGAAGAAGAACATATAATCATGCTAAAAATAGAGAATCCGAATACTGCCGCATCTGCTGATCCAAGACTTCCCTTAGTTATATAAGTCAGGATACAGGCCACGATTACTGAGGCAGCCATGCACAGCGGAGCAGCCCGATGGCAGTACGCATCCGCCATATCCGAAGAATAAGTATACCGCAGAAAATCAGTAAGAAAATCTGTTTTCCTCGTTGCAGCAAGTATTGGAAAATCTCCCAGGGTTCCGCGGGTCAGTCGTTCTGAACGTTCCTCATCCGTAACATAAACAACACCATGACGATCAAAATTCTTTGAGACAAATTTAAAATTTCGTGCCGCTCTTCTAATAATTAAAAGTTTTCCAACTGCATTTATAAGAAGAGCCACAATTCCTACCGGCATGTATATATTAAAATGATTTTCCGACGCAAGACCGGGATGAAGAAAAGCAGGGATGAGTGCGATAATGCACGACAGCGATGTAATGGCAGTCATGGAGTCAGTATCAGCGGAAAAAGTAAATACTTTTTTCAATCCCTTTGTAATTACCGGCATGGAAGAGACAATGGATATAATACCAAGTATCAGGTGAATGCTAAGGTAAGATTTTGTACTGCTGCTGTCAAGGATATTGATTACAGACAGTCCGAATTGATTAGCAAGAGTGATAAACAGACTAAGCAGAGACGTCATTGTCAATATGAAAACACGGACACCAATAGTGCTTTTCAGTTCGTAAATATCACGTCCTACGTCCTCAACGTCACCGTAATAGTTAAAATCAACGATACGCTTTGTACGTTTTTTTCTTGCTTTTACTGATAAATATTCCTCTTGCTCCTGAGTTATATGAACATCCAGTTCGCTTGCTTTCACATCTGCCGGTTCGCTGAGATTAATGCTTGTAACTTCGGCCCGCGGAGCAGGCTGAACCGGCTTAGCAGCTTCTACAGCTGCCGGAGAGGGAACAATATCCGTAATTGCCTTTCTTCCTTCAGGACTGTCGTTTTCGGCTTCGATCTGAGCACGGGTACGCTTCTTTTTGCGAAAATTAGGCGGAGAGTACATATACTCCCCTTCTGGACTTTCGTAACTGTAAGTATACCGTGATTTGTGCTTTTTTTTCTTATTGCTTCGTTTAAGTTCTTCAACTTCCTTGGCTCTTGTAGAACTGCTCATGCGTCTGATTTTCGGAGCGGCGTCAGGAGGAATCTGTGTTACCGGAACAGTTCCTGTATTTGCAGATTCCTTTTTATGAGAGGTCACTGTACGTATAGGTCCCACATTTTTATTATCCACCACTGAAATACGTTTTTTTGAAAGATCTGCGGGCTTAAATTCATCTGCCGGCGTCGGCTG
Organism: uncultured Ruminococcus sp.; assembly: GCA_910579835.1. GTDB lineage: Bacteria > Bacillota > Clostridia > Oscillospirales > Ruminococcaceae > Ruminococcus. Next base: position 5,779 of record CAJTWQ010000021.1, read on the forward strand.
GCGGAGAGCCCCGTCAAAAAGATCAGATTTTTTATGAGATACGGGAGAAGCCTTAGGGATAACCTTTGAAGGCGGCGGTGAAACAGCGGTTGAGTTCAGTATTCTTTGAGCGTCAACACGTCCGATGCTTGTTTTTGGCTTTTCATTTTGTGGAGAATACTCGTTCAGAATATCCTCCAAAGATATTTTCTGATCCGGCATATGTTTCTCCTTATATTGCTCCCCGCTGCCGGAGTACCTCATACATGAATATACCGGCAGCTACGGAAGCGTTAAGTGAATTAATTTTTCCATGCATAGGCAGCTTTACCATAAAGTCGCATTTTTTTCGGATAAGCCTGCTGATACCAAAACCCTCCGAGCCGATAACAAGGGCGCAGCTGCCGGTGAAATCAGTTTTATCGTAATCGCTTCCGGACGCATCGGTTCCGTAGACCCATATGCCGTTCTCCTTCAACACATCAATACATGATGCCAGATTAGCAACCCTTGCTACCGGTACATAGCTTGCAGCTCCTGCGGAAGTCTTGAAAACTGTTGCATTCAGAGAAGCGCTGCGACGTTTTGGAATGATTATACCGTCTGCACCAGCAGCCTCCGCAGTTCTGATTATTGCGCCGAGATTATGTGGATCCTCGATCTCATCACATATAATTATAAACGGCTTTGTGCCTTTTTGATGTGATATATTCAGAATATCCTCTACAGAAGCATATTCACCGCAGGCAACTGACGCTGCTACTCCCTGATGAGAGGCTCCGCCGGAAAGCTGATTAAGCTTCTGTTCCTGAGCGTCTTTTACAACCACGTTATTTTCCTTTGCAAGGTTGCGTATCAGATTAAGACTGCCGCCGAATCCGTTTATGTATATAGCGTCCAAACGGGGTGTTCCGGATTTAAGCGCTTCAATAACAGGATTTCTGCCGCATATAACATCTGCAGTATCTGCTGTAAGATTTTTATTTTTTTCCATTTTGTTGTATCCTTTTTGTTCTTTTTTATATTATACATGTCTTGAATTTACTTTATAAATGTCCTTTTATATTATAACATTATTTCTAAAAAAATACAAGTAGTTTTTTTAAAGTAAATTATTACAAAAATTACTCGACTTCAATTACCGACAACTCCGGACGGTTGAATATTCTAGGAATGAAAATCATCCGCAGAGGCTTTGCCAGACCACGGCTTATAATGTGGACAGAGCTGCCGTATGTATAAATTCCGTTGGTGTACTCCGGAAAAAGCCCCTGATCGGGGGCGTAAAGCCCTTGATCGAGAATAACGGGGATCCTCCACTGTCCGGCATGGGCGTGTCCGGATAAGATAAGATCAAATTTTACATCTCCGCTGAGATAATTATCTATCTGCTCCGGCTGGTGTGCCACAAGTATGTTATAAAAATTATTATCCGGATAACCACAGCTCTGTTCCACCTGATCAGTGCCGAGGCACTCCATGATTCCGTAGACGCGTATCTGCTGACCTTGAACTTCCAGCTGTGAATAGCTGTTGTTCATAGGCATCTCAATGCCAAGCTCCTTTACCTCACTGAAAAATGTCTCCTTATCGTCACGCATTTCCTCATGATTTCCCGGCACATAGAAAGTCGGGTATTTTTTACACGCCCATTCCATAAGTGTCAGGGAATACTGACGGCCGCCAACCATGTCAATAGCATCGCCGCCGAATATAACTATATCCGGGTCTGCCCTGTCTATTTCCTTTTTCAGTCCGGACTGATCCGTTCCGCCGAAAAAACAGTTGTGGAGATCGGAGATGAACACTATCTTTAGCCCCTTGTCGATCTTATCCGATTTCAGTTTGTAAGTTTCCGTTTTCAGCATGAATCCCCATATATAGAAAAAAATTACTATAACAAGCATAATTCCGAGGATAATTAGCCGCTTTTTCCGCCTTGTTTTTTTTCTTATACTCTCAGTTTTTTTCATGTAAATAATTATACCTCAGTTTTATATATTTTTCAAGAGATTTTGCATTTATTTTGCATATTTTCAGATGATAAGACCGTCAAAAAAGCCGCAGAATATTGCGGCTCCTGATTGGTTCATTTCGTTCCCTTTACGGAGATTCCCTCGTCATAATCATCAAGAAAACTGTGATACTTGTTACCGTCATGATAGGAAATAATCTTCCGCAAATTGACGTTTTCAGCGCTGCGAAAGATATTCATATCTACGGCAGAATTTGATTTTCTCAATTGATTAAGGAGAATTTTGATTTCCGCCCTCTTCGAACCTTTGTCGTTTTTTTCAGCAATACGGCATGCGCATCGCGAAAAATTCAGCCCCGTCTCCGACTGCCATTCCAGTATACTGCTTTCACGAACAAGATAAAGCGGGCGTATAAGCTCCATTCCAGAATAATTCTCGCTGTGCAGCTTTGGCAGCATAGTCTGCATCTGAGAACCATAAAGCATGCCCATGAGGATAGTTTCTATTACATCGTCGAAATGATGACCTAGGGCAATTTTATTGCATCCCATTTCATGCGCTTGTTTATACAGCCAGCCTCTTCTCAGCCGTGAGCACAGAAAACATGGATTTTTGGCTGACTTTCCGACAGAATCGAAAATTTTTGTCCGGTGCATTTCAATACTTATGCCCAATGATTCACCGTTTTGAAGAATGGCTTCTCTGATTTCTGGTGTATATCCGGGATCCATTGCCAGAAATTTTACCTGAAAAGCAGGCTTTCCGTAGCTGTGGAGCAGCTTCATACAATTTGCCAGCAGCATTGAATCCTTACCGCCTGAAATGCATACGGCTATGCTGTCTCCGGGCTGAATCATACTATATTGATTAATCCCCTTGTTAAACGGTTTCCAGATGTGCTTTTTGAAACTGAAATCAGACATTGAAACGAAAGAGGACAATATCTCCATCCTGCATTATATATTCCTTGCCTTCCAGACGGACAAGACCTTTTTCCTTTGCAGAGGCCATAGTCCCGCACTCTATGAGATCGTTAAATGAGATGACCTCGGCACGAATAAAGCCTTTTTCAAAATCAGTATGAATCTTTCCTGCTGCCTGGGGAGCTTTTGTTCCTTTAGTAATAGTCCAGGCACGAACTTCCTGTTTGCCAGCGGTAAGATATGAAATAAGTCCAAGCAGAGAATATCCCTCTTTAATAATTCTGTTAAGACCTGATACCTCAAGACCAAGCTCGCCAAGAAACATTGTCTTTTCTTCGTCCTCCATATCTGATATTTCGGCTTCGATCTGAGCGCAGATAGGCAGAACGGCAGAATGCTCCTCTTCTGCCAGCGCTTTAACCTGCTGATAATTTTCGTTGGTTTCGATATTGTTTACAAAATCGTCCTCACTAAGATTAGCTGCGTATATAACAGGCTTTGCGGAAAGCAGAGGCGTTGACTTAATAAGCTCCTTCTCATCTTTTGTAAACTCAAAAGATCTTGCTGATTTTCCGTTTTCCAGATGTGTTTTGAGACGTTCCAGAAAGTCAATTTCAATGAGATATTTCTTATCGCCCTTAACAGCCTTTTTTGCACGGTCAATACGGCGTTCGATCATTTCTATATCGGAGAAAATAAGCTCTAAATTGATAGTTTCAATATCACGGAGGGGATTTATAGAACCGTCAACATGTATAATATTTGTATCCTCAAAACAACGTACAACATGAACTATAGCGTCTACCTCGCGAATATCTGCAAGAAATTTATTTCCAAGTCCTTCTCCCTTTGAAGCTCCCTTGACAAGACCGGCAATATCTACAAATTCCAATGTTGCCGGAGTAAATTTATCAGGTTCGTACATTTCAGCCAGCTTGTCAAGACGTTCATCAGGAACTGAAACAATGCCGACGTTCTTTTCAATCGTGCAGAACGGATAGTTTGCCGATTCTGCTCCGGCGTTTGTAAGTGCGTTAAAGAGTGTGCTTTTGCCTACATTGGGCAGACCAACCATACCAAGCTTCATTTTAAATAACAATTCCTTTCATTTTATAGGTATTAAATAATCTTTTCTCAAATCTGTATATCTGATTTAATCAGAGCTACTTTAATTGTTGTTGTGTGAGATTCGTCTGTTGTTCACAAGAGAGTTTACAACACTGCTGCGAATAATTATATCTCCGTCAGATGTGCCGAGATCCTTTGGATTAGAAGCCAGAATACTCATTGTGACAGCCGAGTCAATAAGAGCAACGCCGCCTGAGCCGGAAATATCACCAATACCAGCAACATCGTCGCCCTCGGAGTCGATAATTATTTCTGAATCCTGAATTCTTGTATTTACGCTGCCTCTGCAGGTACCTATGCATGTATGCCTAGCCGAACGCATTTTCATGCTGACCTTGCCTTTCTCTATAAAAATGCTGCCCTCGCCTTCTTCAAGAATTCCGATACCAATGGCCTGAGCGCCTGTACAGCTTATGTATATATCGGAGGCTGACGAAGTAATCGATGCAATACCGCTGAGACTGCCGATTCCGGCAACCTTAATGCCCGACATATTAATATCAAGGCTGCATTTATCGTATATATTTATATCTGCATCTCCGTGAAAGCTTCCGATAGCAAGACCATTGTGAGTATGCATAAGAAGTTTTATTTTTCCAGAAAGCAGGTTGATCTCCGATTCGTTTTCATTGTATCCGCCGCCGATACACAAGCATTCGTTGCCATTTGATATGATCTCAAGAGTACCAGCTGTATTTATGGTTATATCACCGTACCCGTGATCGTAATCATTGCCGATGCCGATGCCTTCGGAAGCGTTGCCGTCAATAGTCAGAGAGCCTTTTCCGATCAGCTCAAACTGAGAGCCCATAGGAACATATATTCCTGAATATCCAAGCCTATTGCTTTTGACAATATTAAGACAGAGACGTGCATATTCGCCTACAGAAATTGTCGGTTTACCGTTCCCGCTGATAATGTTGACGTTTTTCAGAGTCAAGTCGCAGCTGTGATTATCCATAATAAAGATATTCATATTTACCGGTTTATCCGAGTCACCCACAACGGTAAGCCTGCTTTGATAAATATGTATATCCGTGTACTTTTCAAGTGCAAGTTTAATAATATCTATTTCAGAATCGTTTCTTGCAGCGTAAATCTTTTTAACTCCATTTGGACGGACTTCGAGATTTGTCTTTATTATCTCATCCTTGACATCTGCTGCAATGCTGTTCAGAAACAGCGGCTTGGGCTTTGAAGTCACATATCCCTGAACCAGATCAACCCCTAATCGAATAACTGTTTTAAGCTCCTGGAGCGTTTCAACACCCTCTGCAAGTGATTGAAGCTGATTATCTTGACAGAATTCAATTACTGAGGTAACAAGCTGCTGTTTTTTCAGATCGTTCTGTATATCACTGATAAGAGATCGGTCTATCTTAATGTAGTCAGGGGAATATTTAAGCAAATTGGAGCTGTTCGCATATCCAGCCCCATAGTCGTCGATCGCAAGCTGAGCATGAACAAATCCGCAGCGTTTTTTCAAAAGCTCAATTTCACTGCGTGTGGCAGCGCTGTTTTCTACAATTTCAATAACGCATTTTTCAAGAAGTTCGCCGTATGTAAGATATAACTCATTATAATCGTCATCAGTAAGCAGACTGTTAGGCAGACAATTTATAAAAAGCTTTTTGGTTTCAAAAACCTGTTGATTATCACTGAGTATTTTCAGTGTATTGAAAAAAGTATGCTTCTCAATTTCATAAAGAGTTCTTTGTGCATCTGCTATTTTCAGTATCTGAGCCGGAGTCATTTTAATATCGCCGGGGGTTCGCATGAGCGCTTCATATGCAACTATTTCTCCAGTATTAGTCTCCACTATAGGTTGGAAATAGTATGAGAGAAGATTTTCGCGTATTATTTTAGAGAAAAGAAGAGCGTTTTTGTATGAATCCTTTTCGCGTATATAATTTTCTTCTGAAAACCAGTTTATAACGCAGCGGCGATCAGTTCTTGCCTCGTACAGAGCAAATTCGGAATAATTGACCAGCATATTAAAATCTGATGCTTCTTCAGGAAACGATGAACACCCAATAGAAAGGCTGAGACGGCTTTTGTCTGAGATGTCAATAATTTCACCGAAATCATCTGTAAGAACACAATTCTGAACGGCTTCATCCATGCTGTTCAATATATTGTAAATAGTCATTTTATCACAATCACAGAAAAATGCACATATTTCGTAATTTGACTTTGAGCCGATAATAATGCTGTCAGAGGAAAAACCTTTAATGGTTTCGGAAACTGAGGTAAGGCAGCTGTTAGCGCTGTCAACCGTCAGATAAGACCCCAGCTTATCCAGACCATTCACATAGAGAGTAGCCAGGCAGCAATGTTTCACCTCCGGCATAATTTTTCTGACTTTTTGTGAAAAAGACGGATAAGACAAAAGACGGGTAACGGGATCAAGTTCCGCAAATCGGTCAGGCTTGCTTATCTCGTTCATTCGTCTGGAAAAATCCTGTACAAAACCCAGCCATTCATCGCTGCTTTCGTAAATATTCATTTTTATGTATCGAGTTACACTGCCGTTTTGGAACCTATAAATGTGCTTTTGTCCCTCCACGGGATTTTTTGAAATTTTTTCCAGAAGATTAAAAAATTCAAATTCATTCATTTTCCCGGTATGACAGGAAAGCATACGACGCGCTTCTCCGTCAAGATACGCTGTCTTTTCCTTTGCGATATACATAAAAGCGCCGATATTTCCAACGAACTGCTGAAATATAAGCCAATCGCGGCTTAGTTCAGGAGGACTTTTTTCCAGATTAAAAATACTCATAACTACTCCATTTTCCGCATATCATTGATCATGGGATTATGCGGAGCTGCATTGAACGGTTGCAGCGACCGTAATTTCCGGATATATACATATATTATTATACAGCTTTGCGCTTGTAAAGTCAATAGTTTGTCTGGAATTCCACGGAAATCAATTTACAAAACAGGCTCCTATAAAAAATCCGCCCTGATTTTACAGGACGGAGCAGATGTATGTATAAATCAGTCAAGGAAATCCTTGACCTTTTTACTCCGGCTGGGATGCCGAAGCTTTCTCAGAGCCTTTGCCTCAATCTGACGAATACGTTCGCGGGTAACGTCAAAGCGCTGTCCCACTTCTTCAAGAGTCCGGGATTTTCCGTCCTCCAGTCCAAATCTTAATTTAAGAACCTTGGCTTCACGATCGGTTAAAGTTGAAAGAACCTCGTTAAGCTGTTCTCTCAGCAGCGTATGTGAAGCTGCCTCTGCCGGCGCAGGCGCATCGTTATCGGGGATAAAATCGCCAAGATGACTGTCCTCCTCCTCACCTATAGGAGTTTCAAGCGAAACCGGATCCTGAGCCACGCGCATGATTTCACGAACCTTGTCTACAGGCATATTGATCTTTTCTGCAATCTCTTCAGGACTTGGATCGTGACCGTTCTCATGAAGCAGCTGGCTCGATACCTTCTTTACCTTTGTAATAGTTTCGACCATATGAACAGGAATACGTATAGTTCTTGCCTGATCGGCTATTGCCCTTGTAATGGCCTGACGTATCCACCATGTAGCATATGTGGAAAATTTGAATCCCTTAGTATAATCAAATTTTTCAACAGCCTTGATAAGACCGAGATTTCCCTCCTGAATAAGATCGAGAAACTGCATTCCCCTGCCTACATATTTCTTGGCAATACTTACGACAAGACGCAGATTTGCTTCAGAAAGTCGTTTCTTTGCATACGGATCACCTTTCGCCATTCTCTGGGCGAGCTCGATTTCCTCCTCTGTGGTGAGAAGCGGAACACGCCCGATCTCCTTGAGGTAGATCTTTACAGGATCGTCAATAGCGATTCCTTCAGTAGAAAGAGCCAGTTCCAGATCATCGGTCAGATTTGAATCGAGGCCTATCTTCAAATCTGCGTCAATATTCATATCCTCGACGATCTCAATGTTAAGATTTTCGCAGTTATCATAGAAGGTATTGATCTGGTCAACGTCAAAATCCATTTCTTCGAGAGCGTCTGTAATTTCCTTAGTTGTCAGCTTTCCGTTAGTTTTTCCCTGTTCCATAAGGGCGTCAATGGTGTTTCTTTTGTTTTCCATAAAAATCCTCCTATTTTTTATTTTTGGATTTAAAAAGATCGCGCAGATCATCGTCGCTCATATTATTTCTGTCTGATAAACTGAAATTTTTAAGAACGTTTACACAGTCGGCAAAAACGCTCCGATTTACTGTAAATTCACGATTCATTACATCTATCCGGCTTATTCTTCCCATTTCTTCGTCAGAAAATTCATCTGCAAGGAGAGAAAATGTAAATTTCTCTGCAATTTTCATTTTTTTCAAAAGAGCCGTATAAAGCTTTCTGTTCAAAGGTGTTATGAATATATCAGGCGGTGCATCCCTTTCAATCTCGGCTGCTTCGGATGGATGTTTAAGCAGGAAATAAATAATATTTTCCTCCGCCCGCGCTTCTTTTTTATGGGATGATGCCTCCGGATTAAGGTCGTCGCGGCTATAGGCTGCCTTAGATGTAATATTCCGCCATTCTGATTTTTTTTCTGTCTGGTAATTTTTCTTGAGAAGACCGTCTATATGAGTTTTGAGCACATCTGTCGGTATATCACATTTCCGTGAAGTCCTCGATATGTAAACCTCGCGCTCCAGAGGAGATTCAATGGATGCAAGTACCTTTGAAGCACGTTTCAGCAGCTCTACACGTCCTGCTTCGGTGGAAAGATCAAGTCCATCTTCACATTTGTCAAGCATAAAGTCATTGGCATCATGAGAACCGTCAATGAGCATTTTAAATCTGTCGCGGCCGAATTTTTTTATATACTCATCAGGATCCTTAGCGCCTTCCATATGCAGAATTCTGGTTCTGATACCGACATCTGCGAAATGATTTACAGCCTTCTGCGTAGCCTTTTGACCTGCGCCGTCGCTGTCATAGGCTATAATAACTTCTTCTGAATAATGACTCATAAGGCGTGCCTGATCTGGAGTGATAGCCGTTCCGAGCGTAGCGACGACATTCTCAAAACCTGCTTGATTCACGGCAATAACATCCATATATCCTTCACAAAGTATGAGCCGTTTTGTATCGGCGTTTTTTGCAAAATTCATAGAGAACAAATTAGAGCCTTTATCAAATACCGGAGTAGCTCCAGTATTCAAATATTTTGGCAGAGAACCGTCAAGAACACGTCCGCCGAAGCCAATGATATTTCCGCGGAGGTCAATAATAGGGAACATGACGCGCTTACGAAATATATCAAATATACCGCCTTTTTTTGAACGTGATCCGAGCCATGCGTCAGCAATCTCATCATCGGAATAGCCTTTAGAACGAAGCATATCCGTGAGAGCGTTCCATGAATCGGGAGCATATCCCAGACCGTACTTCTTAATTGTCTGAGGGGAGAGCCTGCGTTCTGCAAAATATTTCAGTCCTGATTTATCATTTCCTTTTATAAGCTGGATATAAAAGAAATTTGCAGCCAGACGATTCATTTCATAAATACGCGTTTTTCGCTTTGCCAGCTGGCTGTCCCGTGAATTTTCCTTTGGGATTTCAAGCCCGGAACGCTGTGCCAGAAGCTTGACAGCTTCGGTAAAGTCCAAGTTTTCGATCTTCATTATAAATGTTATAACATCTCCGCCGGCGCCGCAGCCAAAACAGTAAAAGCTCTGCGTATCGGTAAAAACAGTACAAGACGGAGTTTTTTCCGAGTGAAACGGACAGGAACAGATGTAATTTCTGCCGCGGCGGATGATATTAACATAAGCTCCCATAACAGTATCAATAGGATTAGCTGTTCGGAGCCTGTAAATAAACTCATCGTTTTTTTGCATGACCGCTCCTCTTTATTTCCAGAATTTAGGAACAAAAAGCTCTGTATAGAGATCAACAGCGTATTCGTCGCTCATTCCGGAGATATAGTCGCATACGGCGCGATGGCTGTCAGTTTTCTTCATAATCTCCTGATATTCTCCGGGCAGCAGACGACTGTTTTCAATAAAAAATGAGTAAAGCTTTTTTACAAGAAGCTCTGCTTTCGACTCTTCCTGCTTAGCAGCCGGATTGTTGTAAACCTTTTCAAACATGAAAGTCCTCAGGTCATCATGAGCCTTTCGTATTTCCGGAGAAAAGTCGATATTTTCAGGGCCGTGCTCAATTACTGAAGCAATAAGCGCAGTAATTCTTTTTGTCTTTGTATCACCGAGAATTCTTACGCAGTCTTCCGGAAGTTCCTCGGAAAAAAGAATTCCGGCACGTATAGAATCCTCTATATCATGATTTATGTAAGCTATTGTGTCGGCTAAACGGACAATACATCCTTCCTTTGTGTCGGCATTCATGTTAGTATGACATTCAATACCATTGCGTACGGCTAAAGTAAGGTTAAGGCCATGTCCATTTTTTTCAATTTCATCAACCACACGGACGCTTTGCAAATAATGTTTGAATCCGTGAGGACATATTTCATTGAGAACGGCTTCGCCGCAATGACCAAAAGGAGAATGACCAAGATCATGACCTAGAGCGACAGCCTCTGTCAAGTCCTCATTCATTCCCATACCCCTGGAAATAGTACGAGCAATCTGCGATACTTCCAAAGTATGGGTGAGTCTGGTTCTGTAATGATCTCCTACAGGAGAAAGAAATACCTGAGTTTTACGCTTGAGGCGGCGGAATGAGTTGCAGTGGAGTATTCTGTCCCTGTCACGCTGAAACGCAGTTCTATAGGGACATTTTTCTTCCGTGTAAAGCCTTTGTGTAAAGATCTCATCTGTACTTTTGCAGGCATATTCACAGAGAATTCCTGCTTCCTTTTTTTCTAACAGCTCACGTACAGTCATATGCTCACCTCCGTTTAACAGCGGAAAAATCCTCATAAAGTTCTCCGAGATCCTGTATATCAGCCGTTCCGTTGGTTATTTCCGTAATCTCCTTTATCAGAGGATAAATTTTCTCAGACAATACAAGAATTTCTAAGGATACCGACTGCCCGAAATCGGAGCTGACGGTAATAGTATCATAATCGGGAAGAACATATGAGATTTTTCCGTACATAGTATATTCCGCGGATATCTTTATTCTGTGGCAAAGGCGCATATCCATTATATGCGCTGCATCACACGCAAGAGATGCGGCATGAGAATATGCACGCACCAGTCCTCCTCCGCCAAGGAGAATTCCTCCGAAATATCTTGTGACCACTGCGCATATATCTGTAAGCCCACGTTTCTGAAGTACGTCAAGAACCGGAACTCCGGCTGTACCCTGCGGTTCTCCATCGTCGGAATAACGGGAAATATTATTTTCCCTGATTATATAGGCGTAAACGTTATGCTTCGCCTTACGGTGCTCTGACTTTATTGAATTAATGAAGTTCACAGCATCCTCGTTATTTCTGACAGGAGCGATATATCCTATAAATTCAGATCTTTTTTCTGTAAATGAAGCCCTGACCGGTTCTGAAACAGTAAAATAATTCATAGCAGCACCTAACACAAAAAGCCGGTCAATTTAGACCGGCTATAGAAATTACTTGTCCATATTGAAACGCTTCTTGAATCTGTCAACACGTCCGCCTGTATCAACAAGCTTCTGCTTTCCGGTATAAAACGGATGGCACTTGGAGCAGATTTCAACCTTGATATTTTCTTTTGTGGACATAGTCTCTATTACATTGCCGCAGTGGCAAGTAATAGTTGTCTTTACAAAATTAGGATGGATTCCCTCTTTCACGATCGTCACCTCTTTCAGAAGTATTTATAATCGAGCAGCCCATCAATTTCCTTAGACAGTAGTGCATCATTCATTACAGTAATTAATTATATCACAGGTTAAGAATAATGTCAAGGGTTGGACGATATATTTTTATAATTTAATTTATAACGATAGAATATACTGAATTTTCCTTTTCCGGTATCATGAAATAAAAGCCTTTCTCCTTTGACATTGGGAGCATCCCAGGGATTGACGCCATAGAATAGAACAATTGAAAATAACTCATGACATCACCTGTTTATCACTTCATTACCTTTGTGAAATCCTCGGCGAGCTTCTTTTCAAGTTTTTCGGCCTCCTCGCGAGTGGGAGCTTTAGCCGTGAAATAAGTCTTGATTTTAGGCTCTGTTCCCGAAGGACGTACTATAGCCTTTGAACCGCCCTCAAGGAAGAATGCCAGAACGTTTGACTTCGGCAGCGTGAGAACCGTATCGTAATTATTTTCAATATTCTTGGAGATACTTGTCTGATAATCGTCAAATCTTACGACCTTAAGACCGCCGATCTCAGCAGGGATGCTGCTTCTCAACTCAGACATTATTCCGGACATTTTATTCATGCCGCTTTCGCCTTCAAAGGTGAAACTGTGGAGAGTCTGAAGAAATACACCGTACTTTTTATACATATTTTCTCTTGCCTGAATAAGCGTAATACCTTTTGTACGGTAGTACGCAGCCATTTCGCATATGAGCATTGACGCGTTTACGGCGTCCTTGTCACGCACATATCCGCCTGAAAGATAGCCGTAGCTTTCTTCAAAGCCGAATATATAGCGTTCCTCCTCTCCTTTTTCTTCAAGCAGACCAATTTGCTCGCCTATAAATTTAAATCCGGTAAGCACTTCGATTATTTCAACACCGTATTCCTTGCCGATAAGGTTTACTATATCAGTAGTGACAATAGTTTTAACAGCTACAGGATTTTCAGGCATTGTACCTTTTTTAATTCTCTGTTCACAAATGTATTCAAGAAGCATAGCACCTACTTCATTTCCTGAGAAAAGAGCATAATCATCACCATCAGGAACGGCTATACCAACACGGTCACAGTCAGGATCTGTAGCAAGAAGAAGATCAGGCTTAATTTCACGGCAATACTTTAAACCAACTTCAAGAGCTTCACGAATTTCCGGATTAGGGTATGGGCAGGTAGTAAAATTACCATTGGGTTCTTCCTGCTCCTTGACTACAGTGACATCGGTAATACCAAGTCTTTTAAGAATTTCACGAACAGGTTTATTTCCTGTTCCGTTAAGCGGCGTATAAACTACTTTAAGACCGCTTGAAGCACAGAGATCAGTATTAATTCCTTCAGCGAGTACATGGCGGTAGAAATCCTCTGTAATGTCGTCTCCGATGTAGGAAATATTCCCCTTTGCCATTTCTTCATCAAATACTCCGTGCTTTACTCCTGTAAACATATCAAGAGAATTTATTTTACTGAGAATGATCTCAGCCCCCCTGAGAGTTATCTGGCATCCGTCCTCGCCGTAAACCTTATAGCCATTGTATTTTGCAGGATTATGGCTGGCTGTAACCATAATTCCCCCCTGACATTTAAGCGCACGCACAGCAAATGAAAGACATGGCGTCGGCATAAGCTGCGGATAGATATAAACTTTAATGCCGTTAGCGGCAAGAACCTCGGCGGCAGCCTTTGAAAAAACATCCGATTTAATTCTGCTGTCATATGAAACTGCAACAGAAGGGGATGTGTATTCCTGGTTAAGATAATCAGCAAATCCCTGTGTGGCGCGTCTTACTGTATATATGTTCATGCGGTTGCATCCGGCACCGATAACACCTCTAAGACCGCCGGTGCCAAATTCTAAATCTCGATAAAATCTATCGTTTATTTCATCTATATTATCTTTAATATCTGCAAGTTCATTCTGAAGATCAGGATCCTCTTCGGCGTTTTCGCACCAGAGCTTGTAAAGTTCCGTTTCTGTCATGAAAAAAACCTCCTAAAACAAATATAATCTATTATATCATATTTTTTCCTTTTTGAAAAGACTTTTTTCATTAAAAATAAAAAAGTTTTTATTTCAACAAATTATTTCAGGACTTTTCTGCGGATATGGTTAAATAACAATGAAAGAATCAGAGGTATAAAAAAAGCTGTAATCAGGGAGATTATGCTGTTTGCAAAAGAATTTTCAGCTGCTCTGACAAAGAACAGATCATGGAACAGATAAATTACAAGAGTATGATTTCCGAAAAGTTCAATAGCAGAACGCATCGGCTTAGTGAATTTTACAGCATAAATAATTTTTGTGATAAAAAGTATCATAGCAATACCGCATACAGGTATTACGGCTTTGTTGATGAAAGCGATAAGCAGGACAAGAACGAGAGAGAGACTTTCTCTGCCTGCCAGACTGGAGATATGCCGAATCTGAGCCGAAACACCCAGTCTGTAAAGCGGGAAAAGCAGGACATATGCGGCTGAACCGGCACGCAGCAAAGTAATTTTCAGTTTATTTATATGAACCGAAAGATATGGAATCATCGTTCCGATGGCGTAAAACGGCAGAAAATTAATAAGCTGCACAATTATTCCCACATTTCGAGGAAGCCTGATAAGCAGAAACAAAATGACAATATAAAAGGGAATGAAAATTGCAATATCCAATTTAATCCGCCGTCCAAAATAAAAAAGACTGTCCGCAGCTATCAGAAAAAGCAGATACCAGTATGGAGAATCGCTCAGAAACAGTAAAAAACTGCCGTTTCGAAGAAATCCAAATACTGCCATAACCATTATCAAATATGGTATTAATAGTCGCTTAAGCCGCCGGATGAGCCATTTTATATCGTTTCTGATAGTTAAACGAGATATCCAGCCGCTTACAAATACAAACAGCGGCATATGAAAGGAATAGCAGAATTTGAATATAATATTATTTTCATAGAAATAGGGATAATTATTCCACACCTGACTGATAACGTGACCGATTACAACGAGCATTATTGCAATTCCTTTTATAAAATCAAGTTCTGCAATCCGTTTTTTCATAGTGCTTCTCCTTTTGAAAAAGGATGCCGCAAAATGCAGCATCCGTTACTTCTGATTAATCTCCGAATGACACACCGATGTCACGGGCGGCGATAACAAGGTGGTTATCCGTATCGACAAACTTGGTTTTGCCAGCAATATCAGACAGCTTGTTTGAGGTGATCTTGTTGCCGATTTTAGCAACTGTACGACCATATTTTTCCTGAGCTATAAGATATGCGGCATGAACTCCGAACTGGGTTGACAATACACGGTCGTAAGCGCTGGGTGCTCCTCCTCTGAGCATATGTCCGGGTACACATACACGGGCTTCAATACCTGTATTTGCCTGTATCTGAGCTGCAATTCTGCCGGTAGCCGTAACTATTCCAGCTTCGGCACGTTTCTTTGCACGCTCTTTTTTCTTCATTTTAGCCTCAGCGACATCGAAAGCGCCCTCGGCAACAGCAAGGATCGAAAATGCTTTTCCGCTTGCACTTCTTGCCATTACAGCGTCGCAGATCTTGTCTATATCATAAGGGATTTCAGGGATAACGATAATATCCGCACCTCCCGCAATACCGGCGTTAAGCGTAAGCCAGCCCGCTTTGTTTCCCATAATTTCACATACAAGAATTCTAGAATGACTTGCTGCGGTGGTGTGAAGCCTGTCTATAACATCAGTAGCAATATCAACGGCGGTATGAAAACCAAACGTTACATCCGTTCCGAAAATATCATTGTCAATAGTTTTAGGAAGTCCGATAACATTCAGTCCTTCATCAGCCAGCAGCTTTGAGGTTTTATGGGTTCCGTTTCCGCCGAGTGTGAGGAGACAGTCAAGTTTCTGTTTCTTGTAGGTCTCTTTCATATTTTTGACTTTATCCACATTGTCCTCTCCGATAACCTGCATCATCTTGAACGGCTGACGCTTAGTACCGAAAATAGTTCCTCCCTGGGTGAGGATGCCTGAAAAAGACGAGGGCTGCATATTCATGCAGAGATTATTGATAAGGCCGTAATATCCGTTAGAAATACCTACAATCTCTATATTGTTCTCGCCAAAGCGTTCATAGCAGGCTTTAGCAACGCCTCTTATCGTCGCATTAAGGCCGGGACAGTCGCCACCGCTTGTAAGTATTCCGATTCTTCTTTTCATTTTTATGACCTCCATTGTTATTATTATCTTATTTTATTAAAACCATTTAGATTCTGTTCAAAAAACTGCTGAAGCTTTTCCGGCGGCATTGGTTTTCCGTAAAGGAAACCTTGCGCATAGTCACAGCCTGCCATGCGGAGAATAGACTCCTGAACGCTGTTCTCAATACCCTCTGCTATTGTTTCTATTTTTTTTGACTTTGCAATTCTTATAACCGCCGAAACGATCTCGTATGCAATATTATCATGCTCTATATCCGTAATAAAAGATCTGTCAAGCTTCAGAAGGGTTATCGGCAGTGTTTGCAGATAACTCAGTGAGGAATAGCCAGTGCCGAAATCATCCATAGCAAGTTTTACTCCAAGCTCACGCAGCTTATTCATCTGCGATACCGCAAAGTCTATGTCATTGAGGGCGAGACTCTCGGTCAGTTCAACTTCAAGCCACCGCGGATCAAGACCGGTCTTTGCCAAAGCCTCGAAAACCTTTTCCTTAAGGTCGGTTTGATAAAAGTCTGTTGAAGTAAAATTAATGGACATAACAATTTTTGGGAAGCCCATTTTCTGCCACAGAACATTTTGACGGCAGCCTTCGTTCAGAACAAATTCGCTGATTCGTCCGATAAGGTGACTGCGTTCTGCAATAGGCACAAAATCATCTGGAGATACGATAGTTCCATCCGGTTTTATCCATCGAATAAGAGCTTCAACGCCCATGAGACGGCCTGTTGAAAGTTCGATCTTAGGCTGATAGAAAAGCGAAAGCTCGTTGTTGTCCAAAGCCAGTGCAAGTGATTTTTCCAATTCGCTTCTCACAATAATTGAATCATGCATACTTGATTCGTAGCCGCTGATGCTTGATTGGCTTCCGCCGCTTGATTTAAGTGCAAATTCAGCGTGTTCAATAACCTCAAGAAATGAATCACCGTCCTCAGGCATTCTGGAATATCCGGCAGAACAACTGAGATTTATGGAAGAGAGTTCGTCAACAGCAAGTTTTGAAAACTCATCCTGAATTGATTTTACTGTTCTTACCGGCAGCTCGTCACTTCCGTAATCACGAAGTATAAGAGCAAAATTATCGCCGCTTATTCTGGCAGCAAGACCGCCGGGAGTTACAAATTTATACAATATATGAGCAAAGTTCCGGAGTACAAAGTTGCCGTTAGTATAGCCGCAGGTATCATTTATAATATGAAAACGATCAATGTCAAGAACGATGATCCAGTAAGAGTAGTTCAACAGACGGCATGTATCGTATATTTCCTGACCTGCATTCATAAGCTTATTTCTGTTGGCAATTTCCGTAACTTCGTCAATGTATGCCAGACGCTCTATGAGAGCGTCTTTTTCATGTTCCTGCGTACTATCAAGAAGAGCGCCGCCAAAAAGAGGCAGGGTGTTTTCCGTGCCCTTTATAGATTTATAGCGGTAAGAATACCAATGATATCCGCTGTCGGCTGATTTTATGCGCATTTCAATACTTTTAATCTCAGAACTGCATGATTTTATAGCGCTGTCGAAAGCAATTCTGTCATTCGGGTGCACTAATGCACGAAAGTCGCCAAGAGATATACTGTTGTTTTTTAATCCCAACATCCGTATAAGTTCTGAAGATGCAATATATTTTTTTCCGTCGGTACTGATGATAATACCGATCTCTGCAAGCTCCATGGATGAGTTGAAAAAGTCGTTGGCGCTTGCCAGGTTTACTTTCATCTTTTTTATCTCTGTGAGATTGAATCCCGTGGAAAGGTACAAGCACTTCTTTTTGCTTTTTTTGACGAGGGAGGTACTCCATGCGATGCTTGTAATTGTTCCGTCGGCATTTTTGAATCGGGTCTCGTAGGATTTACTGCCTACAATTTTTTCAAAGCCCTTGCTGTCAGGAGCATTTATGCCAAAAGCTTTCCAGACTGCCGGTTTTTTGTTTGCTTCATTTTCCGAGATGCCAAGAAGCGTTCGGAGCTTTTTGTTTATAAAGACATATGAAAAATCGTCGCTCCAGATTATCATTTCAGTATTAAGATTTTCAGCAACCTCCGGCTTTATAAGACTGCTGGTTTTATTTTTCTGCGTCCAGGCAAGGATAGCCAGAAGAATCGGCAGAAAAATTATTGTGGAAAGATAAACGATAATAGTCGCCAGTGCCATTTCAGGACGTATAAAGCAGACAGCTCCTACAGCTGCGGTTGCGGCTGTGATAATAAGTGTTGCTGCCAATGGATTAAATTTATGCATTTCAACCGCCCCCTTAATATCAATATACTGTCCGGCTGATTCTTACTGAGTTAGCTGGCACATCAACGTTACAACATCATTATATCAAATTTTACTGAAAATGTCAATGAAAATTTACAAGTAAGACATATATAATTAATTCATGAAAATATAACCGCAAAGCAATATCCTACGCTTACAAATTGAAAAACATCTTTTAATTCAGTATGAAATGTAATCACTTTGTTTTATTGAAAGTAAAGCTTTGAATAGATAAATTCAAATTTGCGCTGTCATAGAAATCATATACTTGACAAAATGACAAATAATGTGATATAATGACAAAAAATAGAAAAAGGCGATAATCATGAATTATAAATTCCAAAAAACATTATCTTTCATCACAGCGTACTCTATTCTACTTACGTCAGCTTCATGCGGTTCAAGGGTGGAAAGAAATTCTGTAAGAACTGAAATATCCGATACTGCTGATACCAGTGAAGAAAACAGCTTTGCGACAGCGAACAGCCACGATTCACCGTCAGAGACTGGCGCTTCCGCAGCAGCCGATAATTCATCATATCCAGCATCAGAACCTCCGAAATCTGCTTCAAAAGGCAGCATATATGATACGGACGGACGTCTTTTGATCTCCGGCGAATATGGCAAAAGAGTATATGCCGACGATTATGCCGTTTCATTCGGAAACGTTGCTACGGAGATGTCCGACGGTTATGATAGGGCGTTTAATGATATTCTGATATCGTCAGACAACAGCGGAACTGCAAATTGCATCGCTGTTACTTTGGATGCTGAAGTACAAAATGCCGTGTACAGTTATATGCAGACTAATAATATTAAAGGAGCCTGCGTTGCCATGAGAACAGACGGTTCCATTCTTGCTCAGGTTTCATATCCGTCATATGATCCCAGAACTGTTTCCGAAACTAAATACGACGAGGAGCTTGCCTGGGGTGAATTTGGCAATAAAGCATTTCAAAACTATGAACCGGGTTCATGCTTTAAAATTATGTCAGAGGTCATCGCTGACAAGCACGGTGTATTTTCACTTACCGACGAGGGAGAATGGGAATTTGACGGTACTTCGATCGTCAATTGGGATTATGAAACTAATTTTTCCTATCCGATTGAGAGATCTCTTTCATCTGCATTCGTCAATTCCAGCAATATCTTTTTTGCCAAAGCGTTCGACCTGATAGGTTCTGACGCCGTTCTCTCCGATCTTGATTCTATTTTTCATTTCGTTACCGATATTAAATGCGATTTTGGCGATCTCCAGAATAATATTGAGATCTACTGCAATGATGATCTCAGAAGAACAGCTTTTGGTCAGGCGTATGTGCTTACCTCCCCTATTTACTTGACGGCGCTTGGACGTGAGGCAGTGTTTGGAGATATGGTGCGTCCTTTTGTGCTTCAAAATATCAACGGTAAAACTGCTTCTGCCGGAAACGAAGTTATTGCTTCTATTCCAGAAGAACTTCGTTATAATCTTCTTGAGGGAATGAATGCTGTGGGCGGGAATCTTAGCGTCTATGTTCCGGACGGATACAGTCTTTATGCCAAAACAGGTACTGCCGAGACATGGCTTGGGGATTTTCTCTATATAACAGGATGTGTGAAAAATAATAACGGCACCGGAATGGAATCATATAACGGAAATTACAGTAATTACGCTGAAAACGGCTCTTACATTATTGTTATGATGGTACAGAACCCTGGAGATCACGGTTTTGAATTTGCCAGTGAATCAGCTTCTCTGTATCAGGGTCTTATTAACACAATTGTAGGAAGCTGATAATAATATCAGACAAAGTACATCACCTGTTACTTTTAGAATCTTTGCTGCATAACAAAAGCGACCAAACTTTCGTTTGGTCGCTTTATACATGTTTCCACTTAAATCTTTATCTAACTTTTAGGAGTCACTCATAATTACATCAGTTTTTTTTAATTATGCTGTTAAAAACGAAAATCTCTTTTGCCGTTCTTTATATCCTTAAGATTCTTTACTGCTCTCTCAAAAACCTTGGGATTTGTAACCTTATTGATCTCACGTGCAATAAGCGCTTCACCTACTGCCTTAGTCTCCGGAGAAGCATAATCTTCAAGATATTCCTGCAAAGTCATAAGAGCATTAGGGTGACAGCAGTTCTGAATCTGTCCCACCTTACACAGAGACATAAATCTGTCGCCCGTTCTTCCCTCACGGTAGCACGCCGTACAGAACGACGGAATATATCCCGTATCTATAAGCCACTTAACAACATCGTCCAGAGACCGTTGATCTGAAACATCAAACTGCTCCGTATCGTGCGGCCGCTCTTCAGAGGTATATCCGGCATAGCCGCCTACAGATGTTCTTGATCCTCCGGAAATCTGAGAAATTCCCAAACCAAGAACCCTGTCGCGGCACTCCTCATTTTCACGGGTAGAAATAATCATTCCGGTATACGGAACGGCAATTCTGATACATGCTATAATTTTTGCAAAAATATCATCATCAATACTGTTATCAAAAACATTCGGGTCAATATCGGAAGCTCTTTTTACCCGCGGAACACTAATAGTATGAGGACCTACGCCGTGAACGGCCTCAAGATGCTCGGCATGCATGAGAAGTCCAGCAAATTCGTATTTATACATATCAAGACCAAAAAGAACACCAAGGCCTACGTCGTCGATACCTCCTTCCATAGCCCTGTCCATAGCCTCAGTATGATAAGCATAGTTGTGCTTAGGACCTGCTGGATGAAGTTTCTCATAACTTTCCTTATGATATGTCTCCTGAAAAAGAATATAGGTACCAATACCGGCATCATGCAGCTTTCTGTAGTTTTCAACAGTTGTAGCCGCAATATTGACATTTACACGTCTGATAGCTCCATTCTTATGCTTTATAGAATAAATTGTATTGATGCACTCAAGAATGTAATCAATGGGGTTATTCACTGGATCTTCACCGGATTCGATGGCAAGACGCTTATGTCCCATATCCTGAAGAGCAATAACTTCGTTACGCACCTCTTCCTGCGTCAGCTTCTTTCTCGGTATTTCCTTGTTCTGCATATGATAAGGACAGTAAACACACTGATTTACACAGTAATTGGAAAGATAAAGCGGAGCAAACATGACAATTCTGTTACCGTAAAAAGCCTCCTTGATTTCACTGGCAAGGCTATACATCTTCTCATTAAGCTCCGGTATATCGCATGCAAGAAGCACACTCGCCTCACGATGTGAAAGTCCGGCGCATTCGACTCCTCTTCCGGTCTTTTTCGGAGCAGCCTTATTTAGAATCTGCTCTATAAGCTCGCGGTTATGTTTATTTTCCTCGGCATAAGCAAGAGTATCGAGGATCTCCTCATTATTTATGAATTCCTCTGCTTTTAAAGATTTAATGTCGTACATTTTTTCTCCTCATTTCTTTGAAATTGCAGCTTTTACTGAAACGCCGATTACACGACCAAGACGTCCTGTAAGCTGACTGATAATATCCGGTTCTGCATCCAGTGCCACTGAGATCAGAGAAATTCCCCTGTCCCTGTATGGTATGCCCATTCTGCCGATTATTATATCACTATACTCATGAAGTATCATATTCACCTCATGGGAAGCTGAATTTTTGTCAATTACAATGGCAGCAACAGCTATTCTTTTATTTTCCATTATCCCTCCAAATAAAAAAACCGCCTTTTCGGACGGACAGATTTTGCATATAAAATGTGCTTTTACCTGTAATCTGATAACGGAATAAAATCCCGCTGCCCGAAAACAAATTATGTTAATTAAATACCGACGCTGAAATAAATCCCAACGTCCGTTACCATATTTATTATATCACAAAAAGGAAAGAATGTCAATAGGAAAAAGTACCTCTGGAAATAAACCCAAAGGTACTTAATAAACTTAAATTATTCCTTTACACCGCCGAGAGCAACGCCGCCGACAATCCACTTGGAAAGAAGAACGTAAGCAATTACCATAGGGATAATTGAAAGAGCAATACAAGTATAAATTACACCATAATCAGTAAATTTATCTGATGCCTGAACGCCGTTAACCATCATTGGTAAAGTATAAAGTTTCTTATCACCGTTAAGAATAATCATTGAAGGAGTAAAGAAGTTATTCCAGTTAGCAACAAAAGCGAAGATTGCCTGAACTGCAATAGCTGGCTTCATCATAGGAATAGCAATCGTAAGGAAAGTTCTGAACTCACCGGAACCGTCAATACGTGCCGCTTCAACAATATCCAACGGGAATGATGACTTGAGGTAAGACCTCATAAAGAAAATTACCGCAGGAGCCGCAACAGCCGGAAGAATAAGAGGAATCCAAGTATTATGGAGATTCATCTTAATCATGAAGTTAACAAAACCGGCAGCTGTAACCTGAGTAGGAACCATCATAATAAGAAGAATGAATGTATAAGAGATCTCTTTAAGTTTAAAATCATAAACGTGAATACCATACGAAGTCAATGCAGAGAAAAATACCGTAAGCAGTGTTGCACTGCAAGTAATAATAGCACTGTTTCTGTATCCAATAAGAGGTCTGAAAATAGACTTATAATTCTCATTTGATGTCATTTCCTTAAAGTTATCAGCTAAATGACTGCTTGGAAAGATTGAGAATCCATTTGCAATTTCATTACTGCTTCTTGTAGCATTAATAACAAGTATGTAAATAGGCAGCAAGCAGATTATCGTAAGAATAACAAACCAGATAAAAAGAATGATAGACTTTATTTTCATCTTGAGTATATAATTGTCTTTACCCTGCCCATAAACAGATTTCATATCGCTCATATACTCAGACCTCCAAACTGCTTATTTTTGATCTTTGCCTGCTGAGCAAGCTTCTTGCGCTGCTTCTTCTTCGCAATAGCATCCTTATCTCTGTTAAGATAGAAAGTAACAGAACCAAGAGCAAGAGTTACAAGGAATAGACATACGGAAGCTGCTCCTGCCCAACCATAGTTCTTATTTCCTTCAAGGTTGTTGAACGTGCCGTAAATATATACTGCTACCGTACGCAGACTTTCAGTAACCTTCTGATTACCTTTATCGTGATAGAGGTAAGGAATATCAAACATCTGGAGACCACCGATCATAGATGTTACAAGTGTATAAACCATGATAGGACTAAGAAGCGGGAGAGTAATCTTTCTGAATACCTGCCCGCTGCTTGCACCGTCAATGCTTGCAGCTTCAAACAGTGAAGGATTGATACCCATGATACCAGACATAAGCATAATCATAGTATTACCAAACCACATCCATGTCTGAATAAACATAACTACAATTCTCGATTCCCACTCACCGTTCAAAAGTTTTACCCAATCAGAATAATTTGTTTTCTGTATATCGCCGTCTATTATTCCTACACTATGAAAAATCTGCTGCAATGCGCCAAATCTTGACTCCTGACAAAGTGAAGTGAACAAAACTGCAACGCATGCCGCCGTAATAATATTCGGCATATACATAATAACCTTAAAAAATCCCTTTCCGGGAATTTTCAGCATAGCGTCTGTAAACCAGACAGCAAGTGAAAGAGACAAGATGATCTGAGGAATAAAGTTTCCAAACCAAAGAATCAGCGTATTTTTAAAGGCTTCTGAAAACAGTCTATGCTGTTCATTGATTCTTGTCTTGCTTTGCTCGGCTTTGATTGTTGCAACTCGCTCTTCCTTAGGAAGCTCTTTAAGCCATTCTGCCTTTCCCATTGCAACATCATCATCGACTTTTGTCTCAAAAAGAATAGCCTTGTAGTTGTCCATGCCTACAAATTTGGCTCCCTTTTCATCATTTTCACGAAAGCTAAGTGAAAATGTATTAATTAAAGGCCATAATTGAAAAAAGAAATAAACAAGAAAAAACGGAAGAATAAATATATAACCATACTTTGCATAGCTGATTGATTTTATTCTTCTCTGGGCGGCTGATGCCATAGCCACACACCCTCTCGTAAAATAGTTTCAGATTATGAATGAGCGCCTGCAAGTACTACCTTGCAGGCATTCACTCTTAATTAGTTAATTATAGTAACGTTGATTGGTGATTATTATTCAATCTCAACAGCAGCAGCAACGTCAGAGTAGATCTTCTTCTCTACATCTTCCCATGAAGCGCCATTCTTGCAGTACTCCTCAGTTACAGCATCAAGGAACTTGCCCTTGATAGTAGCATCATAAGGTGTAATAAGTCCCTTAAGATC
>CAJTWQ010000022.1 GCA_910579835.1 uncultured Ruminococcus sp.
ATCAGCATTGAATCTCTGCTGAGCATCAAGCTGATATTTACCGGGATTTCCAACTACCTGCATGATAAGTACAGCGTCGTTCAAACGAAGCTCGCCATCATTGTTGGCGTCACCGTCAACAAAGTTGATAATTTCAATTTTCGAGGATTTACTATCATCAATACCCGTCAGTTCACGCATTCCTGTACTGGGAACAAGTCCTGTTTCATCATAGACTTTCTCAACAATCGCTAACTTATCCTCAAAGGATGCATTATCATTAAAAACAAGCTTAACATCAGATGCGCTGCACCAAATATAATTGGATTTCTCAGAATTTGACGGACTTTCATATTTTATGCCGTTGCTATCAAGATAGGACTCCAACGAAACAGCAGCAGCTTTATCCTCAGAGTAAACACCAAGGGTAGATAAAAACTCCCTTTCCTGATATTGGTTAAATACAAACTTTGCTTCGGTTGCGACATTATTTTCTTTCAAATATACTCCCAATTGCTTCGCAGAAACTGTATCAATCGAATCAGACTGCACCGCAACGCTGTTGAAGCCCAAACTTACAGTATAAGCATCTGCACCAAGCACATTATCAAGTTCTGGTCTTATTTTATCGGTATTTATACTAGCCAGTGCCATTTCGCCTTCTATATTTTCAGATTCAGTTTCAGGCGGCAAGAACTTAATATAAAGGTAATCCTTAAACTTCTGATAAGCCTGCATTGAATAATTATCACTTACATAATCATATGTTGCAACAATTTTTTCCACGCTTTCCCAGTTTATTTCATCTCCCCAAATTGAATAAAGTGTTTTGTATAAAACGCTGTCCTCTTCGCAAATTACCTGATTTTCATAAAGGGGTCTATCCATTTTTGAGCCGTCAACTACAGATAATATTGCAGAAGATGACAAAGGAAACATGAAAGAAGCAGATATAACAGCGGATGTAAGCAAAGTTAGTGTTTTTTTCATAGTAATTACCTCCTAAAATTAATCTGTTAAATAATCATTTTGAATTGCAAAATAAATTATGTCCGGAGTAATTTTCGTTCCATAATTATACTTAGTACTATGTTCAACGTTAATTCCAATAACAGAATTATAAGTAGTTGTTTCTCCACCTAATATTATTTTTTCATCAACATACACAGGACCTCCACTATCCCCTGAAGAAGTATCGGCATCATATGCAATCATGTTTTCAGAATCATCAAATTCACTTTCCTCAAGATTACCTCTTGCTTTAAATCTTAATCCCCAATTATCAGGAATATGCCCATTCGGATATCCATTGGGATAATCCTGCGGAAATCCGGAAACAATAACACTGCCATTTTTATCAGTATAATCATCCAAAGCATAGCCTAATTCAAATTTACCGTACTCACTTAAATCTTCCTCGAAATAAAGGAGAGCGTAATCAGTACCGGAATAAAGAAGTTCCCGTGTATACAACTCCGGTATATGAATATATTTAGGTTTATAAGTTGCAATAGGTTCAATTCCGTTACAAACTATTTCCATTTTCATGTCGTAAAATTCATCACTTTTTTTCTCATACACGCAGTGAGCGGCAGTTAATACAGTATGCTTTCCGACTATAAAACCAGAACCTCCCGCCGCATAAGAACCGTCCTCTTTTTTTCTTTTAAAACGCACAACAGCAGTATCAAAATCTCTTTCCATATTATTTCCACCAATAATTCTGTACGTTGACATAATATTATCATTGGTAATTTTAGTCGTTAGATTATAAGAGATAAACTGTTTTGGAGGAGCACCATTACAACTATGTCTTCTGTAAGTCAAAGTGTTTTCCTGCGGCGTTACAACAGGGTCATTGGTGTCGCTTATGGGAATGTCGGAATCATTTAATAAATGGATAAGATACGCCTGAGCTTTATAGGCATCCATTTGAGTAATAACACCGTTCTGGTCAAAATCCAGTGGTGTCAGATTTGACGGCAGTACCGCTCCGCCCAAAAACTGCATGATATAAACAGCATCGTTCAAACGAAGCTCGCCGTCTCCGTTAGGATCTCTGGGAATAGAATTTGGTGATGCCGAGCCGACTGTTCCTAACAAAAGGGAAAAAGAAAGTGCTGATGCAGAAACAGCCGAAATAATTCTGGATAATTTGCGCATGTTAAATTCCTCCTTATTATTAGAAATAGCTCATAAAGCTTCCTTTATATGTATATTATACTACTCCGGTACATTGATGTCAATATATTTTTTATTAAAAAGCAAATTCTCACTTAATTGTTTGTCTATTACAGCAATTGTAATCAATGTTTTAGGTATAATTTCATTAAATTCATACTATTTATACGTTAAAAATGTCAATATTAGTTTAATATAAATACTTGAATTTTAAATATTTTTTCCTCTGGGTATTGACCTTTTCCGAATAATGGTGTAAAATATAATTATGTATGGGATTTTCCCCTAGAATATCAATATCGGAGGCTTTTATTATGTCCAAAAATTTTATTGTTGAAACATCCGCACGCCATGTACACGTTACTCAGGAGCATCTTGAAATCCTTTTCGGCAAGGGATACGAACTGACAAAGAAAAAAGATCTTTCTCAGCCCGGTCAGTTCGCCTGTGAAGAAAGAGTAACTGTTGTAGGGCCTAAAAAGGAACTCGCCGGCGTTTCTATCCTCGGACCTGTTCGTCCCGAAACACAGGTTGAACTTTCCGCTACAGACGCACGTTCTATCGGAATTGCTGCACCTATCAGAGAGTCGGCTGACATAGCTGGATCAGGCGCTTGCAAGCTCATTGGACCTGCCGGTGAAGTTGAAATTTCCGAGGGCGTTATCGTTGCAAAGAGACATATCCACCTTACTCCCGCCGACGCTGAAGAACTTGGCGTGCAGGACAAGCAGATCGTATGGGTAAAGATTGCAACTCCAGAAAGAAGCGCTATTCTCGGTGACGTTGTTTGCCGTGTTTCTGAGAAATACGCCCGCGCAATGCACATTGATACGGACGAATCCAACGCTGTAGGGGCAGGACGTGAGCTTTACGGCGAAATCGTTGAGATAGGCTAAGCGAAATACATAAAAACTCTCCGTGTAAAGGCAGGCGCCCATAAAGAAGTTTTTAATCTTTGAAATAAAGGTTGCGTAACACAGGCGTTACGCAGCCTTTCTCTTTTTGTCGTATTTCATACTGTCAGCAACGGCAGTGGAAACAGCGACATCAAAACGATAGTAAATGTCGATCTGCTGAGTACGGTGACCGCTGCTCTTATCAGGAGTATGAACAACGATCTTTTCAATCAGTTCGTGCATTATCTCAGGAGTAAGCTCTGTGATATGCTCATACTTGTGAACCACTTTGATAAATGCAGTTACATCAGAAGACTTTTGTTCTGCGGTATCAATGTAGGCGGTCAGTTCAGCAACGGTCGCTTTGAGCTTTTTCTGCTCGTCTTCGTAGCCTACCGACATCATTGTAAAACGCTCATCGGAGATTTTTCCCGAAACATTGTCCTCATAAAGCCTTGTGAACAGCCTGTCAAGCTCTGCAATACGTTTCTCAGCCTGTTTCAGCGTTTTCTTCACTTTTGCAAGCTCCGAGGACTGTTTCTGAACAGAGTTATTCATAGCTGCATGAACAAATTCATCCTCGTTCTCCCTAACGGTCACAATCAGCTTGTTCAGCTCATTCAGTACAATTTCTTTCAGCACGACCGTCCTGATGAAGTGAGCCGTGCAGCCGTCCTTGTCCTTAGCATAAGTGGAACATTTCATATGCTCCTGTTCAGCGGTCAGGCTTGTTGCTCTGCACAGATACATCTTCTTTCCGCAGTCAGCACAATAGACCATAATGCTGTAACCTTGTCTGTCATATTAAACCTCTCTTTTCGACAGATACAGCAAGCTATGTATTATCATTATAGCGCATATAATAGACTTTTTCAATGCGCCGATTCGTAGATTTTACACTGCCTGCTTCTCGGGGTCTTGTCCGAATTCACCGAGGAGCTTTTCGCTTTCTCGGCTTATCAGCCTTTTCAAAATATCCGAAAGGCTCTCCTGAAAAGCAGGGTTAAAAGTAGTTCTCACCACATAGGTGGTGTGTCCGATTTTGTACTCGGATACATTAGAATTATGTTCAAACTCTGTTCCTGCCTTCTCTTTCTCTACGGCAGTAGTCTTGTTGTCCAGTTTATATTATTCCTTTCCGCAGCTCGATCCATTTCACTTCTCGCTACTAACATATATTGTTTTCCTTGATTATGGGGAAAAGTCCTCACGAATAAATAGTCCGTTTAATCCTCGTCATTATCCGAGCTGTCATAAAACGAAATATCATCGTCCTCATTTTTTTGTCGGACGAATGAGCACTGTCAGCATTTTTAGCGCCGACTAATTCAAGCAGCTCGGTATCGGACAGACCGCTTGCACGAAGTTTCTGCAAAAGCGTATGCTCCGAGGAAATAATCTCGTCAAGCTCTCTTGGCTTACAATTGTACTCCTCAGCCATAGCAAGACGAGACACTTCTTTTTGCTGCTACTTTTTACAATAATGTAGCAACATTAACCAAGGATGGAGACGGGCTTATCAATCACGGAACCCATGTTGCTGGTACTATGGCAGCAGTTTCAGATAATGACATTGGGATCTGTGGCGTTTACCCCTTTGGTAAAGGTAATTTATATGGTGCATCATTTGCAAGTGCATCTGCACAGAATTATATAAGCGGTATGGGAGAAAAATGTACCTATGCTGAATTGATTTTGCGTAATGTGAAAGTGATTAATTGCAGTTATGGAGGATATGGTGAATTAAGTTGCTATACAGCGGCATGGCAAGTAGAATTATATGATGACAATATTGCTAAAAAACTTATCGAATCAGCAAATTTGCAAGCTGACACTTTAGCAGAATTCTTTGAACATTTAATCAATAAGGGATATGACTTTGTTATTGTTCAAGGATCAGGAAATGCATCTAATTTTGAGGTTTTACGATTAAAATATAACTATAAAAAATCCGAATTTGTTATTGATAACAATGGTAATGTCACTCACGATATAAATGGTGTTCCTTGGTGTGTATTCAAGGATAAAAATAATAGATTTTATGTGGATTTACAAGATGATAAAGGAAAAAGAGGAATCAATAATTTTGACAAAAGCCAAATAAAAACAGGTGGTTTTGTCGATAGTATATACATGATACCGGCTGCTATAGATAAAGAAAAACATCCTGATGTATATAATCGAATTATCGTAGTTGGTGGAATCGGAAATCATGATATATATACAGATAATAATTGCAATAAACATTTTACCACATCTTCAATTTATAGTGATTCCAATCTTGGAAAGCGTTGTGATATTCTTGCTCCAGCAGAAGATGTTTTCAGCTGTATTTCATCCTCAAAATATGGATATGAAACAGGCACCTCCATGGCAGCCCCCCATGTTTCAGGCGTAGCCGCAATGGTCTGGGCGGCGGATAACTCACTGACCGGAGCAGAAGTAAAACAAATAGTATGCTCGGCTCAGAATACAAATCCGCTGTATAATCCGCTCACAAAGAAAGCATCTGATTTAAAATGGCGAGTGTTAGACGCAGAAAAGGCAGTTAAATCTGCTGTTAATGGTTTAATACCAACTTATGATGATAATGTTGGAAGAATTGCTATAAAGATTGATAATGATGAACTCAGCCCAAGTCCCGAAAACGGCGGAATTATCGGTTATGTTGTCGATTCAGTTGATTCCACAGAGAAAATTTCCGGCGCAGAGGTTAAGGCAACAGATGAAAACGGTAAAGAATATACTGTTCAGACAGATTCAGAGGGACATTTTGAGCTTGTTCTTCCGGAGGGCGTGTATACGCTTAAAGCAAAAAAGGCTGACTACATTGAAATGGTATTGTCCAGTACATATACTGTAAAGGCGGAGGAGGTCATCACCCTAAAAGAAAATATAGTGTTGGAATCGGTTGAGAATGCTTTTATCAACACAGTAATTGATAACGAATCGGTTTGGAAAGATTCATCTTCGGAAATGTGGTTCCAGGATATTAATTTTGATGGGCAAAACGAATTGATCGTCGGCAACATGTTCCGTTATGAAGTATACATGTATGTGAACAATTCACTTCATAAAGTAGAACAGCGGGGATATATAAACGAGAATTGGCATCCTTTGTATAACATGAAATTGTGCTATAATGCTGAGTCCGGGAAATATGTTGGCATAACCAGGATAGGCATAACAATGTGGGTGGGAATGTTTGAAACCTCATATGAAAACAATAAACTTAAATTTACTGAAATTGTTTCAATGAATGAGGGAGATGTAGCGTATGGTGTTCAGTCTACATGGTATAATGGAGCAGGCGATGAAATCACTGAAAGCGAATATGTAGAGCTGTACAATAAATATTTCAAAAATCTGACTGAGGTAGCATATACAACCGACTCCATCATGTTGAACGATTATGATAAGCTTACAAGAAACGAAAAGTATAACCGTTTAAAAAAGTCCTATGAAGCTTTCCAAATAGGTGAGGAGATTGGCGGATTTTCTCAAATTGAAGTTTCAGCATCTGAAAACAAAGTTGATATTTATGAAGATATGGAGATAACATTAAGCGGAATTATTGCCCCTCAGCATTATGAAAAGGATATGGTTATAGGTGATACGGCAGTTCTGAATCTGCAAGATCCATTCACAGCAGTTTTTCATGGCGGAAACCGTGATGGTGAAACTGAATTCATTAAAACGGTTCAGGTGGAGATAGAGGGTGTTATAGCTCCCGAATTAGGGGCGTTCAGAGAGATTACTGGAAAAGTAATGTACGCCAACTCTGAACATCACATATGCAGCATAGTTCTTACGGATAAAGCCAAGACCAATACCGCCAAGGTCAATGATAGCTGTAAGGAAGCTTATCTGAAATTTTTGAATTTTGAATATAAAAGCAAGTCATATGAAAATACGGATTCTATATACGAAATGGTGAATCTGAACGAATGTCTCTTTGCTCTTGTTGACGTTTATGATAACAATTTACCTGATCTTATGATCTACACTTCAAATGGATATAACATAGTAGGCGGTCCTATATCTCATTATTTTACGTTAACTTATTTTAATAATCAGGATTGTTTAGTATATATTTCTATGTGGTTGAATAGAGATGATTCAAACCGTTGGTATTATTATGACAGAAGCGTCGACAGCATATGGAATGAGGCGAATCAATATAGTCTCGAGGAAATAAAATCTGTTATTCAAAATTACTGAACACATAAATGATTTGTTTTTTGAATAAAGCTGCCAAAAATATTTTATATACTCCAAAGCAATGGGACAAACAAAACAGCACCACAGGAAAAAATTGTTGTTCTGTTTCTATGTTGATATAATTTAAGTACACTCAGCTAAATGGAAAAGGCAGATACTCAACTGGGTATCTGCCTTTTCCATTTTCATAGCCTGCCTATAGGTCTTTCATATTAGTTCCTTGAAAACTTCTATATGGGTATTGACCTAAAGCCGGAGAGCTTTTTTCAATACTCTACTGTATATAATTCGTTATCATCATTAAAATAAGCGATCTTCCCGCCATTGGGAATTATCATTGTATTAGTGCCGATATTATCCACAAGCTTTAATATATCGCCGTTTTCGTATAAGCAGAACAAATCGAACATCGTTCTTTCACCGCTGGTATCTCTCAGCAGAAAAGGAATTTTCCCGAAATCAGGCGGCAGATAATTGGGAGTGGTCAGGCTCTGACATCCGTCCATAAGATAAAACGATTTCTTCTCCATATCGTAAATATAGCTTTTTGCGGTCGATTCGCCGAAATTCATATCAAAAGCAATAAATCTGCCGCTTACGTGTATATCCGAAACATAACTGTCGGGATCACGCTCCAATTCATCAGCTATTTCTTTAAGACAGACAGCCGATTCAAGATTACCGTTTTCATTATAAATATTAAGATAAGGCTCTGTTTTATCCGGTGTCTGTGCATATTCATAAATATGATCTCCACCCGAGGTGTAAACAAGCCTTTCCTTTCCGGAATTGTATTCCTTTGTTATTATTTCTTTGCTGCCATTTTTACCATGAAGCATTATATGAGCGGTCTGCTTAACTCCAACGCCTGTTGCCCATATCTCCATATATGAATCTTTGCCAACGGATAACATTGTACGCATTTGACTGTCAGTATTGTCGTCCTTCTGAATAATTTCTGCTGTGTTTGTCTGCGTATCTAATGAATAATGGACGATATCTACATTATTGTACATAACTGAATATATTTTATTCTCAATAAAAGCAACATCGCCCATTTTTACATTAAACTCCGGAACTGTCCCCTCAAATTCAGTCGTTTCTCCTGTGGAAAGATTATACTTGTAAAATATAAGATCTGAAGTTCCGTTGAACTTTTCTATCCATTTTTCAAAGTAGACATAGTTGTCGTCTAAAGCTATCAAAGCTAATGTGTCATACTGACTGCCAATGTAATTTGTATATTCAAAAGCATCTGCCCGTACTTCATTTTGTTCGTCAGAAATAATGTCCGGTAAAGAATGCGGAGGTATAGTAACATCCGGTATTTTTGTTGTTGCAGGCCCTGTCTTTGATTCTGTAGTGATTTCGGTATCTAAATTCGATGTTAGTTCCACAGCAGTTTCCGACGGCACAATTACAATATCGTCTTTTTTTATTACCTTACTGTCGGTGATTTTTTTCTTGCAGGATGGTAAAGTGCACAAAATTGATATTGATAAAGAAAAAATTATTATTTTTTTCATAAAAACGCATCTTCTTTACCTATAAAATTATTAGTAAATATTTCACAATCACATTATATTATTGTGAAATATTTCCATTTATATAATACCATAAAATATATCATATGTCAATATAAATTTACTTATTTTACAAAAAAGCAATACCGCACAAAGCCAACATCAATTCTTGTGCAGTATTGCTATAAATTTATTCGCTGTAATTTTCACGCAGAAATTTAATTTCCTTAGCGTAACCCTCAATATCGTTTGGCGTTTCCAGAATCACCGGAAGCCCTCTTAAAACAGGATGATTTATCACCCTGATAAGCGCATCAGCTCCGATATGTCCCTCGCCGATCTTTGCGTGCCTGTCCTTATGTGCTCCCAGAGGATTCATACTGTCGTTAAGATGAATCGCTTTCAGCATGTCCAGACCGATAATGCGATTGAACTCCCCTAATACGCCGTCAAGATCATTGACGATATCATAGCCGCCGTCCCAGACGTGGCAGGTATCAAAACATACTCCAAGCTTGTCGCTAAGTCGTACACGATTAATTATCTCTTGAAGCTCCTCAAAGTTCATGCCTACCTCAGAACCTTTTCCAGCCATAGTCTCCAAAAGAACTATGGTAGACTGTTCCTCCGTAAGAACGGTATTGAGCTGATCTGCAATAAGCTCAATGCCTATGTCTGCTCCCTGCTTTACATGAGAGCCGGGATGGAAATTGTAGTAGTTACCGGGCGTTGACTCCATACGGATAAGATCGTTCGCCATAGCCTCTCTGGCAAATCGCCGGATTTTTTCATCGGCTGCGCAGGCGTTCATTGTGTATGGAGCGTGAGCCACCAGTTTTCCGAAATGATTTTCGGTGGCAAATTCAACGAAACCTGCTGCATCCTCCGAATTTATCGCTTTTGCCGAGCCTCCTCGCGGATTTCTTGTAAAGAACGCAAAGGTATTTGCATTTATTTCAGCCGCCTGTTTTCCCATAGCCATGTAGCCCTTGGAGCTTGACAGATGACATCCAATATAAAGCATATTTTTCCTCCGAAATTATTCAATAGTAACTTTTTTAATGATCTGAGGCTTAACAGGCTTGTCTCTGAAATCCGTAGGTGTTTCAGCGATCTCATCAACTGCGTCCATTCCCTCTACAACCTTTCCGAAAGCCGCATATTGACCGTCAAGGTGAGGAGCATCTTCATGCATTATAAAAAACTGAGAACCTGCGGAATCGGGCATCATAGAACGCGCCATCGAAAGAACGCCTCTTGTGTGCTTCAGATTGTTCTTAACACCGTTTGATGAAAATTCCCCCTTTATATTCCAGCCGGGACCTCCTGTTCCCGTACCGTTAGGGCATCCTCCCTGAATCATAAATCCGGGAATTACTCTGTGAAAAGTAAGCCCGTCGTAAAATCCGCTTTTCACCAGTTTCTCAAAATTTTCGCATGAAATAGGCGCAATTTCGGGATAAAGCTCAATTTTAATCTTCTTTCCGTTTTCCATTTCAATAATAACCATTTTTTGTTCCTCCATTATTTTTCCCAAAGCTCGTCAAGCTTTGATTTTGACGTTGTTTCTCCCTGCGGTACTCCCGCAGGAGTCTCAGGTTCAGTGAGAACCGGCGGAGCGGCTGACGGTGCAGTATTCTGCGGCGGAGTCCAGCTGTTCTCCCCCTGAACTATCTGCGGCGAAACGATTATAGTGGGCCGCTGCACGGCAGGTTTTTTTTCCGCGGCATCCTTTACACAAGATTTTCCTGCAATCGCCATAAGAACAGCAGCAATTACAGCCGCAATAAGCGCTATCATTTTATTTCTTTCCATTTAAGCCTCCTTATGAAAGCCCGAGCAACTGCTTATCACTTATTAAATAAGTATACTTCTTTTTTTAAATAAAGTCAAGAAAAATATCAAATATCAGTTTTTATTTCTGAGTTTTCCAGCCGCCGCGAAAGACATTATTGCAAGACCGATACATACCACCGACATTATAATAGGGGCAGAGCTTATTAAATAATAATTATATCTGCTGCCATCATTTCTTTCGCTTACCGTATTAATTGCATATATAAGATTCATTATGTATCCCGCATTCGCAATTATAAATCCGATTCCCAAAGTTGCCGCCCCACCGCTATGGTTGCCTGCCGTAATGCAAATCAAACCGATAATCACAAAAACAACAGCCGCAGACATTGCGGCAAGCATCGCAAAAAAACAGACGGAACTCAAAGCTTCATCTTCAAACATTTCCTCCATTGTATCGCCAAAACCTTCTTCACCTACAGAATAAATAAAATATATCAGGGTATTTCCATGATTCGTGCAAATAGAAATACTGCTTCCTTTTTCAATTTTTTGCCTGATAACAGGAAAACTCAGCAGCCCCGTAATCGAAAGTATCAGCGCCGCAGCCATAAACAGTATCAAAAATGTTTTTAAAGCAGAAGACTGTTTTGCAGAGGGATAAGGATAACCTACAACCGGCTGTCCTCCCACCTGATATTGTCCGTAAACAGGCTGACGAGGAGTCTGGGAATAGCCGCCGTAACCTGGCTGCGGCTGTGAAACCGGCTGCTGATAACTTCCAGCATATGATCCGGATTCCGCCTTTACGGTCTGACCGCAGCTTGGACAAAAGCTTGATGTATCGCTAATAACGGCTCCGCAGTTTTTACAATTCATAAGAATACCTCTTTTCGTTATATTTCCGTTACAAAGGGGGTAACAAGAATAATTATCATACATGCCGGACAGACATATTTTATCATGCCGCGGTACAGCATCTTAGAGCGAAACGTTCTTTCTCCGTACATTATTTCTTCCTCAACATATTTTGTCTTTACAACATAACCTACAAGAATACAAGTGAGCAGAGCCGCAACAGGCATCATCAGATTATTTGTAATGAAGTCGAAGAAATCAAGCAGCTGCATACCGAACATTCTAAAATCCGACCAAACGCTGTAACCCAGAACTGACAGCATTCCCAGTACAATCGTGAACAAGAGAACAACGCAGCAGCTCTTCACACGGCTAAGCTTCGTCTTTTCCATTACCACGGCTGTTACCGTCTCAGTCAGTGAAATAGAAGACGTCAGCGCGGCGAGAGCCACAAGGATGAAAAACGCTGCGCCTATGAACTGTCCCGCCGGCATCGAATCAAATACTTTGGGCAATGTTACGAACATAAGCCCCGGTCCCTTGTTGAGCGCATCCGGATCACCGCCAGAAAAAACGAAAACTGCCGGTACAATAATCAGTCCTGCCATAAACGCTACAACAGTATCAAAGATCTCAATATGCCTTACAGAGCCTTCGATAGAGTCTTCTCTGCGCATATATGAACCGTATGTCACCATAATGCCCATAGCGATAGACATTGAATAGAAAAGCTGTCCCACTGCCGCAGCTATGGTTTTCATAAGCTTTGTACCGGTAAAGCCGTCAAAATCAGGAAGAACGTAATATTTCAAACCATCACCGGCACCGTCAAGAGTCATTGTATAAATACTTATTCCCAATATCAGCGCAAAAAGCACCGGCATAAGAAATTTACTGAACTTTTCAATTCCCTTTTCTACGCCGAAACACACTACCACTGCTCCGGCCGCTGCATATATTAAGAAAAAAACGGTTGGCTGAACTGAAAGACTTATAAAATGATCGAAAAAACCAATATTTGCTCCACTATCAGTCACACCATAAGAAGCCTCTGCGATTTCAGAACCTCTTCCTGTCAGAAAAATGGTCATATATTTCAGCACCCATCCACCGATAACGCAATAATATGGCAATATAAGAGCCGGAATTGCAGAAGAGAGCCAGCCCAAAGGACGGAATTTTTTGTTCACCGCCGGAAAAGCCTCAATAACACTTTTTCCCGTGCGCCGGCCTATAGCTATCTCTGTTACCATGAGTGCGAAGCCAAAGGTAACTGCAAATATGAAATAGATCAGCAGGAAGATGCCGCCGCCATACTTAGCCGCCAGGTACGGAAAACGCCAGATGTTGCCCAGACCTACAGCTGATCCTGCGGCTGCCAGAATAAAACCGATACGCGAACCAAAACCGCCGCTCTGCGAAGCTGCCGAACTTTTACCGTTATGTTTCATAAACCACCAAAATTCCCTTCAATATACTATGTATCTGCACCGCCGACAAATAATATGTTAATTATACCACAAACAGTAAATAAAATCAATACTTTTTTGCAAATTTGTCTAAAAGCGGATAGAAACGTTCTTGAACAGCTTTTCCATACATATATAATTACAGCAGAGCTTCAATCACCCCAGAAAGGAGATTACAACGAATGGAAGAAAATGAACTGAATCCCGAATCAAAGGAAAACATAGATCAAGAGCTTCTTCTGGAATACGAAACAAGATACCGGGGACGCTCAGACGACGCTACCGCTATGCAGGCTGCGGTCTGTGTCGTTTTAGGCGCTTCTGTTTTCGTACTTAATATCATTTTTCCCGGAACGGCAGCCGGAATCTTCAACAAAATAAAGGAGCTTGCCGCAGATTCATCGGAGCTTTTTCCTAATCCGATAAATCTGCTCCGGCCTTTTTTTGATTAGCTTCACGATAAGGGGAATCAGAACGGAGCTTCGCTTTTCCTTTCTTCTGTTCAACTCCCTTATATTTCTGATAAAAGATCAGCAGACAATCCTCTGTTTTTACGGAGGCTGCATTATCCACGAACTTGGGCATATACTCGCCGCCGCTATTGCAGGAATCAAAACAGAGAGAATCATTCTGAGCGGTACGGGAATTACCATAAATGCAGAAAAAAACGCCGTTCTTCCGTTAAACCGCGGAATTTTCCTGCTTCTGTCAGGGCCGGTGATAAATATTTTTTTTGCAGGAATAACGGCGCTTTCAGGGGGCAGTATGCTTTTCGTGACGATCAATCTTTATCTGTGCATATACAATCTTCTGCCGTTCCCCTGTCTGGACGGAGGAGCTGCTCTTGAGCTTCTGATAAACGGTTATCCACATGAATACGGTATCCGTATACTTCTTGCCATAATCCGATATACTCTTGTTCTTGTCCCTGCGGCAGCTATTGTATACGGAATGAGAGAAGCTTTTCCGATTTTTTTGATCCTCTTGTTTCTTAATCTGCTGAACCTGAAAAAATAGAAAAATGTAAAAATACAGTTGACAAGCAAAAAAATGTATGATATTATAAATACTAGTCTAAAAATTATAATAAATGTGCAAATATATAGTTATTTTAAGTCTAGAATTTAGTCGTACGCTAAAATTACAAGCCTGCACTGCAAAATATAGCAAATAGTAAATACTGATAACTTTTGTCATTTACTATAATTGGCGGAAAAATCATATTTTATGGAGGTTTATTATGGCATTTTGTAAAACTTGCGGCACACAAATTCCCGACGGAACAAACCAGTGTGCAAACTGTGCTGCTAAAAACGGAACGCCTGCCGCAAATCCGGCTCCGTTCTCTCCTGCCGATGC
Organism: uncultured Ruminococcus sp.; assembly: GCA_910579835.1. Lineage (GTDB taxonomy): Bacteria > Bacillota > Clostridia > Oscillospirales > Ruminococcaceae > Ruminococcus. The sequence goes on from CAJTWQ010000022.1 coordinate 14,284, forward strand.
ATCCGGAATGGGCGGATTTAATCCCGACGCCGCATCAGGCGGCTTTGATTTCTCCGGCGGCACATCCCAAAACAGCGGAAAATCAAAAAAAGGCTTTATTATTCTTGGAATTGCAGCAGTAATTCTTGTCGCTGTTCTCGTTTTCATATTCAACTTCTTATTCAGCGGCTACAAAAAGCCCATTAAGAACGTTGTAAAGGGTGTGAACAAAATTGATATTGACAAAGCGGCTCACGCCATTATCCCCAAAAATCAGTTCAAGGATTTTGAGGAAATGATCGAAGATCAGTTTGACGACAGCTATAAGTCATGGGTAAAAGATACGGAAAATGATGTAAAAGATGAAATCAAAGACAACAAGCTCAAATACAAGGTCAAGGTTAATTTCAAGGGAAAGAAAAAGGTGAACGGAAGCACCAGGGATGATATTGAAGAATATGTATCCGAAATGTTTGAGGAAATGGGACTTGACGAGGTAGAGGTCAAAAAGGCGTACAGAGTTAAGGTATATATAGAGGCAGAAGCTAAATATAAGAAAGAAAAGGCTAATGCCGGAACAACCATTAACATCTATGTTGTAAAATACAGGGGCAGCAGCGGCTGGTACATAGCTCCTTACTTTGATGAGGAGTGCCTTGGCGAATGGGCTGATCTTATGCAAGATATGTACGGTGGCTTCGACTTAGACGACTTATATCAATTCTGATAAAAATCGGAAGCAGTTATACTGCTCCCGATTTTTCTTTGTCTACACTGCATAAAAGACTGCTGTTCCATCAAATTTTCCACAGCATAACAGGCAATACCCCCAAAAGACCTATATGTACGCCCCCCTTTTTGTTTATTTTGCCATGATTATTTTTTAGAAATATTTTGACCTTTTTGATATATGAAACGTGTTATAATTGAAAAGACAAAACACAAAGCAATACTGCGAAAAAAACATGCCCGAGATTCTCAGTCAAATTGTACAGAAACTTTGCAGTGCATGAAATTTCCAGCTTTCAGAACCTGTATTCATAGGAGATCATATGATTTTTTGCGCATAATTTTTCTAAGAATAAGGCAAAATTTTGCAGGAATACTTGCGTATTGCAAGGAATTTTAACGCAATTATCAGGAAAATTTGCCAAAAAAGCACATGTATTTTTCTATGAATACAGGTTCTCATACTAAGCCGCAGCTAAAACCTAAATAAGATCGGCGGCTATAGTTTCAGTCTGATTAGAAAGGAGATGATATTATGCCTGATACAAGCTGTGTTGCCGAAGCTGTCCGCAAATACGGCGATATGCTTTACAGAATCTGTATTATTATGCTTAAAAATCATGCAGATGCCGAGGACGCCGTTCAGGAAACATTTATTAAATATATGCAGAAAGCTCCCGATTTTAATAATCAGGAACATCAGAAAGCATGGCTCATAACTGTCTCAACTAACAAATGCCGTGATATGCTTCGCAAACGTGTGCGATTCGCTGACGAAAGCGAGGAGATTCTTTATAATTTAGCTGCAAAGGATCCTGAAAGCTCCGATGTGATCGAATCACTTCTTGAACTGCCTGAAAAATTTAGAAGCGTCATGACGCTTCACTATATTGAGGAATATAAGGTGGAGGAAATTGCGTCAATCATCGGCAAATCACCCTCAGCTGTCAAAATGAGACTTCAAAAGGGCAGAAATTTACTTAGAGAAATATATCGAAAGGAGTTTAGGAATAATGAATTACAACAAACTTAAACGAGCTGCAGAAAATATCACCATGCCCGAAGGTATGGAGGAACGAATTATTGAAAAGTGCAGAGATATGGAAAAATCCGCAGACAAAAAAATTAAAGGAGAATACGGCTATTCACAGCAGGTAAGCGGTGTTGAAACTGCGAAAAAAATACGTATTTCCAGAATTATCAGCGCTGCGGCCGCCTGCGCCGTTCTTGCCGGAGGAATCAATGCAGCAGTGCATTTATCCGGAAAAACACCGGAAAATACAGTCATATCTGCTCATGAAGCGCAGACACAAGAGAAAACACCAGATTCAACGGAAAATATGTCTGTGCAGAACAGTGAAGCTGCGACTCAGAAAGCATCCGTATATGACGGCGTAATTCCAACTCAGGAAACATCGGCACCGACTGCTGACAAACCAAATCCACTGAGCGATTTCTCCGAGCAGGACTATAAATATGTGGGTCCATGTTACGGCATAATCAGCGTAAGAGATCCCAATACCATAAAATATCTTCGAGACAATCAAAAGAGCCTCAATGAGGATCAAAAATCACAGATAGCAGAATTTTTCAGTAGCTGTGAATACGGAGAATGGACTCATGAGGACGAAATGAATGCTTTGATAAATTCATATTACGATGACCGTGTTTTTGTTAAAATAACCGAAACATCAATCGAAACCATAACAATCGACTGTAACGATCGTCTTACTATATCACGCGCAGAACTTAACTCTGAAAACACAACAGCAATTCAGACAATAAAGTATAAAATCGACTATGAAGCTTTTCTAAACGTAAAAAACGCTGTCCTGGGCACTGAGGATAATCACATTCAGTTAAACAACTTTGAAAGCTGTATCAATGACGGGGCAACAGTAAAATACACTCTTTCAGACACTCCAATGCCCGATCTGACAATACAGCAATGCCGACTTTTAGACGAATACTTCAGTTTAGTCCTTAAAAATAATACGCTTAAACTCCTGGAGGGTTACGATACCTTTACAATGCCTGTCATTAAATTTGAGATGACCAAAAACGACAATTCACTGTACTCTCTGTTTATCTACAGCGATGACTATATTTTATTAAGCGATGGGACAAGCGAATATAAATTATGGTATAAATATTGCGGTAAAAGAATGCATGCTGAAATTGAAACTATTTTAAGAAACGGCAGTACAATTGACTCCGCAAATCTTTATCCACCGTTCGGTAACCTGGCTAAATGTGTTGATACCGTTGACATTACCTACTATAACGGTTCCTTTGATTCCAACCTGAATATGAACGGCGAATCAGTTCATCAGGCATTTTACGGCTATAATTGGAATTTGTATGAATCCGTACAGCCCAATGATACAGCTTCCGATCAAATAAAATTTAAATTTCGTATAAATGGTTCAGATGAAATCCATGTCGCGGCATATGCTGACGGGTATATCTGCTGGAAGCGTCAAGATTATCAGACAGATTACATTTATGAAGAACACTGGTATAAATTTCCCGATTCAGATATATATGAAACTCTTTTAATACCTTTTAATGAAAAAATCGGAAATGTCGAATGATCCAATAACCTCCTACTAAAAAGCCGCACTTTAAAGTGCGGCTTTTTAGCTCCTGTGTTTATAGAATCCTCATATCATTCTATAAACACGGGAGCTTAATGATTTGAGTAAAGTTTTTTGAAGTCTGTAGGAGTGCAGTGTTTTATCTCCTTGAAAATACGGTTAAAGGTAGTCAGACTCTTAAAGCCTGAACGCATTGCAACCTCGGTTATAGGGATAGCAGAATCCAGAAGAAGAACCTCCGCAGCCTTTGTTCTCCGCGCATTTATATACTGCAAATAGGACATGGAATTATACTGCTTGAAAATCCTTGAAAAGTGGTATTTGCTGTATCCTGCTACTTCCGCCAGCTGATCCAAAGAAATATCGTACATATAATTACTGTCGATAAACTTAAACACTGTGCTGAATTTCTCACTGTATTCGCTGATCGTCTCATCATCGCATTCCATAATAAGCTTGCTCTGCTCCAACTGAAATTCCCTCAGCGCCACAAAAAGATCTATCATTTTAAGATAGGTCTTTACCACCGAAAGCTCTGACTTGGAATTATACAGCTCATATATATCCATCATGGTCTTTTTTGCCAGAATATGAAGTTCCCTGCTCATCTTCGGAGTGATCAGCACCGGAGAAGCAATAGCCCGCATAACATTTTCCAGAGCGGGTACATTTCCTAAATTTATATTATCGCACTGAAATATAAAACGATGCCCCGGAACCGCAGGCATACTGTGCAGCTCTCCCGGAGGGACAATGAGTACCTCGTTTTCTTCAATACGATAATCTACGCTTCCTACATTGACTATGTAATAATTTTTCAAGGGCATGAGCAGTTCTACAGCGCTGTGCCAATGAATCGGATATGCCTCATTGTCGTAGTTATCATGAAGCAGTACACACTTTTTCTCATTATAATCAACTGTTTCGTATTCGCCGGAAAGATACTTAATCATGCCGTTTCACCTTCTTTTACTCCATTATATTATATTTCAAATTACTTGTAAAGACTTTGTAGGAAATTTTGTATAATTCACACAAAATCGAAATAATTATTTTTGCGTTTTCTCTTATTATTTTATTATAATTTTCTTTATTTCAGCAATAACGCCATATAAAACGCCGCCTATCGCCCAGATAACCCATGTTATACCCCAGTCATTTGTAATGAAGCACACTAAAATATTAACGGCTGTCAAAATCAGCCAATATATTTTTGAAATATCGGGAACTTTGTTCCTTTCAATCTTGTTTTCTCTGCAATATCTCCCCTCCTCAAGAAGTTTATCAAATCCCTCTTCGATAGTGTCTGACCTGACTATGAGATATACTCCAACTGAAAGAATAAAGAGAAAGATACATACTCCTGCCGCTCCGACAATATCTTTTTCCGAAACTGCAAACGATGCCAGAATCGGTATAACCGAAAGAATGCACAAAACCGTTCCGCATATATTATCTCTTGTGCAGTTTTTCATGCACATATTCTTTTTTTCACCGACCATTCCGGAAACTCCGTACTCAGTATCAATCTCCTCTTTTTCAAGATATTTGAAGCTTTCTACAAATTTATCTGAAATAATAAAAATTCCAACAGCTGACGCTGCAATAATAAGCAGAATTATAAGTCCAACTACTCCAGCAGCATCGCTTAACGCACCCAAAAAAATAAGCGGTATCGGACAAACTATACAGAGAAGCACTGCCAAAGCCGATGCACGAGCATTTTTTTCGTTTAGCGCCAGAAACTCCGACGCCTCTGCCAGTGTAACCTTCCTGAGAGCGGGCATATCATTTTCAATAATTACAGGCATATCCGGACATGCCTCGATTTCATCTTTAAGTAGATAATCAGTCGATACTCCAAAAATTTCAGATAGAGCAAGAATTTTTTTCAAATCCGGAACCGACTGTGCTCCCTCCCATTTTGAAACAGATTGACGGCTGACATTAATTCGCTCAGCAAGTTCCTCCTGTGACATGCCGCTTTTCTTTCTCAAATTAATAAGCTTATCTGCAAAAATCATAAATAATCCTCCTTATATACTTTTTTAATCAATCTTTGCATCACAATTATAACATAAATCAAGCTTACATTCAATCAACCGGACTTTACAATTCGTCAACTGAAAGTTGAATCATACATATTCTCATTATCCAGCATCCGGCTGTCTCAGACTGACATTAAAATTATTTTTTAATAGTGGGTTTCCAAAGTGTGTTTCACCCACTTGCAGAGTCCAAAGGACACTCTGCAAGTGAAAGTGTCTACTAAAAATATATTTTTTTGATAAACTGAGACAGCCGGCTTTTAAACCGACTGTCTTAAGGGGATATAAAATTGAAGAAATATTATTTTAACACATACAATTCAAGTAATTAATTGCACTTTGTGTATATCTGTCCGCCGCTCATCTGCTTTCCCTTTGCTTCAAACATTTCAGAAACAGTAACGATCTGCCATCCCTGATTTTTCAGATAAGGTGCAAGTTCCTCAATAGCGGCAGCAGTTGTCTCATATGTCTCATGGCAAAGAATAATTGCTCCGTCTGCGCTGCCATTAGCAACTGCCTGTTTTACAGTATTTACAATCTGATCCTTTGATGCTCCGTTCCAATCCTGCGTATCAATGGAACAGGTAATAAGAGGAGCATCATTAAGCGTTGACTGTACTGTTTGGTTGGATGAAAGATAAGGAAGCCTCAGGAGCTTTGAAGGAGCTGTTCCAATAATCCCTTTAAGCTTAGACGCACACTGATCATATTCCTTTCTGATCTCAGATGCAGACTTCTCTGCAAGATTCGGATGTGACATTGTGTGATTTGCAATCTCCATACCCTTTGAATAAGCATATTTTACTTCATTCTCACCGTCGGTTCCTCTGATCCAGTTGCCGACATAGAAAAATGTTGCACGAAAATCCTGTTTGGCAAGAGCATCTATAATTCTTGTACCTGTTGCCGGAGATGCTCCGTCGTCAAAGCTGATAGCTACCATCGGCTTTGTTGGATCAACCTTTCCGGAAGGATTTACAGACGGATTGGAAATAGTTCCGACTGTTCCTTTTCCTGTCTCCACCTTGGATTTAGCGCCCTTGGCGTCAACCTGAACGTCATCAAGATAATAATCAGCATTTGAATCAGGAAGCTCTACATAAATAAGAAGATCTGTTGCTCCATCGGGAATTGTGTATTCTGTGTTTTCAATCTTTGTCCATGTCTTGTCGGCCGCTGTTGACTTGGCGATCTCATCATACTTTTCTTCACCATCAAGATTATACTGTAAAGTCATTTTAACTTCCTGAGAAGAACCGCTTGCCTGTAAAACGCCGGCGCTGAAGCTGTATGTCTCTCCAGCCTTGTAAGAATTATCCAGAGACTTTGCCGCCCCCTGCCATGTGTCCTCTCTGCCTGTTACTTTAAGAGAAGATCCCTCAGAATAATAGGTATCTTTATCCAGAGACAGTGAAGCTGCGCCTCTCTTCTCCCAGCCGTCCGTGCCGTTTGAAAATGAATCCATGAAAAATTCCGCATCCGGAACATTCGGTTTTGCAGTTGTTGTAGTTGTATTTACAGGTTTCTTTGTCGTCGTAGTTGTAACATACGGATTATCGTTCCCTGCCTGAATGCTTTCCGGCAGTTTATCAATAAGATTAATAAGATACTTCTGAATAGCCAGCGCATCAAGATTTGTAAGACCGTTTCCTGCTTCGTTTACGTCTCCGTTAAGCATTCCCTGTTCTGTGATATGGGTTTTGCTGCTGCCTGATATGCCGTATACGTCCGGATTTCCTATTGCCTGCATAACAAGAACAGCGTCGTTTAAGCGCACTTCTCCATCACAATTAGCGTCGCCCCATTTAGTAACCTTTTTATCAGGATCTACAGGCTTTGCTGTAGTAGTCGTTGTTGTCTTTTCATCAGATACAGTAGTTGTTGTCATTGACTCAACTGGATTTTCGCCCTTGACCGTACCGCCGCCCGTTGTGACAGATGACTTTGTTCCCTCTTTAGAACCCTTTGCCTCGTCGATATAGAAATCTGTAAGACTATCGGGAGCTTCTACATAAAGCAAAAGATTTGACGCGCCTTTCGGAATTGTAAAGGATGTATTTTCAAGCTTTGTCCACTCGCCGCTCTTTGCAGATACTGAAGCTATCTTATCATAATGCTCCTCACCGTCTAACGAATACTGAAGAGTAAGCTGCATATCAACTGCATCGCCGCTCTTCTGAAGAACTCCAGTACTGAAACTGTAACTGTTTCCGCCTACAAATGCGTTAGAATCAAGAGCTATGGAAGCTCCGTGCCAGTTATCTGTACGTCCTGTAACCAGAAGTGAGCTGCCGCCGGCATAATAATTTTCAGAATCATTAACGACAGAAGCATCGCCTCTTGCCGTCCAACCGTCATTTGAGGTATCAAAAGTGCTCTTGAAATAGTCGCCGTTTTTATCAGGTTCAACTACAGGCGTATCAGTTATATCTCCAATATTCGGGTCACGTTTATCAGGATCGGTGTAAACGTCGAGCTTTTTTATATCTGCAACGCCGCTGCTCTGCCAGCCTTCAGCATTCAAAGCGACCTCATAAAGGTTACCGATGCCCCAACCTTGCTCTGCCCATGCCTTAAAGTGATCAGAAACAGTAATGTGACCGGAAGTTCTCTTTTGCTGACGAACACTGAAATACTGCTTAAAGGTTTCACTGCCGCCATTAATGGTCGGGCCGGTGTGATCCATCTGAAAAATCTTGTACTGTGCTCCGTCGATTGTAACCATTTTGCCGTTAGCATCCGGACACCAGTCTACCCAGTCCTCGATGATATAGTACTCAACAAGCGGTACGTTACCGGCATTCTTATTCTGGAACCAGCCGTACACGCAAAGACGTGAGTTACCGTTTGAGCTGCCGGTCTGACGATAATCGGCTTCATAGTCCATACCGATATATGGATAATCGGTAGCCTTCTTCTGAGAACCGAAGTCCAAGCCACGACGGGCGAGGAAGTTACCACTATTAACGCTTGCGTTCCACTCCGCCTTGAAAGCAGCACCCTGACTAAGTGTCATAGAACCGCTGCCGCCGGTGTTATCAATCCAGACCTCGTAGCTGTAACCGTCGCAATTGCCCTTATGCTGATTATTGCCGTTGCCGACGCTAAGCTTGTCGCCGACATTGGCTGCAGAAGAAGAAAAAGTTGACGCTTTCGGAAGTACTGTGAAGCACATAACTGCAACTGTAAGCACACTAACTAATTTGCTTAACTTACTTTTAAGTTTCATAAAATTCCTCCTTATAAATAATGTTATTCCGGATCCTTCTGCCGAATCAGAGTGTCAGAATGTTCATGCTCCTCATCAGCTTCTATTAACATTTTATTACTTTTTCGTGAATATTTCAAGTCGAATGTTGCTGAATATTAATAAATCAGTCATTTTTTGCTGTTCAGCGTAATGTCATATCTGATTTAAGAACCTGCGTTTATATTAGCAATGCTCAGATTTTTGATAATTACAGTAAAATAACGCATATTCCAGCAAAAAAAGCTGCCGGCTTAATTTGAGCCGACAACTTTTTAATTGTTATTATTCGGACAGATCATTGATGATCTTTTCCAGCACAGGGAGATCCTTTTCAAGTGTTTTCTCCATTTCCTCCTTGGATGAATAAAGAAGATTTTTCGGCTTTCTCAGCGCGATAAAGAGATCATATGGCACGTCACTTTCGTCAATGCCGGCACGTTCTGCAAAATTGGTGTGCTTAAGATAGAATCTGCCGCCTCTGATATTAGGATTATCCGGGAACATTTCACTCATGTCAATCAGATCGTTTTCCGGATCTATCAGTTTCAGAAACTCACTGTTACCGATAACTATAACGCTTTCAGCACTGTTCATTTCAGTAGTAAGCTTAGTATCAGAGCCGTTGGCATAATCTCCGGCTGAATTATCTGTCCTCTGAATAAAATAAACTGACGCTAAAATCTTACCGTTTCCGTTGAAATCTTCTGACATGCTGCCTATATATTCCTCTAATTTAGGAGCATTTCCGATAGTATCACTGCCGCATATAACCAGCACGATCACATCCGGTTTTGGCTTTGTAATTAAATTGTACGTAAGCACTCCGGCAATAAACACGAATACTGCCGCTATACCAAGCCACCATTTATTATGGTAGAAAAAATTAACTATTTTCTTTCCAAAAGACAGCTTAACAGGTTCTTCCTTTTCTTCATGAATTTCTTTGCTTTCCTCAATAAGTCCCTGCTTAAGACGAATCAGCTCTTTTTTCTCCTCCATAATACGCCTGTCGTATTCTTCACGACTTTTTTTTTCGCGCTCTGCTATCTGACGCCGAAGTTCAGCCTGCTGAGCTTCTTCTTCTTTCTGTCTCTGCTCACGAAGTTCTCTATTAACCTCGAATACGCTCTTTTTTATATCAAATATATCTTCATCGTTATCGGAAGACGGATTGACCTTTTTTTCTTTATCCTTGTTTTTCATATGCTCCTATCATCCTAAAGGACGCATTGTGGGGAACAAGAGAACGTCTCTGATAGACGGACTGTCTGTAAGAAGCATTACAAGTCTGTCAAGACCAAAGCCGAGACCGCCCGTAGGGGGAAGTCCGTATTCAAGAGCAGTAACGAAATCCTCATCTACCTCGGCGTTTGCACCTTGCGCCCGCTTTGCTTCAACTTGCTTTACAAACCGCTCTTTCTGATCGATAGGATCGTTAAGCTCCGAGAACGCATTGCCCATTTCACGGCAGTACATGAAATATTCAAAGCGCTCTGTAAACGCCGGATCAGAAGGCTTTCTCTTTGCAAGAGGAGAATTCTCAACAGGATAGTCATATATAATAGTAGGCTGAATCAGCTTATCTTCAACAAAGGCGTCAAAAAATGCGATCAGAACATGTCCCTTAGTTGCCTTTTCTCCCTCTTCAACCTCAACGCCCTTTTCCTTGGCACATGCTCTGGCGGCGGTATCGTCTTCCCAGCTGTTGTAATCTACTCCGGCATATTTCTTGACAGCCTCAACCATTGTGAGCCTTTCCCATGGACTTTCCATATCAATTTCAACGCCCTGATAAGTGATCTTAGCTGTTCCGCAAACATTTCTTGCAATAGTTCTGTACATATTTTCAATAAGATCCATCATGCCAATATAATCGGTATATGCCTGATACATTTCAACAGAAGTAAACTCCGGATTATGAGATGTATCCATACCCTCGTTTCTGAAAATACGTCCGACCTCATAGACCTTTTCAAAGCCGCCTACAATAAGACGCTTAAGATAAAGCTCCGTTTCGATGCGAAGGTACATATCCATATCGAGCGTATTATGATGAGTAACAAAAGGACGGGCAGCCGCTCCGATCTCAAGAGTGTGAAGCACCGGAGTATCAACCTCGATATAGCCAAGATTGTCAAGGTAGTTTCTTATTTCGGCAATAATACGGCTTCTCTTGACAAAAGTCTCCTTTACATCCGGATTTACTATAAGGTCAACATAACGCTGACGATATCGCATATCCTGATCCTTCAGACCGTGCCATTTTTCAGGCAGCGGCAGAAGCGATTTGGACAAGAGTACGATATTTTTAGCATGAACAGAAATCTCACCCTTTTTCGTTCTGAAAACAAAGCCTTCAACGCCAATAATATCGCCTATATCCCACTTTTTTTTGAACTCCTTGAACAAATCTGAACCTACATCGTTAGAACGGACATAGACCTGAATTCTGTCAGAGCCGTCACGGATATCAATAAAATTAGCCTTACCCATGTCACGCCAGCTCATAATGCGTCCGGCAACACGGACAATCTTCTCATTAAGAGCCTCTATAGCTGCTTTAACCTTTTCCTCATCGTCACCGGCCTCAGCAAGAGCCGCAGCTTCCTTCGCCTCGTATTCAGCCTTATAATCAGCCGAATGACCTGTTACATCAAATTTTGTAATCTGATATGGATCCTTTCCAGCCTCTCTAAGAGCGGCAAGCTTGTCAAGACGATCCTTTTTAAGAATATTTATATCGACCTCAGTGGCTTCGCCTGCGGTAGCAATGTTTTCTTCGCTCATATTCATACTTCCTTTCTATATCGGCAGATTGCGGGACACTCTGTCCTCCCCTTTCCAAAACATTATTTGGATATTTCCAAAATTTCAAATCTCAGCTCGCCTGCCGGAGCCTCGACAATAAAAACATCACCAACTTTTTTCTTCATCGCCGCTTTTCCGATCGGAGATTCATCGGAGATTTTTCCCTCTCTTACATTAGCGTGATTCGTTCCTACAATGGTAAATGTCTCGACTTTTCCGTTATCAATACGTTTAATCGTTATCTTAGAGCTCATTCCTACCTCATCAACAGAAATATTGGAATCCTCCACGATCTCTGCATTATCAATAGTATACTGAAGCTCGGAAATATGAGCTTCAAGTATAGCCTGTTCATTTTTTGCTTCATCGTATTCGGCATTTTCAGAAAGGTCACCGTAAGAACGCGCCACCTTCAGTCTTTCGGCAACCTCCTTACGTCTATTAATTTTAAGGTCGTCAAGCTCGGCTACAAGCTTTTCATAGCTGTCTCTGGACATTTTTTTCAAAGCCATTTATATGCACTCCTTACATAATTTACATGTAATTTTTATTATAATATATTTTTCCTATCTTGTCAAGTTTTTTTTAAGGTTGTTTGCCCAAAAGCTGTAGTGCTACAATAGATATTGGACAGAAGAGAAAGAAAAGCTGAATTTAAATCATAAAACGATAACCTCTAAAAGAAAACGTTAGCCTTTAAAAATAAAACGATTACTTGCTAT
>CAJTWQ010000023.1 GCA_910579835.1 uncultured Ruminococcus sp.
ATCTGATTCATCTCGTCGCTTCTCTCGATCCTAAGGATTTCGTAAAGGAATAATTAAATATAACCAAAGACGGTGCTTCAGCGCCGTCTTTTTTTGTTCACAAAAAGCTTGCATTTTCATGAGTTTAGTGTTATAATATATTTGTATACTTATGCGGCTGCACAGGTGCAATCACAATCCGAAGGAAGGCTAAGAAATGCTCAAAAGTATGACCGGGTACGGCAGATCACAAAAAATACTGAACGGAAGAGATATTACGGCAGAAATCCGCTCAGTAAATCATAGATATTACGAATACTCATCCAGAATTCCCAGAACCTACAGCTACATTGACGAAAAAATTAAATTACTCCTGAAATCGGCAGTTTCAAGAGGCAAGGTTGAAGTCTCGATCACCATAAACAGCATTGAGGGCAAAGACTCGCAGATAGCTCTGAACAGAAGTACGGCAGAAGGATATATTACGGCGCTCAGAGGAATTTCCGCCGACCTCGGTCTTAAAGACGATTTGACTCTTTCAAAGCTCATAAAGCTTCCTGATATTTTTAATATTCAGAAAACTCCCGACGACGAGGAGCAAGTCTGCGCCGACGTCTGCGAAGTAACAGCGGAAGCTCTTGAACATTTCATTTCCATGCGTGAAACCGAGGGGGAGCAACTGAAAAATGACATCCTCGCAAAGGCCGATTTTATAATTGAACGTGTAGAAATGATCGAAGCTCAGTCGCCAATAACCGTGGAGGCATACCGCAGTAGACTGTACAAAAAATTATGCGAGGTTCTTGAGGACAAAAACATTGATGAACAGCGTATTGTCACCGAAGCTGCAATTTTTTCTGAAAAAATCGCCGTTGACGAAGAAACCGTACGTCTGAGAAGCCACATTGCGCAGCTTAGAGAAATACTTGAAAACGGAGGTCCTGCCGGCAGAAAGCTTGATTTCATCGTCCAGGAAATAAACCGTGAAGTCAATACAATAGGTTCCAAGGCACAGGATCTTAACATAACAAAGATCGTGGTGGATATGAAGTCTGAAATAGAAAAGATCCGCGAACAGATACAGAATGTGGAGTAAAAACATGAAAATGATAAACATAGGTTACGGCAACATGATTTCCACAGCCAGAATAATTACTGTAGTCAGTCCTGAATCCGCGCCGATAAAAAGACTGATTCAGGAGGCACGCGACAGCGGAATGGCCGTTGACGCAACATTTGGCAGAAAAACAAGAGCTGTTATAATCATGGACAGCGGTCATGTCATACTTTCGTCTCTGATAACAGAAACTCTCGCCTCAAGGATAAACGAAACAGGAGGAAACGACAGCAATGATTAAAGGAAGATTAATCGTATTTTCAGCTCCTTCGGGATGCGGAAAAGGAACTATGCTGGCTGAAATACTGAAAAATGACAGCTTCAGAACAGCAGTATCGGCAACAACAAGAAATCCCCGCGAGGGAGAAACAGACGGAATCTCCTATCATTTTCTCAGCCGTGAAGACTTTGACAGAAAAGCGGATGCGGACGAATTTCTGGAACACGCAGAATACTGCGGAAACTGCTACGGAACGCTGAAAAGCGAAGTAGATCCCTACCTTGAACAAGGCATAGACGTCATCCTGGAAATCGAGGTTCAGGGGGCAATGAAAATAAGAGAGATACGTCCGGATGCACTTTTCGTATTTATTGCTCCGCCATCTGTAAAGGAACTTCGGCGCCGGCTAAAAAAGAGAGGCACAGAAGCTGACAACATCATTGAAGAACGTGTTTCAAAAGCATCCTATGAGATAAAGCTTGCCGAAAATTATGATTATGTTATCGTTAATGATGCTCTGGAAGATGCCGTAAACGACTTTTTTGCCGTTATTCGCGCTGAAAAGCTAAAAAGCAAGTATTCTCCGGAGCTTATAGATAAAATTTTAAATGAGGTGTAAAAAAATGCTCAGACCTGCTGTAAATCAGATCATTTCAAAAAACGAAAGCTGTTATTCCCTTGTAATCGCCGTTGCAAAGCGTGCAAGAGAAATATCCGAGGAACTGTACAAAAACGGTAATACACTTGAAGAAAAGCCTGTAAAGACTGCCGTTGAAGAAATCGCCAGCGGACGCTGCAAAATTGTCAGCACAACTTCTCCGGCCGCTGAATAATGCCCCTTATTGCAGAGACGGCGGTCAGCGGAACAGCTTATTCTTTCGATATGCTGTTCAGCTACAGCGTCCCATCTTTTATGACAAATGAGATTTCCTGCGGATGCAGAATTCTCGTCCCTTTCGGAAAAGGAAACAAACGCAGAATCGGGGTTGTAATGAAACTTTCCGAAAGAGATACAACCGGTCTTAAATCTGTGGTATCCCTTGCAGACAAAAAGCCTGTTATATCAGAAGAAATGCTTCAGCTTGCTTTCTATCTAAGGGAGCATACTTTCTGCACATATTTCGACGGAGTAAAGGTAATGCTTCCTCCAGCCATGAGTATTTCCGTCCGTGAGAAATTTTCCTTAGTCAGCAATTTCAGCAATTACGCTGTGCTGTCGGAAAATGCTGCCGATCTTCTGGAAAATCTTGAAATTTCCTCCGGTACTGAAGATCTCAGCCGAATTATAGAAAATTTTATAGAGAAAAACGGCAGAGCCCTTATTGATGAGCTTGATGAGGCAGGAGCTTTAGTTTCCGATAATATTTTCCGCCAGTCGGTAGGCGATGCATCAGTAAAAATGATACGTCTGACAAATGAATACCTGAATTCACCGGACAGCTTCAAGCTTACCCCGAAGCAGAAGAAAACCGCTGATTTTCTCAGCGAATTCGGTTCCGCAGCCATTAAAGAAGCGGCGTATATGTGCGGAGTTTCGACAGATGTAATAAAACGTCTTTGTGCCAACGGAGCAGCAGCTGAATATGAAGCAGAGTTTCTCAGAGGTATTGAATGCGACGAAAATGAGAGATGCAGCCCCGATGATATTGTTCTTTCTGAGGAGCAGCAAAAAGCTCACGACGCCGTACTTGCAGGAATATTTGAAAAAAAGCCGGGAGTATTTCTGCTTCACGGCGTTACAGGCAGCGGCAAGACATCAGTTTTTGAAAAACTTATTTCCGATACTGTAAAACTTAAACGCCAGGCTATACTTCTTGTTCCGGAAATAGGGCTTACACCGCAGGTTCTGCGAAGATTCAAGGCTCTTTTCGGAGAAAGAGTGGCAGTTATCCACAGCGGTCTTTCAATGGGGCAGCGGCTTGATGAGTATAAAAGAATCAAACGAGGTGATGCCGATATAGTTATAGGTACACGAAGCGCTGTTTTTGCTCCTCTTGACAATATCGGACTGATTATAATTGACGAGGAGGGCGAACGCTCTTATAAATCGGAGACTTCCCCGCGTTACTCCACTCATGACGTAGCCAAACAGAGGTGCGCATATCACGGTGCCGTACTGCTTCTCGCGTCAGCCACGCCGTCGATTGAAAGCTATTATCTTGCTGAAAGAGGCATATATAAGCTGCTGGAAATGAAAAAACGCTTTCACAGCAATCCCCTGCCGCAGGTAAATGTAGTCGATATGAACATCGAGCGCATGGAAGGAAACGCATCGGAATTCAGCCGCAGCCTTACTGAGGAAATAAAAAACAATCTGCAAAAGGGAGAACAGACTATCCTGCTGCTGAACCGGCGTGGATTTCACACTATCATCAGCTGCTGCGACTGCTATCAGCCGATATATTGTCCTAACTGCTCTGTACCTCTGACATATCACAAAAAAAACAATAAAATGATGTGCCACTACTGCGGCTACAGCAGCGAGCCTGCGTCAGTATGTCCTTCCTGCGGTTCACAAAGGCTGAAAAGCATGGGCTTCGGAACGCAGAGACTTGAGGAAGAACTTTCAGTAATGTTCCCTCATGCCCGTATCCTGCGTATGGATGCTGATACTGCTTTTTCCCGGTATTCCTACGAAAAAGGCTTTACCGACTTCCATAACGTACAGTACGACATAATGATAGGCACGCAGATGATAGGCAAAGGACTTGATTTTCCCAAT
This sequence comes from uncultured Ruminococcus sp., assembly GCA_910579835.1. GTDB lineage: Bacteria > Bacillota > Clostridia > Oscillospirales > Ruminococcaceae > Ruminococcus. The sequence continues at coordinate 4,039 of CAJTWQ010000023.1, forward strand.
GTCACACTTGTTGGAGTTCTTTCTGTTGACAAAGCTCTCTATGCCGGGGATTTCCGCAGCTACGAGCGCACGTTCTCTCTTATTACACAGGTAGTTGGAAGGGGCGGCAGGGGCAGCAGACAGGGCAGAGCTGTTTTGCAGACATTTATGCCGGAGCATTACGTTATGAATTTAGCCGCCGTACAGGACTACAAAGGATTCTACAGGGAAGAGATCGCCATACGCAGAGCAATGATATTTCCTCCGCTGTGCGATATGTGCGTTTTCGGATTCTCCGCCGCCGACGAAATATTAGTAAAGACCGGAGCTGACGCTGTTCTGGCTCTGATGAACGATATGCTGCGCGAGCTTCACCCTCAAACTCCCGTAAGGGTCTTGGGTCCGGTAAAATGCTCCTATGGCAAAATAAGCGGAAAATACAGATACAGAATTATTATGAAATGTAAAAATACTGCCGAAATACGCGGATTCATCCGCAGTCTCACTGTAAGGGCAGCTCAGATAAAAAAGATGAAAAAAGTCGCGCTCTATGCCGATATGAACGGCGATATAGGCGTATGACAGGAAGGATTATAAAAATGGCTCTCAGAAAAATTTTAACCGACAAGGATGAAATGCTTCACAAGGTATGCAAACCTGTAGATAAATTTGACGACAGACTCGCTCAGCTTCTTGACGATATGCATGAAACTCTTGACAAGGCTCAGGGACTTGGTCTTGCCGCACCGCAGGTAGGAATATGCCGCAGAATATTTATCATGCACCTTGAAGATGAAAACGTTGAAGCCATTAATCCCGAAATAACAAACCGCAAAGGCAAACAGCGCGTCCAGGAGGGCTGTCTCTCCTGCCCCAATATCTGGGGATACGTCACCCGACCCATGAGGTGTCATCTTAAAGCCCAGGATCGTCACGGAAACTGGTTTGAGCGTGATTTCGACGAAATCGGCGCGCAGTGTACATGTCACGAAAACGATCATCTTGAAGGTCATGTTTTTACAGAGATAGTAGAGGAATTCTTCGTTCCTGAGGAGGAATGATAATATGAAGACAGTTTTTATGGGAACTCCCGATTTCGCCGTCCCCTGTCTGAAGGCTCTGGCGGAAAGCGGCCATGAGGTAGCCGGTGTTTTCACTCAGCCCGACAAGCCCAAGGGACGTGGCTATAAAATGATCCCCACTCCGGTCAAGACAGCGGCAGCTGAATACGAACTCTCTGTTTATCAGCCGCGTTCACTGCGAAAGGGTGACGACGGTGCGGAGGCTATGAGGATTCTTCGTGAAATCGCTCCGGATATAATAATCGTTACTGCTTATGGTCAGATACTGCCGAAAGAAGTTCTGGAACTTCCAAAATACGGCTGCATCAATATTCATGCTTCACTTCTTCCGAAATACAGAGGAGCAGCGCCTATCAACTGGGTGATTCTCAACGGAGAAAAGGAAACAGGCGTGACATCAATGCAGATGAGCGAAGGACTTGACACCGGAGATATGCTTATTAAAAGGTCTGCGCCGATCGGTGAAAATGAAACCTATCAGGAACTTTACAGCCGTCTGTCCGAAATCGGAGCGGAGGTTCTGCTTGAAACCCTTGACGCTGTAGAAAACGGCTTGCTTTCGCCGCAGAAACAGGACGACTCTCTTTCCTGCTATTCACCTATGATAACCAAGGAAATGAGCGCCCTTGACTTCTCTAAAACCGCCTCCGAGGTTCACAATACCATAAGAGGCGTTACCGGATTCGCAATGCTCGATGGAAAAAGACTCAAGATCTTCTCTTCAACGCTCACCGGAAAATCAGCCTATGACGCGGAAAACGGCGAGATCACAGACGCTTCTTTCTTTGACGTAAAATGCGGAGACGGAAAAATCATACGCTTCCTTGAAGTTCAGCCTGAGGGTAAAAAACGCATGAAAACCCAAGACTTTCTTCGGGGAAATAAACTCACATCCGGTACAATTTTAAATCAGGAGGTATTATAATGTCAGCTATAATTTTTTTACTCGTAATGCTCATTCTCCCCATTATCGCACAGATCAATGTGTCGTCCACTTTTAAAAAGTACAAGACTGTGCATAATTCAAGAGGTCTTACAGCCGATCAGGTGGCAAGACAAATCCTCGACAGCAATGGTCTTTACAACGTGCGCATCGAAAGAATTGGCGGAAATCTCACCGATCACTACGATCCCACAGCAAATGTAATAAGACTTTCGGACTCCGTTTACGGCAATACATCTGTTGCAGCTATCGGAGTTGCAGCTCACGAATGCGGTCATGCCTGCCAGCACGCCGAAGAATATACGCCTATCAAGATCAGGACTGCTATCGTACCGGTCACAAACGTATGCTCAAAGCTCTGGTATATCACTTTCCTGCTGGGCGTTCTCCTTTTTGAAGCATTTCCGGCTCTTGCATGGCTGGGCGTCGCTATGTTCACTGCTGTTGTTATATTCCAGGCAGTTACACTCCCCACTGAGCTTGACGCCAGCGGCAGAGCTCTTAATACGCTGGAAGCTCAGGGAATACTTGACTACAATGAAATTCCTATGGCTAAAAAGGTTCTTAAAGCTGCCGCTTTCACATATGTCGCAGCTTTGGTAACAGCTATCATGCAGCTTCTCAGACTCCTTTCCATGCTCAGAGATAACTGATTATGACAGAACCACGCTATCTTGCGGTAAAGCTTTTATGCAAAACCTTTGGCAGCGGAAGCTATTCAAATATTCAGCTGAACAGCGCTCTTGGCTCCTGCAATATGGAGTCAAGAGACAAAAAGCTGTGTTCAGCTCTGTACTACGGTGTTATCGAAAGAAAACTCACCCTTGATCATATAATAAGAGGACTATCGTCACGCCCCTTGGAAAAACTTGACGATTCCGTGCTAAATATTCTGCGCTGCGGTCTTTTTCAGATACTTTATATGAACGGAATTCCTGACAATGCTGCTGTAAACGAAAGCGTCGGTCTTTCCAGATCAATGAAAAAATCAAGCGCTTCGGGCATGATAAACGCTGTCCTCAGGAATTTTATACGAAGCGGCAAAAAAATAAAGCTGCCGGAAAATAAAATTGAGCGTACATCAGTGAAATATTCCGTTGCACCTGAAATTGCGGCTTCGCTTGCCGCCGATTACGGTTGGGAATATGCTGAAAATCTCCTTGAATCGGCTTTGGGAAAACCGGATATATCCGTCAGAAGAAATCCTCTGAAATGCACAGAGGAGGAATTTCTGACATTTCTTAATGGGATCAGTGCAGTAAAATCGGAAATTTTAGACTGCTGTTATCATCTTGACTGCGGTGATCCTGCCGAACTGGATGCTTTTCAGTCTGGATTCTTTCATGTTCAGGATCTGTCCTCACAGCTCTGCTGCACTGCACTTGATCCGACAGATAAGGATATTGTCCTTGATATGTGCGCCGCTCCCGGCGGAAAAACCTTTACTATGGCGGAAATGATGCATGGTAAGGGACAGCTTTTTGCCTTTGATCTTCATAAAAAACGTGTAGATCTGATTCGTAACGGAGCTGAACGGCTCGGACTTGCAAACATTACTGCAAATACCGGAGACGCTTCAAAATTTGATCCGGACCTGCCTGAATTTACGAAAATTCTCTGCGATGTTCCATGCTCCGGCATAGGAGTAATAGGACGAAAACCGGAGATCAAATATAAGAATATTTCCGATTTTTCAGGACTTCCGGATATTCAGTATGCTATTGCAGACAATGCCGTCAATTACCTGGCGGCAGGAGGCGAACTGGTATATTCAACCTGCACGCTGCGCCGGGCTGAAAACGATGAGGTATGCGGCAGACTTCTGACAAATCATCCGGAACTGTCTGAATGTGAACTTGGTGGTATTCTCGGTGAAAAATTCGGATGCCGGGCAAGTATATTTCCTATGCATTTTGGAAGCGACGGATTTTTTATTGCCAAATTCCGAAAAAATATGTAAATTCAGAGGTGGATCAATTGGAAAAAACGGATATTCTCAGTCTGAGTCTCAGCGAACTTGAACAGCTTCTTGTAAAATACGACGAGAAAAAATTCAGGGCAAAACAGATTTTTCAATGGCTTCACAAAAAAAGAATCATGGATTTTGATAAAATGACTGATATATCTGTCCAACTGAGACAGCAGCTAAAAGAAAATTTTTGTATAAATGGACTATTTATGCAAAAAAGACTTGAATCTTCCATAGATAATACTGTAAAATATCTTTATAGGCTTTCTGACGGAAACTTTGTCGAAACAGTTTTAATGGATTACAGCTACGGAAAAAGCATATGTGTATCGACACAGGTCGGTTGTAAAATGGGATGCAATTTCTGCGCCTCAGCAATCGCCGGATATGTAAGATCATTGACTCCCTCAGAAATCCTTACGCAGATCTACGAGACAGAGAGAGATACCGGAGTCAGGGTAACAGGAGTTGTTCTTATGGGTATCGGTGAACCTTTAGACAACTTTGACAATGTGCTGAAATTTCTCAATCTGATTTCGGACAAAAACGGCAATAATCTCAGCCTGCGTCACGTTTCCCTTTCAACCTGCGGAATAGTTCCCAGGATCTACGAACTTGCGGATATGAAGCTTCAGCTAACTCTGTCCGTCTCCCTTCATAGTCCATATGACGACAAAAGAAGTGAAATAATGCCCGTAAACAGGACATATAATATAGATGAGCTTATGAAGGCATGCCGTTATTATATTGAAAAAACAGGACGCCGCATAACCTTTGAATACGCCGTTATCGACAGCGTAAATTCAGCGGAAAAAGATGCGGACAAGCTTGCTTCTCTCCTCAGAGGAATGAACTGTCATGTGAACCTTATACCCGTGAACCGTGTCAGGGAGAGAAATTACAGAACATCCCGTTCCGGCGCTGCGGACTTCGCAAAGCGCCTCGGGCAAAGAGGAATCAACGCTACCGTCAGAAGAACTCTCGGCAGCGATATAGAAGCGGCGTGCGGTCAGCTAAGACGAGACGCCGGCAGCAAAGGAGGTTTGGATAATTGAGATTTAGATACGGAACAGATATTGGTCTGAAGCGCGACGAAAATCAGGACGCCGTAAGATGTGAATATTTCGGCCATAACGTCCTTGCCGTCGTGTGTGACGGAATGGGCGGCGAACGCGCCGGAAAGGAAGCCAGCGCTGTGGCTGTTGAGGAATTTTTTCAACGCTTCTCCGCAGGATACTCTGAAAGTCTGAATGACGAGGAAATAAGAAAACTGCTTATATCCTCGGTTTCTGCTGCAAACTCAGTTATCTACACCCGCGCCCGGTTTGATTTCAAAAATTTTGGTATGGGCACAACCTGCGTTGCAGCGTTCATAAACAGCAAATCGGCTTTTATAATCAATGTCGGCGACAGCAGAGCCTATCTTATAACAGACAACAAACTGCTAAAAATAACAACCGACCACAATGTGGCTGCCCTGCTGTATGAAAAGGGGCAGATCACGGAAGAAGAAATGGAAGTCCACCCCCAGCGGCATATGCTCATAAGAGCCGTGGGCGTGGAAAAAACCGTGCTCCCTGATACATTTATTCTTGATTACGAGGACAAAATCAGTCTGCTGCTTTGCTCCGACGGCCTTTCGGGATACTGCGGCGATGATGAGATATACAGCGCTATTCTTAATTCATCTTTCGATGGCGTTGCAGACGAATTGATAAAGCTTGCTCTCAGCAAGGGAGGCCGTGACAACATAACGGTTGCGGTCATATCGGATTAGGAGGAACAACATGGATAAGAACATTGGCAAAAAGCTCGACGGCAGATATGAGATAACCGAGCTTATCGGCGTCGGCGGAATGGCCGAAGTTTACAAAGGTGTCGATGTCATCGACAACAAAACGGTAGCAATCAAGATCCTGAAAAAAGAATACGCAGAGAACGAAGAATTCCTGCGCCGCTTCAGAAACGAATCGAAGGCAATCGCGGTTCTTTCACACCCCAACATCGTAAAAATCTATGACGTGGGATTTTCAGAAAAAATCCAATATATTGTAATGGAATATATCGACGGCATAACACTGAAAGAATATATTGAAGAAGAAAAAACGCTTACATGGAAAGATACCGTGCACTTTGTTATACAGATCCTCCGGGCGCTTCAGCACGCTCACGATAAGGGTATAGTTCACCGTGACATCAAACCCCAGAATATCATGATGTTTACCGACGGTACTATTAAGGTCATGGACTTCGGTATAGCAAAGTTTGCTCGTGAGGAGGGAAAAACGGCTACCGATCAGGCTATAGGAAGCGTTCACTATATCAGCCCCGAACAGGCCAGCGGAAACGTTACGGACGCCAAGAGCGATATTTATTCCGTAGGAGCAATGATGTATGAGATGCTTGCCGGCAGAAAGCCTTTTGACAGCGATAATCCTGTAGCTATCGCCGTTATGCATATGCACGATATTCCTGAACGTCCGCGCGCTGTAAATCCCGATATTCCGGACGGATTGGAGGAAATTGTTCTCAGAGCCATGGAGAAAGCTCCAGAGGACAGATACCAGACTACGGCGGAGATGATCTCCGACATTGAAAAATTCAAAGCCAATCCGGCAATGACTTTCGGATACTATCAGGAGGAGGAAAGCTCCTCCTCAGAAAATACCATTAATTTCAATCCCCCTGTAAATAATGAAATACAGACAGAACTCCCCGACAGCAATGATTCAGCCTTTGCCCCTAAGGGCGCAGCCGTTGCCGCCGGAGTTGGAGCCGCCGCAGCTTATGCAGGTGCGGCGGCAGCGCAGAGATATGCAAGTCCTCCGCCGCAAAAGCCCGTCACATACAAGGATTACTATGACGACGAGGAGGACGATGACGACGAGGAGGAACGTTCATCGCTGGTTATTCCCGTACTTACTGCTGTGGTGGTAGTCGTTATAATTGTTGCAGTTATCTTTGTGGCTACTATGCTCAGCGGACTGCTTAAAGGCGATAAGGCCAAAAATGATTATAAAATGAAAGACTTCACCGGCATGGACTACAATACCGCCCAGAGTAAATACGGAAACAATATCAAGTTCGTGGTTGAAGGCTATGAGTATGATCCTGCCGATGAAAATACTATTATATGGCAAAGCATTGATCCAGGCACTGAATATAAAAAGGGAGATACCCTTAAAGTTAAAATTAGTAAAGGTCAGGAAACAACTGAGGTTCCCGATCTTGTAAATATGAATCAGGCGCTTGCGGAAGATCAGCTGAAAATGCGTGGACTGACGCCGGAAATAAAAACACAGTCTGATCCGGTAATTGACGAAAATTGCGTTATAAAAACCGAACCGAAAGCGGGCGAACAGGTACACAAGGGTTCAACTATTCTTGTATATGTCAGCATGGGCGCAAATCTTGAACAGATAGAGGTTGAAAATTATGTGGGCATGACCGCCAAGGAAGCCGCCCAAATCGCTCAGTACAGAGGTCTTAAGGTCAAAACTGACAGAAAGGACTCTTACGAAGAAGAAGGCAAAGTCGTTGAACAGAGCATTGCTAAAGGCGAAAAAGTAGAACAGGGAACAGAAATCATTCTGTACATCAGTACAGGCGTAGATCCCGACGGCGAGATTCCTTTCAATATCACTTTCCCTGCTAACGCAAATGGCCGATTCGTTATCGACTTTATTATCAGAGGCGAGGATAATAAAACAAGCACTGTCAGCACGGACACCCTTCTTATCCCCGAAATGAGTTCATGGGAACAACAGATAAAGGGTTCTGGTGAAAATGTTCTCGTAACTGTTATGCTTACAAATAAAGAAACAAATGCAAGAGCTCAGATCGGTATGTATTATTTTAACTTTGCTACAGGAAATGTTACAGTTCAAAGCGAAGATGTAGACTATGCCTTTGCACAGGTAGGAGGCTTCCCGACAGTTGAACCTGATACGGATCCTCCCGAACCAGTTACAGATCCTCCCGAACCGGTCACAGATCCCCCGATAACAAACCCCACTATTGATCCGGAATGGAATCCCGGTGTAAACGGCGAATACGATGAAAACGGCAACTGGGTATATTATGCACCCGGCGTAAACGGCGACTGGGTTTACGATGAAGCAACCGGCGCTACAAACTGGCAGTGGTACTGATGGACAACACAGTTAAAAGCGGAATAATAACAAAATGCTTAGGGGGACTCTATACCGTAGAGTCCCCTGACGGTATATATGTCTGTAAAGCAAGAGGCGTTTTCCGCAGCAAAGGCATAAGTCCATGCGCAGGCGACATGGTGGAAATTAAGGATGAAACGATCATCTCTGTCGCAGAACGCAGAAATTGCATAATCCGACCTCCTCTTGCAAATCTCGATCAGCTTATTTTTGTCGTCTCTACCTGTGAACCTGCCCCGAACTATCTGCTGCTGGATAAATTTATTGCCATTGCAGAGTACAAGGGAATAAAACCGGTAATTGCCGTTACAAAAACCGATCTTGACAGCGGCAGCGAAATAATTCAAATATACAGCAGCATCGGTATCGACGTGCTGGAGGTAAATTACAGCGACACCCGCTCTGTTGACGCTGTAAGGAAACTGCTCGCAAAAAAGATCAGCGCATTTACGGGAAATTCCGGCGCCGGTAAGTCTACGCTGCTCAATGCCGTCGATCCTGCGCTTAATATTCCTACCGCCGAGATCAGCAAAAAGCTCGGCAGAGGAAAACATACTACACGTCACGCTGAACTTTACAGGCTTGAAACCGGCGGATATATAGCCGATACTCCGGGGTTTTCAACATTTGAAACAAATCGTTATGACATTATCCGCAAAGAAGAGCTTGCCGGATGCTTCCGAGAAATGGCGCAATTTACAGACAAATGCCGTTTTAACGACTGCTCTCACACCTGTGAAAAGGGCTGCGCCGTACTGGAAGCTGTCAGTGAGGGGCGTATTCCCCGAAGCCGACACACAAGCTACTGCAATATGTATGACGAAGCAAAGCAGCTTAAGGAGTGGGAGATAAAATGAGGACTTTTATTATAATTTCCGGAGGCGATTTTCCGGACGGTGAAACTATTGAAGCAGACAGTGACGACATAGTTATCTGTGCGGATAAAGGCTATGAATATGCACTGAGCCGCAGCATAAAACCGCATATCCTTGTAGGTGATTTTGATTCATGCAGTATCCCCATACCATCCGATACCGAAATACACCGCTGTATTCCCGAAAAGGACGATACCGATACTCTTCTGGCTGTAAAAATCGCCCTTGAACAGGGAGCTGAAAAAATTGTACTGTACGGTGTACTGGGCGGACGTCTTGATCACACCATAGCTAATATCCAGACTCTTATATATATCTGTTGCCATGGCTGTTCAGGAGAAATACGCTCCTCAGACAATACCGCCGCCGTCCTCAGTACGGGAGAGTACAGCCTCAAAAGACTTGACGGATGGTATCTTTCAGTCTTTTCCATGACGGACGAAACGGAGATAAAAAAACTGACCGGCGTGAAATATCCTCTGACAGACTACATTATGACCGCGGAATTCCCTATCGGAGTAAGCAATGAAATCATTGACAAAGAAGCCGTTTTGGAAATCGGGCGAGGCATGGCTCTTGTCGTCCGATCAAAGATGTAACATTTTTTTCCGTTGTGAATATAATGAAATATATCACAAAAGGAGGAATGCTGCATGAAAGTAGTTGTTATCAAAAGTCCGAAATTTCTATCCGGAATACTTAGAGTTATTTTCAAGATCAAAAAGGAAGAATGCGAATAAAAGCGTCTCCCATAAAGGCAACCTCTAAAAAACTATTTGATTAAGCAAAAATCAGGTAGGTGCAGCAGTTGCAAGGAAAGCTCTCGAAGGCGTGCTGTCGCACTCCGAGAGAGATTGACGCGGCAAATGCTGTGCATATCTAATTTTTGTGAAAAGAGGTTTTTAGAAGTTGCCTAAAGATTGTACGGTATTGCTTAAAGCTTTCTGCCGTGAAGCTGCTGTCTGTGACGGCGGCTTCTTTTGTTTATTGAAATATAAAATTCCATTTCCTATTGCAATATCAAGAAATATATGCTATAATAAATTGTAAGTGTGCTTTTGTACATTAAATTACTATAAATGAAAAGAGGAAAACAAATGCCTGCTAATATTGTTGTCGGAACCCAATGGGGAGACGAAGGAAAGGGAAAAATTATTGATATCCTTGCTTCCCGTGCAGATGTGGTCGTTCGTTCTCAGGGCGGTAATAATGCCGGTCATACTGTTGTAAATAACGGAGAGGTATATAAGCTTCACCTTATCCCCTCCGGCATACTATACCCAAACACGCTCTGCCTTATCGGCGCAGGAGTCGTACTCGATCCCAAAGACTTTATTGATGAACTTGACAGCCTCGCAGAACGCGGTATAAAAACAGAGGGACATCTCAAGGTTGATCCGCGCGCTCATATTGTAATGCCTTGGCATATTACTCTGGACGGTCTTTCGGAAGCTTTCAGAGGCGGAAAGGACATCGGTACAACAAAACGAGGCATCGGCCCTACATATATGGATAAATACGAACGCTGCGGAATAAGAATGTATGATCTTGTTCATCCTGAGGTTCTTGCAGAAAAGATCCAGTCAACCGGCAAGCTTAAAAATAAAATTATCACCGAAGTCTACGACGGCGAAGCCTTTGACCTTGACGCTGTAACGGCTGAGTATACCGAATACGGCAGACGTCTTGCATCATATATGGACGATGTTTCTGTTCTTACTTTCGACGCAGCAAAGGCAGGAAAAAATATTATGTTTGAAGGCGCACAGGCTACTCTTCTTGATATTGACTTCGGTACATATCCCTATGTTACTTCGTCTCACCCCCTCTCCGCAGGCGTATGCGTAGGAACCGGCGTGGGTCCTAAGGTGATCTCAAATATTATAGGCGTAGCAAAAGCATATACCACCCGTGTAGGCAAGGGACCTTTCCCCACTGAGCTTGACGATGAAATTGGCGACAAAATCAGAAATGTAGGCGGAGAATTCGGTACGACTACCGGACGTCCGAGAAGAACAGGCTGGTTCGATGCTGTTATAGTCCGTCACTCCGTAAGGGTAAACGGTCTGGACAGTTTGGCTATTAACAAGCTCGATACTCTTGCAGACATTGATACGCTTAAAATGTGTGTGGCTTACAGGAAACCGGATGGCAGTATCATAGAAAACTTCCCCCCCACTCTGGAGGAGCTTGAAGGATGTGAGCCTGTTTACGAGGAATTCCCCGGATTTAAAGAAGATATTTCAAAGTGCGAATCCTTTGACGATCTTCCGGATAACTGCAAAAGCTATATAGCGCGTCTTGAAGAACTGGTGGGCTGCCATGTAAGCATGGTCGGAATCGGTCCGGACAGAGCGCAGATCCTGGAAAGATAAGCACTGTACTGATTTGCAAAATGAGGTGAAAATATGAGTGATGCAAACACCCCCGGCGGTTCTCCGCTGGATGAAATAGAATACAATGCCCCCGCAAGGAAAAACGATGGTCCACAGAACGTTACGGCTCCGATTCTTGATGACATAGACTATGTTGCCCCCTCGTCAAGAAAAAACGGTCCACAAGGCGTTTCCGCTCCTGTTCTTGACGATATGTCCGCCTCGTGCATGCCAGATACATCCAAAAAAGGCGCTCCAACCGGCATTTCCGCTCCCGTGCTTGATGATGACACCGTTTTATATCAGGCGTCCGAACCGGAAAAAACCATTATGACCGATGAGGAGATTATTGCAGGATTTACGCCTGATCAGCTGGAAACATTTAATAAGCTTCCTCCGGCCAACAAACAAAAGGTACTTGATCTCAGAAGAGATCAGCTGGGCGTCGAAGCTCCGAAGCCGGTAATCACCGCCCCTGTACTTGACGAGGACAATTATATTCCTCCCCCGAAAAAGGAAACCGCCACAAAACCTGCCGAACCTGTTAAAGCGCCTATATTGGACGATGCTCCGGAACCGCCGAAATACGTTCCAAAATTTGTTGACGAAGATCTGGAACGAGCCAAAAGAGAAGGCGCTAAAAAAGCCGTATCCTCTCAGCTCGTATCCGAACAGAAAGATTCAAAAGAAAGCCTGCGCATGATGCTCCAGCTAAAGGAAGAACGCAGAGCAGAAATGGCGCGGAAAGGATTTAAGGTTTCGATCATTCTTGCGGTAATAGGTATAATAGCCGCTGTGGTATTTTATCTGCTTTACTCCGGACAGCTTGGTCTTGGCTATAAATCAGACTTCGACGGCATAGGAAAAATCGTAGGAGACGCCGCCATGTACATTGCCGCTGCTGTAGGATTATGCTCGTTCCTGCTTATAACCGGCATAGGCGGCTGCAAGTCCCTTGCATCTTTTGTATTCCTGCTGTTTGGCATTATACAGATTTTCCCCGGAATAACTATGATTCCCCAGCATAAGGGAAGTCTTGCGCTTGCCGGAGTACTTTACGGCGTATCCCTTATCTGCACCGTTGTTGTCTTTTTCATGCTTTCTGCCAGCGAAGCCGTGGGGCTTTATTTCAAAAAAGATAAGGACTAAAACAGATCAAAAACAGAAATGCTGCCGCATCTTTTGATGCAGCAGCATTAATTTTTGCTTTAAAAGCTATGTTTTTAAACGGAATTACTGCGCCGGGATAAAATCATCTCCTACTAATTACCCGAAATATTAATAGACAAAATTTACGCCACAAGTTTGTCTATTGCTGTTTGGTGGATTGTATCAGATACCGCAGTCCTCGTAATCCTTCCATTTTTCGTTATAAAGCTTATTGCTCCAGCTTTTGCATAGAATATATACAACGGAAGCAATGGCAATAAAAACGGCGCCAAGAACCGGGAGCGTGTCACGAATAATTCTGCGTGAAGAATAGTCCTTTTCTTTCATATAAAAAACCTCTGTTCCAAATTACTGCGCTGTATCGTCTGAGACAGAACCGCCCATTTCCGCCATAAGTCTAGCAAGCTCTGCGTCCACCTTAGTTTCGGCCTCTATTTTCTCAAACGATTCTTCAAGCTCTGCGTCCTCTCCTGCTCCTGCTATCTCAGTAAAAGCAGCCGCCTCAGCCTCTTTGCGCTGAATTTTTTCTTCCATTCTGTTAAATTTTTCCAATGCCGAAGCTCCGTCAAATCCGCCGGTAGACTTTGCAAGGTTTTTCTGTGTTTCAGCCATCTGTGAACGTGCGATCAGCATTGCCTGACGAGCTTTTGCTTCATCCAGTTTGGATTTGAGCACTTCTACCTGATCTCCGATAGCTTCGGTCTGCGCCGAAATTGAATCGTACATTTCCTTATAAGCGGCAACATCCTCATCCACTTTTACTTTCTTTGCCAGAGCCTGCTTTGCGAGATCAGTATTTCCCTGTGAAAGCGCCGCCTTTGCCTTGCTTTCCCAGCTCTCTGAAACCTTCTTTGCTTCAAGGTACTTCTTTTCAGCCAAACGTTCACTTGCCTTAGCCTTGCCGTAATTCTGAGTAGCCTTGGTAAGTTCCTGCTGCATATCAATAATGATCTGCTTTACCATTTTCTCAGGATCCTCTGCCTTATCAATAAGGTCGTTGATGTTTGATTTAAGTAGATCGCTTAATCTTTTAAAAATACCCATTTTTAAATCCTCCTGTTTCATGATTTATTTGTTTATTCACGGCAGCCCCAATGCCGTTATATTAATTATAGACTCAAATAACGAACTTGTCAAGAAAACCCTTACAATTTCACCAAATTTTCATCAATTTGTTATTTTACCTTTCGGCGTCCATGCTTTTTTCGATCTCGTCAAGGTATTTTTCAAGCTCGGCAAATGTAACTCCCTTTTCTTCAAACGGTTCATCCTCGTTTACGCGCAAAAGCTTTTCACGGAGATCAAGCACCTTTTTCCGGCGCATATAAGTCTCGGCATTTACTACAATGAGATCCGGCATTCCGTCCTTGGTTATTTTAATAGGCTCTGATGTTATTTCGCACAATCTTGCGAAAAGGTCGTAATTCTCATTGAAATCATCCTGTCTAATATTTATCATAATTGTACTCCTCTCAAAATACATTTTCTGCTAATATTATTGTAACTCATGAAACGTTAATTGTCAACATTTTTCTGAAAATCTGTCTATTTCAAAGCTTTGCTTTCCGGACTGACGACCACAGGCGCAAAATATGAACAAAATGTAAATATTTTCCTGCGCACTTGATTTTTTTATTTAAAAGTTATATAATACAATTAGCACTCAACCACGCAGAGTGCTAAAAGGATACGGAAAGGATCGTTAGAAATGGAAACAAAACAGTTCAAAGCGGAATCAAAAAAACTTCTGGAAATGATGATTCATTCAATTTATACACATAAGGAGATCTTCCTTAGAGAGCTTATCTCAAACGCCAGCGATGCTATTGACAAGCTCTATTTCAAATCCCTTACGGACGACCAGGTCGGTCTTGGCAAAGACGATTTTGCTATCTGGATCTCTGTTGATAAGGAGGGAAACAGACTTAAAATTTCAGACAACGGTATCGGAATGACCGCTGAAGAGTTAGAGACACATCTGGGAACCATTGCCGAAAGCGGCTCTTTGAAATTTAAAAGCGAAAATAAGCTTGAAGAGGATAACCAGATCATCGGTCAGTTCGGCGTAGGCTTTTACTCCGCATTTATGGTTGCAAAAAAGGTTACTGTAATATCAAAGGCATACGGCAGCGACAAAGCATATCAATGGGAATCAGAGGGTGTTGACGGCTACACGATCACCGAAGCCGATAAAAAATCGGTAGGTACCGACATTATCCTTGAACTTCTTCCTGATTCCGAGGATGAAGATTATTCGGGCTTTCTCGATCAATACAGACTGAAATCTCTTGTAAAAAAATATTCTGATTATATCCGCTTCCCCATTAAAATGGAGGTAACTCACAGCCGTCCGAAAGAAATGTCCGAAGAGGATAAAGAAGCCGGAAAAACTCCCGAATATGAGGAATATCTGGAAATAGAAACGCTTAACAGCATGATTCCGCTATGGAAAAAGAATAAATCCGAACTTAAAGAGGAGGATTATAAGCATTTCTATACGGAAAAATTCTTTGATTACAACGAGCCGCTGAAATATTCTCATGTCAAAAACGAGGGCACAGCTAACTACAATGCTCTGCTTTATATTCCCTCAAAAGCCCCTTACGACTACTACTCAAAGGAGTACGAAAAGGGCCTCCAGCTCTACTCCAACGGCGTACTCATAATGGATAAATGCGCTGACCTGCTCCCCGATTATTTCAGCTTTGTAAAGGGTCTGGTAGATTCTGAGGATCTTTCTCTGAATATATCCCGTGAAATGCTCCAGCACGACAGGCAGCTCAAGGTCATTGCAAAGAGCATTGAAAAAACTATCAGCAGCGAACTGAAAAAAATGCTTAAAAACGAGCGCGAAAAGTACGAGAGTTTCTGGAAAGCTTTCGGACTTCAAATGAAATACGGCATCTACAGCGACTACGGTATGAACAAAGAAAAACTCCAGGATCTGCTTCTGTTTACTTCCTCAAACGACAAACTTATAACGCTCGAGGAATACATTACCGGTATGCGTGAGGAGCAGAAATACATTTACTATGCAACAGGCGAAAGCGCTGCAAGAATAAGCCAGCTTCCTCAAACAGAACTTGTAAGAGACAACGGTTTTGAAATCCTTTACCTCACGGATAATATAGACGAATTTGCCGTTAAATCTATCGGAAAATATAAGGATAAGGAATTTAAGTCCGTCTCCGCCGACGACCTCGGTCTGGAATCTCCTGAAAAGAAAGAAGAACTGAAAGCTAAAGAAGAAGAAGCTTCCGGAATGCTGGAGGAACTTGCAAAATCTCTTGACGGAAAAGTAACAAAGGTAATCCTTTCACAGCGTCTTAAAACTCATCCCGTATGCCTTACCAGCGAGGGTGAAATTTCACTGGAAATGGAGAAAGTTCTCAACTCAATGCCTACCGATCAGAAAGTACATGCGCAGAGAGTTCTGGAAATTAATCCTGAGCATGAGATTTTTGAAAAGCTCAGTTCCGCCCACAAATCCGGCGACAATGACAAGCTCGGAAAATATGCAAAGCTTCTCTATAATCAGGCTCTGCTTATCGAGGGAATGAACATTGAAAATCCTGTAGAATTTTCAAATCTTATCTGCGAGCTTATGTAAAGATTTTTTGTGCAAACATCCCCTAAAATCACGCATAAACCGCAGCATTTCGGAGAAAATAATTCTATCAAACGCTTACGAAAGGAGGCTTATATGGTAGAATTATACGGTTCCGATACCTGCTTCTGGTGCAGAAAGACAAAGGATTATCTTGATTCAAAGGGCGTGAAATTCCGGACGAAAAACATTTCTGACCCGGATAATGCACACCGTGTTTTTACCCTGACAGGTCAGCAGACAGTTCCCACAACGCTGATAGGACGAACAGCCGTTGTCGGATTTGATCCTGATGCTATAGACAGGGCTTTAAATCGAATTGAATAAAAAACAAGGCGGACAAATCAATGTCCGCCGATTTATTTCTATAATTATTCTGCCTCATCTGCCGAATATTCCAGTATATCTCCCGGCTGGCAGTCAAGGGTTTTACATATAGCGTTTAAGGTAGAAAATCTTATAGCGCTGACCTTTCCTGTTTTCAGTTTGGATAGATTAACGTTACTTACTCCTACCCTCTCGCTCAATTCATTTAAACTGATCTTTCTATCCGCCATTACACGGTCAAGCCTTGAAATAATTGCCATACCTGCCTCATATCGTATCATCAGCCTGATGCTGAAGCTGTGCGCCGTATTTAAATATTGACATAAACAAAAGTACAACTATTACAGCAAGCGCTGCAAGCAATCCGCTTATACCCTTTATAACAAGGACAGCACCGCCCCATACTGCAATGGCTATTCCAAATGATTTCATTCTTTTAAGGACTTCTTCTTCAAAAGGTGAGCTGCACGTTTCAAGAGCCTTTGCCAGTTTCTTTGCGAAGATCAGAGCAACATACAGGGATATAAGAATTATTTCTCCGCAGATGCACGCAACGGCGATAACAGGTTTTAGCTGTTTTCCGGTAAGATCTTTGACTCCACCCTCGATTGTAAACAGATGCTCGCCATTTACAATACCCTCGTATTTTACTATCCACTTCAGCGCCGTACCAAATATCTTGCTGTCAAAATCTGATTCGTCTATTTTAAAAACATTATCAGGAACGCTTTCACAATCCACAATAATGTTGACAGAAGCCTCACCGTTTATCCTTACCCCGTCGTTTGGTATAGCAAAAGTAATTATCATCAGTATAGGCAGACAAACTATACCTATCATAGTAACCACCATTAAAATGACAATGAGAATCCTGCTTACTTTTCCAAGCTTGTTGATTTTCGCTACGTTTTCATTATTCATAATAAAATCTCCTTCAAGTTAATTTTGCCCCTGTGCTTCCATGATTTTATTATAGCAAAACAATATATGTTTGTCAATGTTTTTTTATCGAATAACATTAATTTTGTAATAATAAACATAAACCAAAATATTATCAGCACTGATATATATACAAATTTTACTACAAAAAAATTATCGAATAACAATAAATTATCTACGTTAATCGAAAAATTCGATGTCATAATCGAGACTGTAATCTTCATTTGACTCATATTCAATATCATATTCATCATCAAATTCCTCATCAGCGGTATAATTGGGATTTCCCTCTCTGCCGATAATAAATGAAACAGCCTTATTATAATTGAAAACGGTATTTACCTTAGAATCGCCGCCATATTCCCCGTCACGGGTCCAGGAAATCGGCTCGTCGCTAAGGCAGGTGAAGGTTATTTTATTTGTACGGAAAAACTTGATATAATCCTTATCAATCTCTTCATCCATATTAAGAAGTGAATGGATTATCTGCTGAAGCTGTATGGGATTAGCCGGCTTTTTAATGAGGAGCACCTCAAAAACACCGTCATCAAGCAGAAAATTACTCATTGAAAGCAGCCCAGCAATTGACGCAGTATTGGATACCATACCGAAAATAAAATCGTCCTCAATAACACTGTCACCGTATTCTACCCTCATGCGAGTTGCCCGTATATTTGTAAGCTGAAGAATACCGTTCAGCACATATGCAGAATGACCAAAAATATTTTTGATCTGCTGAGATGTCTCGTAAGTAATATTGGTGAAGGCGCCGAAGGCTACGATATATGTGAAATAGTCATCATTGAAGCCGCCTACATCCTGCGGAACCGGCGTTCCCTCTATAATTTGCCTTACAGCCGCCATTGTATCTTTGGGTATACGCAGTCCCTTGGCAAAATCATTGGTAGTTCCTGCCGGAATATATCCCAGAGGAATCCTGTTTTCGCTTCTCATTATCGCCTGTAAGCAATTACTTAGAGTGCCGTCACCGCCGGCGCATACTATAAGATCAAACCCTGACCGGCAAGCATACTGAGTAACATTTATAACGTCGTCGCTGCTTTGAGTAGTATGAACAGTTACTTCATAATCAGCCTTTACAAATTCATCTATAATCTTGCCCAGCTTTTTAGCGATGAGAGCCTTTCCCGCAACAAGATTTACTATAAAATACATTTTTTTCATTTTATCCTGCCCCCTATAACTAATAATACTATTATAATACATTTTCAAAAAATTTCAAGAGTTATCCAATTGTTAAAATAAAAAAATATTGTACAGCTATTGACTTTTTTTAGAAAAAGTGATATAATATAAAAGCTGAATAAATCAGTAATGATATTGGGGTGTCGCCAAGCGGTAAGGCAGCGGACTCTGACTCCGTTATTTCGAGGGTTCAAATCCTTCCACCCCAACCATATGATATATCTAAACAAATCTGAACTATATTATTCAAATTTGTTTAGATATATATAATTAATGCGAGTGTGCTGGAATAGGCAGACAGGCACGTTTGAGGGGCGTGTGTCAATCGACGTATGGGTTCAAGTCCCATTACTCGCACCATATTGTGACTATAAAAAGATGTTCATAGGAAAAAACCCTAAATCAGGGTTTTTTTATTTCTGAATGAAAATGACAAGCCGGGTAAACAACAAGAAATACTGTTCATCATCAAAAGCTGTACGAATATGAAAAAGCGGTTCTCTTTCCAGAGAGCCGCTTATTTTTAAAAGAAAAAATATGTCAGAAACCGGAGGTCAAAAAACATCGCTTCAATCCTCCGCAGCTCCTAACTTCTCACTTTCTTCGTGTTCCGTTCTTACGATCCGTACTTCTTTTAAGGTCGCACTGGCGTTCCTCACTGGTCTGCTTAAAGCGGGACATCATATCCTCAAAAGACATCTCAGAAAGCGGCTGCTGCTTTTTAGGTTCCCAGACATTAGCTCTGCTGCGATTATTATGACCGCCGTCCCCTTGCCTCTTCTGATGCTGTCTGGGCTGAGAAGAAGCGCTCTTTTCACCGTCCATAGCCTTTTTAATGGACAGACTCACCTTTCCGGCCTCGTTTATGCCGATAACCTTGACTCTGACTTCCTGATTTTCCGTAAGATGATCTCGGATTTCATTAACAAATGTGTTAGCGATCTCCGAAATGTGCACCATACCCGTTCCGCCGCCGTCAATATCGACAAATGCGCCGTACTGGGTTATACCCTTGACCTTACCGTTGTAGATTTTACCAATTTCCAACTGCTGCATATGTATATATAACTCCTTTAAAATTAATCCCTTGATGTATCGTAGAATCTTCGCTCGTCCGGGTAGGCGTAGCCCCGCTCTTCCATAGCGATCCTTTCAATGTAAACTGACATATCGTCGCTTTTAAGGATTTGCTGAAGATCGGCATTTTCCATCTCATATGCGTCAATTTTATTCTGAATGGAAGCAAGCTCCCGTTCTTTTCCGGCGCAGTCCCTTTCGGTTGTATAAATAATCACAACGCATCCGGCAACAACAGCCACAGCCAGCAGTCTGACAAGCAGTTTATTGAACAGACCTTTTTTTTCTTGCTTTGACCTTTTTGGCACTTTTTGTCACGTTCCCTTTCTTTTTAGATTCTTTTTTATTATACAACAAATATGGTTGTTTTAGCAATAGTATTCCGCATTTTTTAATAAAATTAACAGTATTTTTGGAACATCCCACAAATTTGGGTGCTACTTTTTTACTTATAAATATACAAAAAGTTCTTAAAGGCCATGAAACGATCCATATAATCTTTTTTACAAAATAACACAGTTTTTTCATAGTGCCGATAACTATGCTGCCCACCGTTGCAAGATACAGCGCAAAGCCGGCAGCATTACCGATAACGAAATAGAAACGCAGCTCGCCTCTTGAAGCAGCAGAAGCAAAAGCGGACAGGAATATGCCGTAAATTCCAAGAAAAACGGCATCCTCCGCAAAAACCATCCACCCTCTGTGCGGAAACATAACTCTCAGCGTCCGAAAAACATCGTAACCAACTCCCAGCAGCCCTCCAAACAAACAGGAAAGCCCAAAAAGCGTCAGTTCCTCATGAACAGAGAAAAAAGTCTCCGGAACGTTCATCGGAATAGTCTCCCCAGCGCTGAAATAGGCCCTCTGCGGTCTTTGTCTCCATAAACCATAGACCATATATCGCCGGTTACGGTCATATTTCCGGTCTCTACGCTCATTGTGTCAATATGCAGCTCCCGTCCCTGAATAGTCAGTTCTCCCAGTTCGGTATACAGGCTTATGGTCTTTTCGTCGAAGCTGTCAACATCCGTCACACCGGATATACTCATGCTCCTGCGGTTTTCAAGAATAATATTATGATTCTGCTTTACGGTCTTGTCCGACATATCAATGTACCTCCGCTTATAAGATAGTACATTATATTCACGAAAAACTGATTTTATTATTACTTCAATGCATTTGGTATTGCTCCGCGTGCGAAAACATTAAACTAATCCAGCGCCGCGCTATTTTAATAGGCTTTTCCCCAATAAACCATACACTTTGCGGGCTTACCGCAGCACACGCAGTTTCCGGAAATACTCTCCTGCTTAAAGGGGATGCATCGTGAACCGACGCCTGTCTTCTCCTTTATTTCGTCCTCGCAGGCTTCCTCGCCGCACCACATGGCCTTGATAAAGCCGTCGCCCTTTTCTTCAAGAGCCTTGGTTATCTCCTCAGGAGTCTCACAGCTGTAGGTTCTGCTATTCATATTTTCAAGAGCCTTATTGTACATTCCGTCACGAGCTTCAATAAGCTTATCGGCAACGGCTTTCTCAATTTCGTCAAGAGAAACGATAGTTTTCTCTCCGCTCCATCTTGAAGCGATAACGCACTGACCGTTTTCAATATCCCTCGGTCCGATCTCCACACGGAGCGGCACGCCTTTCATCTCGTACTCCGAGAACTTCCAGCCGGGAGAATTATCGCTATCATCCAGCTTTACACGAGCTCCGGCTCTGGAAAGACGTTCTTTCAGCTCGTTTGCCTTTTCAAGAACCCCCTCTTTATGCTGGGCAATAGGAATAATAACTACCTGAACAGGAGCTACAGCCGGAGGAAGCACAAGTCCCTCGTTATCGCCGTGCGTCATGATAACTGCGCCGATAAGGCGTGTAGTAACTCCCCAGCTTGTCTGGTGAGGATATACTCTCTTGTTTGACTTATCGGTATACTGAATGTCGAACGCCTTTGCAAATCCGTCTCCGAAATAATGGGATGTTCCTGCCTGAAGCGCCTTTCCGTCATGCATAAG
>CAJTWQ010000024.1 GCA_910579835.1 uncultured Ruminococcus sp.
GTAGTCGCATCAAGTACGAGCAGAACCTCGCGGGAGCAATCCCCTGCCTTATTGTCGATTATCCTGTTGATCTTCGCCAGCTCATCCATAAGATTTTTCTTATTGTGAAGACGTCCGGCAGTGTCAATTATAACAACGTCACAGTTTCTCGCCTTAGCAGCTTCAAGAGCGTCATAAACAACCGCTCCAGGATCAGAGCCTTCGGCATGCTTAACAATTTCAACGCCGGCACGCTCCGTCCATACCTCAAGCTGATCTATAGCGGCGGCACGGAAAGTATCCGCAGCTGCAACAAGAACCTTTTTCTTTTCCTTTTTGAACTGATAGCAAAGCTTTCCTATCGTTGTAGTCTTGCCCGCACCGTTCACGCCTATAACCATGATAACTGCCGGAGACTGAGTAAGATCAAGACCTGTATCGTCTCCCATGATCTCGCCTATAACCTCCTGGATAAGCTCCATAATATCATTAGGATCGGTAATGCCGCGCTCCTTGATTTTTTTCCGCAGGCTTTCGCAAATCTCCACCGACGTTTCTACGCCGATGTCGCTCATAATCATAGCCTCCTCAAGCTCCTCAAAAAGCTCCTCGTCAATCTTAGTAAAAGAGTTGAAAATCCTTTTCAGTCTGCCAAGAAAGCTGTCCTTGGTCTTTTTAAGACCAGCTGCGATTTTTGCAATAATTCCCATAATTACTTCCATTCTGCCGCATAATACGGTCTTGTATTCTATTCTATAGACGCTGTATCGTCCTGAAAATCAACCTGTTCCATTTTCAGGAGCTTTGAAATACCGTCTTCCTGCATAGTTACGCCGTAGAGAACGTTGGCCTCCTCCATTGCGCTTCTCCTGTGAGTTACAAGAACAAACTGCGTGGTATCGGTAAACTTTTTAAGATACTGTGCGTATTTTCTTACATTTACTTCATCAAGAGCGGCGTCAATTTCATCAAGAATACAAAACGGCGCCGGCCGCAGACGAAGAATCGCAAAATAAATAGCAATAGCCACAAAGGACTGTTCTCCTCCGGAAAGAGAAATCAAATTCTTGATAACCTTTCCGGGCGGCGCCACGCTGATCTCTATACCAGATTCGAGGACGTTTTCAGGATCGGTAAGAATAAGCTCCGCCTTTCCGCCGCCGAAAAGCTCCTTAAATATCTCTTTGAAGTTTGAATTTATTATCACAAAGCTTTCGGAGAATATCCGGCACATTTCCTCCGTCAGTCCGCTGATGATTTTTTCAAGCTCCGACTTTGATTTCTGTACATCAGCAATCTGAGCCGACATAAACCGATACCGTTCTGAAATTTCCTTATACTCCTCAATTGCGCCTACATTGACGTTTCCAAGAGCACGAATTTTGTTTTTTATCTCGGCAAGCTCTCTCTGAGCCGTTGCAGAATCCTCTATTTTTTCAGCAAGCAGCACGGCCTCGGAACGTGTCAGTTCATATACTTCCAAAAGCTGCTTTATAATATAATCGTTGTCCCGGCATACCGCCTCACGCCGTTCTTCAAGCCTGGTTATCTCACCGGAAAGCTTTTCTTTTGCCTCGTTAAACTGTTTCAGTCCCTTAGTCATCTCGTTTACAAGACGATTCTGCTCCGAATGCATTTCTTGGAACTGTTTTATCTGCTCCAGGTATGACGCCGTGTTGTCTTTAAAACCGGCAAGCTGCGATTTCAGCCTTTCAATATCTATCTGCTTATGAGATATAATATCGTTCTGGCGGCTTATCTCATTTTCCAGTTTCCTGCCGTCTCTGCTGAGAGCTTCAAGATCTTCTGCAAAACGTTCCGCTTCAGATTCATGATTTATGATCGTTCCGGACAGCTCAACGCCCCTCATTTTCAGCTGGGACAGCTTTTCGGAAAGCTCTCCCCGTTTCAGACGAAGTTTTTCCCGGACGCCCTGTCCCTCCGCCAGCTTTTTCTCTGCCAGATGTATTTTATTCTCTGTTTCCAGCAATGACATTTTGGCGGCATCAATACTCTTTTCACAGGCAGCTATTTTCTGACGTGTGTCCTCTGCCAGCTTTTCAGCATTATCAGACTGCGCCCTTGTCTGCTCGATTAATGAATTCAGACTGGTAATTTCAGCCCCTATGCGAACAGCTTCATTTTCGTTGCGCACAAGTTCCTCCCTGGCCGCTTCTAAATCATATCTGCGCTTCTCCGATTCGGCGCGAAGCTTCTCCGCCTTTTCACGGAGACTGTCACGCTGTTTAGTAAGTATTTCTATCTCAGCATCAAGAGTATCAAGCTCATTTTTTCGTGTAATAATACCTCCTGATCTCTGTGCCGAACCTCCCGTAAATGATCCTCCGGCATTTATCACCTGACCGTCAAGAGTAACAATTCTGAACCGATAGCCAAATTTTTTGGCTATAACTGTTGCCGAATCAATATCCTCCGCCACAGCGATCCTTCCCAGAAGGGAATTGATTATACCGCTGTATTTCGGATCAAATTCGACTATGCGGCTGGCAGCACTTATAAATCCGACGCAGCCATCAAGCCCCTGTTCATTTAGTTCCCTACCTTTTACAGATGTAAGAGGAAGAAATGTTGCACGTCCACCTTTCTGCTCTTTAAGGAATCTGATACAGCGTTTTGCAATATCCTCGTTTTCCACGATTATATTCTGCATCGCGCCGCCCAGAGCCGTTTCCACAGCTACAGCATATTCAGGCTTTACGCCGATATTCTGAGCCACAGTCCCCAAAATGCCGCCTATCCTGCCTTGCCTGCCCGCTTTAAGCACCTGCTTTACGCTGCCTGCAAAACCCTCCATATTGTTTTCCAGATCTGTAAGGATCTTTTTTCTCTGCAGTCTGTCCTTCAGTTCGTAAAGACTCTTTTCAAACTCGTTTTTTGTCTGCTCAAAGCCGTCTTTCCGTGATTTATAAAGCATTTCAAGACCGCCGAGTTTATTTTTTATCTCCTGATTTTCAGCAGAATTTCTTTCTCTTTCCTTTACAGCTTCATCCAGCCTCAAACAGTATTCTTCCAGCCTGCGACCGCAGTCTCCGCCGCTGCCGCATATTTCTTCAAGACGCAGATTTTCTTCTTTAACAGTCTTTTTCGCTGATTCTGCGGCAAAACGATATTCGCTCTGCTTTATATAAAGACTGTTAATTTCACTGCCTGTCTTGTCAACATTTTCTCCCAGACGTGAACTTTCCTCCTCGGCTCCTGCAAGTGCCTCAGCAGCATTTTTAATTTCTGCTTCAAGCTCCTGACGCAGTACATTCAGTTCGGCTTTCTTTTCCTCCGACTTCCTTTTGCCCTCCAATAAAATCCGGCGGTTCTTTTCGGAATTTTCAATGCTTTTTCTAGCAGCTGCAATGGCGTCCTCACAATGACGAATATCATTTTCGTAAACAGCAATGCCAGATTTCATTTCCGAAGCTTCCTGCTCCTCCTCAAGCATTTTCCGTCGCAGCCCGTCAGATTTTACAGTGCTTTCCTGCATCTGTGCATAGCCTCTGCTGATCTTTTCTTCTTCACGGCGAATGTCGTTTTCGATATTCTCATACTCGTTTCTGCTGACAAGTATTTTCTCATCAAGGGATCCAAGCTTTCCTTTAAGTTCATCAAGACGATTCACCCAGACGGAAATTTCCAATTTTTTCTTATGAGCCGCCAGCTTAATGAATTTTTCCGCCTTTTCAGACTGGATCCGCAAAGGTTCCATGCGACCTTCAAGCTCAGCGAGAATATCGGTAAGCCTCAACAGGTTTTCCTGCGCCGATGTAAGCCTGCGTTCCGCTTCCAGTTTTTTATAGCGAAATTTTGAAATTCCTGCCGCCTCCTCAAAAATATCCCTACGTTCGCTGCTTTTTGCCCCTACAATTTCTGCAATGCGTCCCTGCCCGATAATAGAATATCCGTCACGGCCAAGACCTGTATCCATAAAAAGTTCGTTAATATCTCTCAGGCGGCACGCCTTTCCGTTAATCATATACTCGCTGTCTCCACTGCGGTAGAGTTTTCTTGTAACGGCGATCTCATCATCCATATCACTAATAGTCTTATCTGAATTGTCAATATTCAAAGTGACTGCGGCAAAGCCCATAGGCTTTCTTGCAACAGTACCGGAAAAAATAACGTCCTCCATCTTGTTGCCTCTCAGCGTCTTTGTGGACTGTTCTCCGAGAACCCATCTCACCGAGTCTCCAATATTACTTTTTCCGCTGCCGTTGGGCCCTACTACTGCCGTAAGTCCCTTGTCAAAAGTCAGGCTTATCTTGTCCGGAAATGACTTAAACCCCTGTATTTCCAGTGATTTCAGATACATTTTTCTCACCCCCAAATCTGACTTCATATATTGGTACATCACTGCTTCCGATAATTTCAGCATCAATCCCGCATTCTTTAAAATATCTAATATTAGCTCTTTTCTGCCCTATAGCCTTGCTTACGCATTTATCATTAACCTCAAATACAGCCGTTCCGCCATGCACCGAGTGTTCCTTTGTCAGTATATTCATAATTGATTCACGGTAAATATACATTTCGCAAAGCTCTCTGAATGCCGGATGATAATATCCTGCAAGCATATCCATTTCAACAAATTCCGAAGCATGAAGCCCGCACTTAATGACGCTGATGCCGTGCTCCTCAAAAAGCATAAGCAATCTGCCGCAGAACTGCGCCATTTCATCAAGAGGAACCATGTCATATAGACCCTGTTCAAAGAGCTTCCCAAGTCCCGTTCCTTTAAGAACGACAACAGGGTAAATTCTGACTGTATCAGGATGCAGAGCAGTAATTCGCAGCGCCGTATCCATATCCTTAATAAGGCTGCTGCCGTATAATCCCGTCATCATCTGCAAACCAAGCTCAAAGCTGTATTCACGGATAAGACCGCAGGCTGCTTCAACATCAGCCGCCGAATGACCTCTCTCGTTTGCTTTAAGAACATCATCGTCAAGGGACTGAGCTCCAAGCTCGATCGACGTAACGCCAAAATCTTTCAGCAGTGATAAGCTCTCTCTGTCAATGCAGTCGGGACGTGTGGAAACACGGATCCCACGGAATTTTCCATCCCCTATAAACGGATGTGCCGCTTCAAGCAGCTCTGTCATATAGGAATGCGGAATTGCCGTAAAGCTGCCGCCGAAGAAAGCGATCTCCGTGTTTTCCGGAGATACGGAATTTTTAAGCGCATTTGCGCATATCTCTCCTACTTCGTTCCCGGACGGAGCATGCTGCGCGCCGCTTATCGTCCGCTGATCGCAGAAGCTGCACCGGTGAGGACATCCGATATGCGGAATAAAAATCGAAATGTTACTGTGTTTCATATCCCATAAGCTCCAGCGCTTCCTTTGCTGCCAGCTGTTCAGCCTCCTTTTTGCTTCGTCCGCCGCCTTTGCCTATCACCTGAGAATTGAGACATACCTCCACCACAAAACGCTTATCATGATCAGGGCCCTCCTCGCTGATAAGAACATATTCCACCTTTTCTTCGGGGTTTTTCTGCACTATCTCCTGAAGAACCGTCTTAAAGTCGCTGAACGCCGGGCGTCCTGCATGGTGAATATCCTCCGGCATGAATCTTAGAATATGCTTTGAAGCCGCCTGCATGCCACCGTCAAGATAAATTGCTGCAATTACCGCCTCAAAGGCGTCTGCAAGGATAGAAGGACGCTGACGTCCCCCTGTGTTTTCTTCTCCTTTTCCAAGAAGAAGAAAATCTCCGAGACAAATACTCTTTGCAAAAATATGAAGAGATTTCTCACAGACAAGGGACGCCCTTATTTTCGTAAGCTGTCCCTCTGCCACGTTGAGATTCTTATACAAAAAATCCGAAACCACAATAGACAAAACACTATCACCGAGAAATTCCAGACGTTCGTTGCTGCCGCCGGGAATCTTTCTCTCATTTGCATAGGAGGAATGAGTAAGCGCCTGTCTGATAAATCTTTTATTGTTAAAGGTATATCCTATTATTTCCTCAAATTTTGCAATATTATCCATTATTATCATTCCTTTCCGGATGCTGCGGCAATATATCCCTCAATTTCCCCAACAACATTTGCTTCAGCACATTCTTTCGCCTGGCGCACGGCATTGAAAAAAGCAGTTGCGTCAGAGCTTCCATGAGCTTTTATAACAGGCTTTTTTACCCCTAACAGGGCCGATCCGCCAACCTGCTTATAATCCATTTGACGGCGCAGAGCATTAATTTTTCCAAGAGAAAATATTGTGCCTGCCAAACCTATTCCTGAAAAAATCCATTTAATCTTATGGCTGAAAAACGAGCCCATACCCTCATAAAGCTTTAAAGCTACATTTCCGGTAAATCCGTCGGTAACGACAACCTGAACCTCGCCTTTCGGCATATCTCTTGCCTCGATATTTCCGACGAAATTCAGTCCAGATTCTTTAAGCAGCCTGTACGCCTCCGTTTCCAGTTCTCTGCCTTTAGTCTCCTCTGCGCCAATATTAAGAAGCGCCACTCTTGGCTTATCCACGCCCATGACCTTTTCCATATATGCGCTTCCCATAACCGCAAACTGAACAAGCATTTCCGGACGGCATTCGGTATTTGCTCCTGCATCGGTCAGAATAAATCCGCCCTTATCTGCGGGAAGCACCGGAGACGGAGCAATCCGCTTTATACCCCTTATGCGCTTGACGATAAAAGTCGCTCCCATTACAAGCGCCCCCGTACTGCCGGCGGAAACAAAGGCATCTCCCTTTCCCTCAGCAAGAAGCTTCAGTCCAAGCCCCATTGAGGTGTTTTTCTTTGATTTAACGATCTCGTTAGGTTCGTCGTGTATATCAAAAATTTCATCGGTATGAGAAATTTTTATTCCATCAAGTCTGATACCATTATCAGACGCGCACTTTTTTATTAAACTCTCGCTTCCGGTGAGAATTATATTTACTTTCAGCTTAGAAACGGCTCTTGCGCAGCCCTTTAAGACCTCAAGAGGAGCGTTGTCTCCGCCGAAAGCGTCAACGATTACTGTCATATCCTGCTCTCTCCATTTCTTTCTTTAATGATTCAATCGCACGGCACGCATATGCACCGTACTTTTCTTTTTTATCCTTTATTTTTATGCCTATATCGGGCAGGATTCCCATATTCGCACCCATAGGCTGAAACTTTCCGCTGTTGTACGGATCACTGACATATGCACTCAACGCTCCCGTCATGGTATCCAAAGGAAGCCGAAGCGGTTCAAGACCTTT
Source organism: uncultured Ruminococcus sp. (assembly GCA_910579835.1). Taxonomy (GTDB): domain Bacteria; phylum Bacillota; class Clostridia; order Oscillospirales; family Ruminococcaceae; genus Ruminococcus. Next base: position 7,204 of record CAJTWQ010000024.1, read on the forward strand.
TATTTTTCTTGCAACAGCAATACCTGCAATAATTCCGCTGGCTGCCGATTCCATATATCCTTCGACACCTGTCAGCTGTCCTGCAAAATATATATCCGGTCTGTTCCTCATGGAAAAATCACTGTTCAGAAGCTCCGGACTGTTGATAAACGTATTTCTGTGCATAACTCCGTACCGCATAAACTCTGCGTTTTCCAATCCCGGAATCATAGAGAAAACACGCTTCTGTTCCCCGAACTTCAGATTTGTCTGAAAACCAACGAGATTGAACAGCGTACCCTCACGATTCTCTCTGCGCAGCTGAACAACCGCATACGGGCGTTTCCCCGTTCTGACATCTGTTATGCCCACAGGCTTCATAGGTCCGAAGCGCATAGTATCAACACCCCGGCGTGCCAATTCCTCAATAGGCATACATCCCTCATAAACGCTGAACGGATGCGTCTCAAAATCTTTTAGCTGCACTTTTTCAGCAGAAAGAAGAGCTTCGTAAAAGGCAAGATATTCATTTTTCTCCATTGGACAGTTTATATAATCGGCATCTCCACGGTCATATCTGGATGCAAAGAAAACGCGATCACAGTCAAGACTTTCATAAGTAACTATCGGTGCAGCAGCATCATAAAAACTCAGTCCCTCACCGCAAAGATCTCTGATAACATCAGCCATAGCCCCAGAAGTAAGAGGACCTGTCGCAATAATACATATCCCCCCCGGAAGCTCCGTGACCTCCCTGCCGATAACCTCTATATTTGGATGGCTTTTAATTTTATCCGTTACGCTGTCGGAAAACCTTTCCCTATCAACAGCAAGCGCTCCTCCGGCTTCTACGGAGTTTTCCTTTGCACAAGGCACTGTCAGGGAACCAAGCAGTTCCATTTCGCATTTAAGCAGTCCGGCTGCCGATTCCAGCCTTGCGGCCTTTAAAGAATTGGAACAGACAAGTTCCGCAAAACCTCTGTATTTATGAGCAGGCGAATACTTTTCAGGCTTCATCTCATAAAGACGCACTTTTATTCCTGTCTGCGCCAACTGCCATGCCGCCTCGCAGCCTGCAAGACCCGCTCCTATAACATTTACGATTTCTGTCATTTTGTCAGCTCTCTTTCATAGCCGCAGCCCTCGTTCTCACATATAAGACGTCCCGATTTTCCGCCCTTATTGAACAAAGTTTTTCCGCACTGCGGACAAAGTTCTTTGGTAGGCATATTCCAGGTCATAAAATTGCATTCCGGATATCCTTCACAGCCATAAAAACTTCTGCCCTTTTTGGATTTTTTAACTAATATTTTTTTGCCGCATCTGGGACAGCTTCCCTCCGTCTCCGTAACAATCTGCTTGGCATTCTTGCACTCCGGAAAACCGGGACAGGCAAGAAATTTTCCATAGCGGCTGTATTTTATAACCATATTCTTTCCGCAAAGCTCACAAATCACATCCGTAACCTCGTCGGGAACCTTTACGCGCTTTCCCTCCATGGCAGTTTCTGCATTTTTAAGAGTAACTTCAAATTCATCGTAAAATTCATGAAGAGCGCTTACCCAGTTCTTACTTCCGTGCTCCACCTCGTCAAGATCACTTTCCATCTGAGCAGTAAACTTTGCATCAACAATTTTTTTGAAGTGCTCTGTCATCAGCTGAGTAATCGCCTCGCCTAAATTAGTTGGCTTCAAAGCCTTTCCCTCGTGCTCGACATACTGCCTTGACGTAATCGTTGTGATCGTAGGCGCATAGGTACTTGGACGTCCTATTCCGTTTTCCTCCAGCGCTTTGATAAGCGAAGCCTCGGTGTATCGGGGAGGCGGCTGGGTAAAATGCTGATTTCCAGCAATAGATTTCAACTTCAGAACATCGTTCACATTCAGCTCTGGAAGCATTTTCTTAGATCCTTCCCCATCACCGGATGATTCCACATAAAGCGCCATAAATCCGTCAAACTTCACAGAGTATCCCGAAGCCCTGAAAATGCAGCCGTTTGCCGAAATATCTACGGAAACGGTATCAAGAAGCGCGTTTGCCATCTGACTGGCGATAAAACGCTCCCAGATAAGCTTATAAAGCTTGAACTGATCCGATGTAAGACTTGATTTAACTCTTTCTGGAGTAAGCTCCGGAGTTGACGGACGTATAGCCTCGTGAGCATCCTGCGCATTATTTTTTGACTTGAAGTTTCTCGGCTCCGGAGGAAGATATTCCTTGCCGTAAGCCGTTTTTATATACCCGACTGCGGCTTCCTTTGCTTCTTCCGATATACGCAGACTGTCGGTTCTCATATATGTTATAAGTCCAACTGCACCTACTCCCTGCACCTCAACGCCCTCGTACAACTCCTGAGCGGCTTTCATTGTACGCTTTGCCGTAAATCCAAGACGCCGTGAAGCGTCCTGCTGAAGAGTTGATGTTATAAATGGAGGCGCCGGCTGCTTTTTAGTAACTCTTTTTTTAACTGAGCTTACCGTATACTCGGCGCCCTCAAGCCTTTTGAGAAGGTCATCCGCCTCTGCCTGTCCCGGAATTTCCAATTTCTTTCCGTCAACAGAAACAAGAGCGGCATCAAAGACTTTTTTTGAGGACGGAGCCGTAAACTTTGCATCTATAGACCAATATTCTCTGGGTACGAATTTCCTTATTTCGTTTTCCCTGTCTACGACCAGCCTTACCGCAACAGACTGAACTCTGCCGGCTGAAAGTCCCCTCTTGACTTTTTTCCAGAGAAACGGGCTAAGTTCATAGCCAACCAGTCTGTCCAGAATACGCCTCGCCTGCTGTGCATTGACAAGATCCACGTCAATTTTATGAGGATCGCTCATTCCCTTTTTAACGCCGGTTTTGGTTATCTCATTAAAAGCTACCCGGTTATTGTCCTCCATATCAAGCTTAAGAATCTGTGCTATATGCCATGAGATAGCTTCCCCCTCACGGTCAGGGTCAGTAGCAAGATAAATCTTATCACATTTCTTTGCACGTTTTTTAAGCTCCTTGATAACGTCTTCTTTTCCCTTCATGTCCGTATACTGCGGCTTAAAATCATTCTCCTTATCCACACCCATTTTTGATTTCGGCAGATCGCGTATGTGTCCCATAGACGCGATCACCTCATATCCCGGGCCAAGATATTTCTGTATTGTTTTAGCCTTTGCAGGTGACTCTACTATTACCAGATCCGACATTTATATTTTACCCCTTAAATACATAATTCAAAAGTTTTTCCCGGAAGCTGGCGCACTGCGCCGAGGATCTCAAGCTCGGTAAGCTCTGTCATAAGCCCAGCGGGATCGGCTTCCAGCTTCTGTGCAAGAACCTCAACATGCAAGCTTTCCTCAACCAAAACCGTGCATATTCTCTGCTGGGCTTCCGTAAGCTCAATATCCCCACAGACGCCTGACTCTTCCAAATTTTTATCCAATATTTCTCCAGTCTCCGCATAATTCTGATCCGTTTTTACGGAACCCGGCTTTTTCCTTTCTGCTGCCTTTATTATGTTTACGGAAGAATCGTCATCTTCATGACTTAAAGATGTTCTATAATAATCCCCCATACCGGCATAGCGGTCACTGCGTACCTCGGCATCCAGCGAACCTCCGATACTGAAGCAGTCTATTACCTCTCCGGTTCCGTAAAGAGGCTGCGCCCCTTCACGCAAAAGAGCAATATTTCCGGAAAAAGCGCTGCCGAATATATCCGCCGGAGGAAGTACAAATACATCCCTTCCACAGTCTGCGGCCATATTGGCTGTAATCAGCGATCCGCTTTTAAGAGACGCTTCAAACACAAGCGTCAGTCTCCCAAGCGCTGCCAGAATTCTGTTTCTTTTAGGAAAATTCGTAGAATAAGGAGATGTTCCCGGCGGATACTCGGAAACAAACACTCCGCCGTTTTCAAGTATTTTTTCACGATATATCATATTAGGCTTTGGATAATCCACATCAATACCGCAGCCCAGAATACAGGCGGTAGGACGTCGGCAGTCCGCGGCGCCCATATGGGCAGTAATATCCGTTCCTACTGCAAACCCGCTAACTATTACAAAACCGTCTCCTGCCAGTTGACGGCATATCTTGTACGCCGCATCCGCTCCGTATGCTGACGGACGTCTTGTTCCGACGGCGGTTATTGTGCGTGTACCTGTAAGGCAAGCGATATTGCCTTTGTAATGGAGCACTGCCGGAGGATTAAAGATATTGCGCAGCTGAGGAGGATATTCCCGGCTTCCGCAGCCGATAACGCCTATTCCCTTGCCGGCGCACCGTTCAATATATTCCTGAGCCTGTTCTAAAGAAATACTTCCAATATTTCTCTTTTCCGTCTGAGTTATGGAAAGACCGCTGCCTCCTGAAATTAGGGCTGAATAAGCCGACTCTGCATCTCCGTAAATGTTTACCGTATCCCATATACGCCTGCTTCCCACGCCGAAAACCATTGTTAGCCAGACCCAATATCTTGTATCATCCACAAACATTCCCACCTTTTTTCTTTAGTTCCCACATTATTATTCCTGCAGCCATTGCAGCATTAAGAGAATTAATATTTCCGTTCATCGGAATTATTATACGTCTGCCGCAGCGGCGTGATACCTCGGCAGGCAGACCGTTTCCCTCGTTTCCGATAAATACCGCATGACTGCCTCCAAAAGAACATTCTGTAAGAAGCTGTGCATCTTTGTCAATAACGGCTGCTGATGAAGAAACACCGTTTTTTTCAAGAAGGGCAAAAACCTCATCCTCATCATTCTCAATGAATATATTTGCCCTAAATACCGAACCCATAGTGGAACGAATTACTTTGGGGCTGTAGAGATCGCAGCAGCCGCATAAGATAATTCCGTCAATGCCCAATGCATCAGACGTTCTGATTATCATACCCAGATTCCCCGGATCCTGAATGCAATGGAGGATGATATAGCGCCCGTTCTCCTCGAATAAGGGGGGGCCGTCCGCAATCATTCGGCATATTGCAAATATTCCCTGTGTGCTGTCAGTTGAAGCAATTTTCTTTCCAAGCTCATTTGAAATAACAACAGCTCTTGTATTTCTCAAATCAGCCTGAAACAACGTATCCGCATACTTTTCATAAGCTGAAGCGGTAAAGATAAGCTCAGAAAGCTCTGCATTTTCTGTAATAGCATCCTGAACTATTCTAAGTCCTTCCAATACGAACAAGCCGTATTGAAGTCTCTCCTTTTTTGAGGCTGAGAGCTTCTGATACAGCTTGATAACAGGATTGTCTTTAGATGTAATAATATTTTCCAATAGTACATACACCTCCGGAGATCATAGGCATTTACAACAAAACACGCTCGTTTATGTAAAAAGAGCGTGTTTTAAGCGGAATTAAAGGGCTGCCTTAGCCTTGTCAGCAATAGCCGTGAAGCCTGCTGCATCATTAATAGCAATCTCTGAGAGCATTTTTCTGTTAAGTGTAATGCCAGCTTTCTTGCAGCCGTTCATGAAAGTAGAATAATTCATGCCGTTAAGCTTTGCAGCCGCAGAAATTCTGGTAATCCAAAGCTGCCTGAACTGTCTCTTCTTCTGCTTTCTTCCGATATATGCATAATTACCAGACTTCATCACGGCCTGCTTAGCCATCTTAAAATGTTTGCTCTTAGCGCCGAAATAGCCCTTAGCAAGCTTTAAAGTCTTATTTCTTCTCTTACGAGTCATCATTGCACCTTTAATACGTGCCATAATCTTATACCTCCAAAATTAAAATTACGAAAAAACGGTCAGACTATCTGATCGAAATTACATATAAGGAACGAGCTTCTTAACAGTAGGTGCGTTAGTCGTATCGCATACACCTGCGTTGCGGGCAATTCTCTTGCGCTTTGTATCCTTCTGTGTAAGTCTGTGTCTCTTGTTTGTGTGCTGATACTTAACCTTACCGTTTCCTGTAATCTTAAAACGCTTCTTTGCGCCTGAATGAGTTTTAACCTTAACCTTTGCCATTATATAATCCTCCTTACTTACCGGCCTTTGACGAAACGAACATAACTATGCTGCGCCCCTCCATTTTTGCCGGCTTATCCACAGTGCCGACTGCCGAAACTGCCTCCTTGAAACGATTGAGCAGCTCTTCTCCCAACTGCGGGTGAGCGATAGCTCTCTTGCGGAATCTTACCGAGACTTTGAGCTTGTCTCCGTTCTGAAGAAACTTTACAGCCTGATTTACCTTTGTTTCATAATCATGAGTGTCAATTGTGGAAAACATTCTGATTTCCTTAATTGAAACTATCTTCTGATTTTTTCTTGCTTCCTTTTCACGTTTAGCCTGCTCAAAACAATATTTGCCGTAATCCATAATACGGCACACAGGCGGCGTAGCCTGCGGAGCAATTTTTACAAGATCAAGGTCTTTTTCAAAGGCAATCTGCTGTGCCTCTTTTGCAGATAAAACTCCGAGCTTCTTTCCGTCATCGTCTATTACGAGAACTTCCTTATCTCTTATTTCTTCGTTGACCTGCAGTTCCTGTTTGCTAATAGTCAAGCACCTCCAACTTTATATATTGAAACAAAAATGAGTGCAGAAATTATCCGCACTCACACAATACGCACCTAACCGCTGATATTGCAGAATACCGCGGAATGTTTCATATTGACCGCTTAAGCGACGCCTTGCGGTGAGAACGCATAGTTCTGCTTTGTTTACTTAATTTAGTATACACCGTTCCAATCAATTTGTCAAGTATAAGCGTCTTTTTTGTATACTTTCACAATTTTCAGCCAAATATATCTGTAATTTTATCCCAAAGTGCAAAACGAACACGATATTTTTTTGGATGATACATTATATCAAGTTCATCATCTTCAAAATAATCCTCTTCGTTCCGGCTTTTTACATCCTCTGCCGCCGGAATGCAAAGCGGAGGATACATAACGCACCACCAGTTATGACCCTTTGCCTCGCCTATCTCAATTCGCAAAGCTCTATATCTCCCTGCCGGCATGGTTATATTGCCATAAACCCGCTCGTCAAAATCTATATCCTCAATGCTCGCTGTCACCCTTGAACCGCATCCCTGCTGCCTAAGAACCGCCTCAGCAGTTTCGACAATCTTCGGCATGGCTTCCCGTACATTTTTTTCCGCATCCTCAAGATCGGCGGCATTGCCGAAAAACTCGCCGCTGTGTTCGAGCAGAGCGTCACGGATGCAAAGTTTCAGCCGCTGATCCTCCTCGCTGTCGGAATTGGCAAGTATATGAAGCCTGAGTACGCTCTCCCTCAACTGATCCAGCTTTCTTCCGTCTCTGACAAATCCGACGTAATTTGAAATAATAACCGTAAATATAAGTCCTGCCGCCATAATAAATGTAAGATTTTTTTTCATTTTTTCCACCTCATAATTTTGTTTGAGCCTCCGCTTAATAAGCGGAGACATCTGCCTTCGGTTAATATCATTGGCAGAAAAATGGAAATTATTCACCAGTCCCAAAATCACAGGACATCAGAGCATGGCGGCAGAAGAACAAGCAGAACGGCAATTTAGAGATTTTGATCCTATGCTTCTTCTTCGACAAATTGTGCATTAAAAAAGTATTATAATCATTGTATGCATATCACTTTTCAAGGAGATCAAAATGAAAAAAATAATAATACTTCCAATCATTGTTTTAATATTTTTCTTTTCCGGGACGAATTCATACGCTGATAAAGAATCCGGAATAACATACACCGTCATTGATGGAAGAGCTACGGTCACCGGATTTACAGGAGAACCGGAAAATCTCGATATACCTCCGGAAATCGACGGTGTTCCTGTAGTTGCGATACGCGACAACGCCTTCTATAAATGCAGCTCTCTGATACAAATATCTCTTCCAGAGGGACTTGAAAAAATGGGACACCACTGCTTTTTCGACTGCACATCTCTTGAAGAAATCATTATTCCCGACAGCGTTTCAGAAATCGGTATGGGCTGCTTTGAAAGCTGTATACAGCTTCGTGAGGCTGTGCTTCCGGATAATCTGATCTTGCTCCAGGAATCCTGCTTCCGTAACTGCATTTCACTTGAAAAAATCATAATTCCGCAGAGAACTGCTGAAATCCAGCAGTTCTGTTTTGCAGAATGTACTGCCCTTTCCAATGTCTCACTCGGCGGAAAGCTGTTAAAAGTCGGAGATCTCGCCTTTTTCGGCTGCCCGAATATACATGAAATCTACATTCCGGAATCGGTAGAGGCCATCGGTATACAAGCTTTCGGCTACAGCTCCGAAGGCTTAACAAATACCTTTTCAATTACCGGAAAGTCAAACTCGGAAGCGGATAAATATGCTCAGATAAACGGATTTCCTTTTTCCGGACAACCGGCTGCGGCAGACGCATTTGCTCCTCAGGACAGCGAAAACGCCCCTGTTAATCTGCCGGAAATCTTTATATTTGCCGGACTGTTCTTTTTTATTTTAGCAATCATATCAGCATTCCGCAGCAAGCGAAAATAATACTTCCAATATCCGACTTATCAAATGTTGCGGAATCATGAAATGTATAAAGTTTATTCATATTTACTATTGATTTTTAATAAAAAACATGTTATAATGTATGATAAAGAATTATATTATTATCAAAAGACATGATACGGAAGTGATTATAATGAAAAAAAGAATCATAAGCTCATCTCTGTCTGCCGCTATTGCAGCAGCAGTCTTAACGGCAGGAAACTCTTTTTCTTCGTCAGTATCGGAGAAAAACGCCGCGTATGCGAAAACCGGCGTCCTGAAATATGAATTTGAGGACGGTTCAACCTCCGGCGGAAAGATACATAACGAAGGCTGGAAAGGCAATACCCAAGAGGACGGAAGCGGAGAGGAAATGGATCTTACAGGTTTTTCCGGCAGCGGCTTTTCCTATCTCGATCAGAAAGGAACCTCGGTAAGCATTGAAGTAGACGTACCGGAAGCCGGACTTTATGAAATGAATATCTGCTACTGCGAACCATATGATACAAACAAAAAAGTACAGTATCTTCAGGTAAACGGTGTTAATCAAGGAGAACTGAGCTTTGTTCACAATCTGGAATTTGAGGAGACCTCCGGCGGCGTAGTAAATCTTAAAAAGGGAAAGAATACCATAGAACTGAAAGCCTACTGGGGATATACATTTTTCGACTATCTTACTCTTTCTCCCGCCGATGAAAGCCTTACAAATCTAACCCCTTCAAGGAAACTCTCCAATCCCAACGCCTCGGATTCCGCAAAAAGACTGTATAACTATCTTTGCGATCAGTACGGAAAACATATTATTTCCGGACAGCAGGAATACTGCGGAGAGCACAACTACAACAGTTGGAACGACCCTGATACATTTATAAAAGACAATGAAGATGAGTTCCAATATATACTAGAGAAAACAGGCAAACAGCCGGCTATCCGGGGAATTGACCTGCTGGCTTACCGTGCAGACACCAACTGGATAGATCACGCCCCCGAACGGGCTATTGAATGGACAAACAAATATAAGGGCATAGCCGCCCTGACATGGCACTGGAATGTCCCCTCCACTGAGGACGGCGGCGACGATGTTGCGTTCTATGTGGAATCCACAGGAAACAAGCCGTTCACAACATTCAGTATCACCAATGCCCTGAAAGACGGAACATGGGAAAACAAACAGCTTTTAGCCGATATTGACGCTATTGCCGCCGAGCTTACCAAGCTGAAAGAAGCTGATGTTCCTGTTCTGTGGAGACCTCTTCATGAAGCTGAAGGAGGATGGTTCTGGTGGGGTGCAGAAGGTTCCGAACCATGCAAAAATCTTTATCGTCTGCTTTATGACAAACTTACAAACGAATATGGACTCGACAATCTTATATGGGTGTGGACGGGATATACTTTCCCGACTTCGGCGGACTGGTACCCGGGAAACGACGTTGTGGATATGATTGGCTACGATAAGTATAACGCCGTTGACGGACTGCCTAATCTCAGTTCCATATCCTCAACTTTTTACAGTCTCGTCAAAAGCACGAACGGTCAGAAAATGGTCGCCATGTCCGAAAACGACTCTATCCCCTCTCTGGAAAATCTTATCAATGACAAAGCTGGATGGCTGTATTTCTGCCCGTGGTACAAAAATTATCTTACCAGTGAACAAAATAATCCCGTAGACAATCTTGTGGAAATCTACACCAGCGAATACTGCATTACACTTGACGAACTTCCAGATCTCAAATCTTACCCGATAACCGAAAACGAGAATCCCCCCGATAAGAAAAAAGATCTTGCCGGAGATGCAAACTGCAACGGAGAGGTAAGGCTGAATGACGCGGTGCTTGTTATGCAGTCGATAGGAAATCCGGATGTATATGGAATATCAGGCAGCGACAAAACACATATTACGAAACAAGGAACTGTAAACGCCGATGTTGCAGGAAACGGAGACGGCCTTACCAATCTTGACGCACTGGAAATCCAGAAATATCTTATCAATATCGTAACAGAACTAAAATAATTAGGAGGAATATCATGAATCTATCAAAAAAACTTATTGCAGCTGTAATATGTGGCGCAGTAACACTCTCGCAGACAGCGCTTCCGATGCCTGCCGTAAACGGTGCGGATGAACTCAAAGATTCTCTCGCCAATGACTCCGGTCTGGACTATGACTTTGCCCGTGCTCTGCAATATTCTATCTACTTCTACGATGCCAATATGTGCGGTACCGAGGTTGACGAGAACAACCGATATACATGGAGAGGAGACTGTCATACATACGATGCCAAAGTTAAGCTTGTCGCAGGCATTACTGATTTTGTAGGAACCAATCTTTCTCAGAGCTTTATCGACAAATATAAAGACGTTCTTGATCCGGACGGCGACGGCTGCGTTGATGTTGCCGGCGGTTTCCACGATGCAGGAGATCATGTTGAATTTGGTATGCCAGAAAACTATGCTGCGTCAACCCTTGGCTGGGGATATTATGAATTCCGAGACGCGTATAAGAAAACGGGACAGGACGATCATATTGAAACTATCCTCCGCTGCTTCAACGATTATCTAATGAAATGCACTTTCCGTGACGATAACGGAACGGTAATCGCTCACTGTTATCAGGTAGGCGACGGAGATATTGACCACAGCTTCTGGAATTCTCCGGAGGTAGACGAAATGGGCAGACCCGCCTTTTTCCTCACCGCCGAAAAGCCATATACAGATTATGTGGCGTCCGCTGCGGCTTCACTTGCTATCAATTATCTTAACTTCAAGGATACAGATCCTGAATATGCTGAAAAATCCCTCGATTATGCAACGGCTCTTATGGATTTTGCAATTTCAAATCCAAAGATGCTCTCCGTGAACGAGGACGGCCCTAAATCTTATTATCGTTCTTCAAAATGGGAGGACGATTACTGCTGGGCTTGCGCATGGATGTACAAAATAACTGGCGAACACAAGTATCTTGAAGAAATCTATACCGCCTACGATTACTATGCCGCCCCTTGCTACGTTCACTGCTGGAACGATGTATGGGGAGGAGCTCAGTGTATTATCGCTGAAATTACCGCCGATACTCCTGCAAAAGAGGGCGAACATGTTTACCCGAATTTTGAAGAAGAATACAAGGAAGCAGCAGGAAAAAGTCCTTATGAAGATATGGACGCATGGAAATCCATTGAAAAAGCCGTGAATTCCTACATGAGTGGATCTCCGGGAACTCTTACTCCTGCCGGTTACTGGTGGATGGATACATGGGGTTCGGCACGTTACAATACAGCCGGTCAACTGGTAGCCCTCGTTTACGATAAGTACAACAACAACGGTAAGCCCGGCAAATTCAGCGAATGGGCAAAAGGACAGATGGAATATATCATGGGCGATAATCCCTTGGGACGCTCGTATATTGTGGGATATAATGAAAATTCTGTCAAATATCCGCACCACAGAGCATGCTCCGGACTCACCAAATGTGAAGACCCAGATGAGCACAGATATGTTCTTTACGGCGCACTTGCAGGCGGTCCGGACGCTGAAGATAAGCACAACGACATCACCAAGGACTGGGTATACAACGAAGTAACTATTGACTACAACGCTGCTTTTGTCGGTGCCTGCGCCGGTTTGTACGAATTTTTCGGTACAGACGAAATGCAGCCCACCAAGAACTTTCCCCCCAAGCCCTCATTCAGCGGAAACGATGAAAACGGCGGAAATAACTACTGGGTAAACGCCTGCGGAATTGACGACCTTAATTCCGACGGATGCGGTGTTACAAAGGTTTCTCTTATGGTTATGACCGATTCCACAAAAGCTTCAAAAGACATTTCAGTCCGCTACTACTTCAATTCATCCGAGATCTCTAACATTGACAGCGTAAAGCCCTCTGAGCTTTATGATCAGACGGCGGTTGAGGCAGCTCCTGCCGATGGCGTAATCAGCGGTCCTTACAAATATGAGAAACTTGACGACACTTACTATGTAGAAATAAAGTGGGACGGATACACAATTGCAAATTCCGGCAAAAAATACCAGTTTACCTTGGGAATGTACTATGGTGACAAATGGGATCCTACAAACGATCCAAGCTACAAAGATCTTAAAATATATGCCGAGGACGATGCGTTCTTCGGTACCGGAAATGAGATAAAAACCGAAAATATCTGCGTTTATTCCGACGGAGTTCATGTTGGCGGAATCGAACCGGACGGCAGTGTGCCTGATACAGGCAAAACTGATAATCCGGATAAAGATATTAAATACGGCGATGCAAACTGCAACGGTGAAGTAAGGCTCAACGACGCGGTTCTTGTTATGCAGTCTATCGGAAATCCCGATGTATACGGCGTAAACGGCTCTGACGATAGTCATATCACTGAAAAAGGTATTCTTAACGGCGATGTTGCCAACACCGGCGATGGATTAACAAATAATGACGCTCTTGCTATTCAGAAATATCTAATTGGTCTTATTCCCTCGTTTCCCGCAAAATAAAAATTTGTCTTGAAAATGCCCCGTAAACGGGCATTTTCTTTTTTCCGCAAATTTCCGGTTGCCTTTACAATAGTTTTATGTTATAATTTCTTCAGAAAAGGAGTTGAACTTTTACCAATGGAAGGCAACAGCAAAAACAAAAAGAATTATCCGGTTTTCATAATTACTGCTTTGTTACTTGTGGTACTTTATAACACATTTGTTATACCAGCAGTAAAAAAAACGGATATTAAAGAAACGGATTACAGTTTCTTTTTGGAGCAGGCGGACAATGGCGTCGTCTCAAAGGCAGAAATTGGAGAATCCTCCATAATTTTTGAAATAAACGATAAAAGCGGCAAAAAGCAGCGCTATTCAACGGCAAGGCTCGATGACGGGCAGCTCGTTGACAGACTGCATAAAAATGGAACTGTTGATTTTACAGGAAGTATAGACAAAAAGAATCCTGCTTCCGAATTTATTCTGTCATGGATATTCCCCATACTCTTGATTATTTTGCTGTGGTATCTGCTCACCAAGGGAGTAAATAAGCGTATGAACGGTATCGGAAACGCTATGTCCTTTGGAAAAAGCAACGCTAAAATATATGTTAAAGCTCAGACAGGCAAGACCTTTGAAGATGTTGCAGGTCAGGACGAAGCCAAAGAATCTTTAGAGGAGATCGTTGATTTTCTTCACGATCCGGAAAAATATGCTGAAATCGGTGCAGCCCTTCCTAAAGGAGCTCTGCTCGTAGGGCCTCCCGGCACAGGAAAAACACTTCTGGCTCAAGCTGTGGCAGGAGAGGCAGACGTACCCTTTTTCTCGATCTCAGGATCAGAATTTGTTGAAATGTTTGTCGGAATGGGAGCTGCAAAGGTTCGGGATCTTTTTAGACAGGCAAACGAAAAAGCGCCGTGCATCGTATTTATCGACGAGATAGATACGATCGGCAAGAAACGTGAGGGAAACACAGGCAGCAGCGATGAACGTGAACAGACTCTCAATCAGCTTCTGACTGAAATGGACGGATTTGACGGCAAAAAGGGTGTCGTAATATTAGCTGCCACCAATCGTCCGGAATCCCTTGACCCTGCGCTGCTCCGTCCGGGACGCTTTGACAGGCGGATACCGGCAGAGCTTCCTGATATGACAGGCCGGGAAGCTATTCTAAAGGTTCATGCAAAAAAAATAAAAGCCGATTCTAATATTGACTTTAAAACAATTGCGCGGGCAACCGCCGGAGCTTCCGGCGCCGAGTTGGCAAATATTATTAACGAAGCCGCTCTCAGAGCTGTCAGAAACGGAAGAAAAACGGTAATTCAGTCAGATCTTGAAGAAAGTGTGGAAGTGGTAATCGCCGGTTATCAAAGAAAAAACGCTGTTATCTCTCCAAAGGAAAAAGAAATTATCGCGTATCATGAGATAGGACACGCTCTGGTTGCCGCAGTGCAGAAAGATGCCGCACCGGTACATAAAATCACAATAATCCCTCGTACATCCGGAGCACTCGGATATACTATGCAGATCGACGAGGGAGAAAAATTTCTTATGACAAAGGAAGAAGCGCTGGCAAGGATCACCGTTCTAACCGGTGGCAGGTCAGCAGAAGAGCTGATTTTCGGCACCTGCACCAGCGGTGCGTCCAATGACATTGAAAAGGCTACACAGCTTGCACGGGCTATGGTAACAAGATTCGGCATGAGCGAAAGTTTTGACATGATTGCACTTGAAACTGAAAACGACAGATACCTTGGAGGAAATACATCATTGATATGCTCGACAGAAACGGCAGCCGGTATTGATGACGAGGTAAACAGACTTGTAAAAAAATGTCACGAGAAAGCGGCAGAAATTCTTACGGAAAAAATAGATAAGCTTCGTGAACTGGCCGGATTTCTTCTTGAAAAGGAAACCGTAAGCGGCGAAGAATTTATGAATATACTGGAACGGCAGCCCTCGCATACAGGCAATGAAAACAAAATATTTTGAATAAAACAAAAACGGTGGAAGTGATAAATATTCTGAATTTACTGATGAAGAATATCTCAAAAAGAAAGCTTACGGATATTTTGCAATGTAACATTGCAAAATGGGCATAAAACATATAAACTTCCCGGAGAACATATTAAAACAAAAGCACCGAAAGATTACCTTGTGCTGATTATCAAGATGCGTGTATATCTCAAGCGTAGTCCCCTTGCCAAATAGTAACACACTTTCGTATGATTGATAAATAACGTAAATACACCTTAAAACAGGCTTCTTTTGTCTTTCAGAGGTTCGTCAAGCAGCTTGTAGTATATGTAGATATTACGAGGCTGTCCCTCAACATAAGCATCAAGTGCTATATACTCAATAAGCTCCAGACACATTTCACGAGTAAGCTCTTGCACATCGGTGTACTTTTTCAGACGTTCCATAAACAGGGTCACATCTTCTGCATCCTGTCTGATCGTTGAGAATTTTTCTTCCAGATCAGTAACCTCTAAGGACAAATCCTTTTGTTCGGTTTCGTATTTTGTGATCAGCTTCATTGCCACATCTTCAGACACCTTGCCGAGAACTTTGTCCTCATAAATGTTTTGGATAAGCATATCAAGCTCCTGCAAGCGAAATTTACCCTCTTTGAGTTTCTTGGTGTCAAGGCTTGTCATACCTCTCTTGCAACGGTCTATGGCACAACAGAAAAAATTGATGTTTCAGGCGGTTGGCACGATGCAGGCGATTATTCCTAACATCAGTGCGTGACCGCACAGGACATTTCGCATAGTTTATATTCCTGAAAATCAAGAAAATACTTGCGAGGATAATTTGTCCTATGATGTCACTTTTGGTGATATTAGACAAAACGGCTTTTAAAAATTCTACATTATTTATATATTAAAAAAAGGCAGATTTAAGATCATTCTTCTCAAATCTGCCTTGAAATTCTCCAAAATTTTCCTCTGCATCGGTTCGAATCCTTTTTTGAGCCAAAAATCAAAAAAAGCATCTACGGTTTTGACCATAAATTTTTCGCCCCTAAAATGCCAACAAACCGCCTAAATAGGCGGTTTGAGGGGTGAACATCTATTTTGTTCCACAAGTATGGAGCTGATGATCGGACTTGAACCGACGACCTACGCCTTACCAAGGCGTTGCGCTACCGACTGTGCCACATCAGCAATCACCTTATTAATTATATACTTAAATAGTGCAAATGTCAAGAGAAAATAATTATTTTTATTTTTTAATAAATAATTGTTGTTTAAAACCACCTAACCGTTTATAAACAAGATGGTTATTTATATGCAAAACGTGCAAAAGATTTGAATTTATTTGAATATGATATAATAATATAAAAATACTATACTTGTTATACTGGAAATGAACGGATTTAAGGTTCTTTCCTCCCTTAAAT
The DNA here is from genome assembly GCA_910579835.1 of uncultured Ruminococcus sp. Taxonomy (GTDB): domain Bacteria; phylum Bacillota; class Clostridia; order Oscillospirales; family Ruminococcaceae; genus Ruminococcus. Next base: position 23,506 of record CAJTWQ010000024.1, read on the forward strand.
TTGTGAAAAAATAGTATTTCAGTATTTATTTTCCATATAATCCGTGAATTTACCATAAACACACAAGAAAATTTCACAGAATCAACACTTTCATATGATATAATTTTATTATATAAATATATACAAGCTTGTCCGGAGCTTTTCGGACGATGATTTTGATTCCGGAGGTAAAATATGGCGCACATTTTAATTGTTGACGATGAGGTCAATATCAGAAGGGTTGTCCGTGAATATGCCGAATTTGAAGGATACGAAGTTACCGAAGCGGAAAACGGCATGGAGGCTGTGAATCTTTGCTTTGAAAATGACTATGACCTTATAATCATGGACGTTATGATGCCTCGCCTTGACGGATATTCGGCCTGCAAGGAGATACATAAGAAAAAGAATATTCCTGTTATAATGCTTTCAGCAAGAGGAGAAGAATACGACAAACTGTTCGGCTTTGAAATCGGCGTTGACGATTATGTGGTAAAGCCCTTTTCACCTAAAGAGCTTATGGCAAGAGTTAAAGTTGTAATTAAGCGCAGCACTCAGTCTGCGGCAGCATCCCAGCCGGATAAGTATGTGTTTGACAGACTGGAGGTAAACATTTCGGGCAGAGAGGTCTATGTCAACGGTAAAAAAGCCGCTATGACTCCAAAGGAATATGACCTGCTGTTTTTCCTGGTAAAGAACAGAAATATAGCTCTTTCCAGAGACAAACTTCTTGAAGAAGTCTGGGGATACGATTTCTTCGGTGATGACAGAACGGTAGACACTCATATAAAAATGCTGAGAAACAGTCTTGGAGAATACCGAAAATTTATAGTTACACTGAGAGGAATGGGATATAAGTTTGAAGCCGATTAAAAAGCTTAAAAGTTTCAACAGCAGAATTCCTCTGAAATATAAAATATGGATCTATTTTATGGCCTTTACCATTGCAGTCTTTATTCTGTTGTGGATATTCCAGATACTCTTTCTTGAAAAATTTTATGAATCTGTGAAAACGAGGGCGGCAGGAGAATGTCTGGATGAAATTTCTGAATCCTATGAAAAAATGGAGCCGGCGCAGTTTGTTAAATATATTGACAATGTAGCTGTTAAGCACGATGTTTGCATAGAAGTGCTGGACAGATACAGGCGTTCCATTTACTCAAGCGATGTTATCGGGGACTGCCTGATACACGGCAGAGAAAATAGAACGCAGATTTATATAACAAGCATATTGGAAAGTTCCGACAGAAAAATAAGATATAAAATCAGAAACAGCCGCAGCGACTGCGATATGCTGATTTTCGGGTGCGCATTAGGAGATCCTGAAAATCCTAAGGGATATCTTCTTCTGAATTCGGCTCTGGTGCCTGTAGGAGCGACAATTTCCATAATCAAGAGACAGCTGATGTTTACTACGGTGCTGCTGGTAATACTTGCATTTATGATCTCCCTCTACCTTTCCAAGAGAATTGCGCAGCCCATTACCAATATTACAAAAGCTGCGGAAAAACTTGCTATGGGCGACTTCGGGACGCATTTCGACGGCAGAGGATATCTTGAATCAAAAAAGCTGGCGGATACTTTGACTTATGCCGAAAAAGAACTGTCCCGCGTGGATACCATGCAGCGTGATCTTATTGCCAACGTTTCACATGATCTAAGAACGCCTTTGACAATGCTTAAAGCTTACGCTGAGATGATACGCGACCTTTCGGGGGATAATCCTGTCAAAAGAAACGAACATCTGGAAATAATCATTAACGAAACCGACCGTCTTGCTCTTTTGGTAAACGATATTCTTGATCTGTCAAAGCTTGAAAGCGGAAAGCAGAAGCTTAATCCAACAGAATTTGAAATAAAAAGCAAGCTTGGGGATATAATAGACAGATTTAAGGGTATCTCAGAGAAAATGGGATACAGCATTCAGTTTTCTTCTGACGGTGAAAAAATCGTATACTGCGATATTGTTAAAATTGAGCAGGTTATCTACAACCTGATAAATAATGCTATAAATTATACCGGAAAGGACAAGCAGGTTTTTGTAAGGCAAATTAATCTTGACGACGGCGTTCTTATTGAAGTTCAGGATACCGGCGAGGGCATTGAAGAAGAAAAGATCAAACTGATTTTTGACAAATACTATCGCTCTGAAAATCATAAGCGCGAAGTTGTCGGGACTGGACTGGGATTGTCAATTGTCAAAG